>CAZRRI010000032.1:3234-27596 GCA_964602565.1 uncultured Rhodocyclaceae bacterium | reverse complement strand
TCTCGGCGCAGGCCTTCATGATCGGCCAGTCGGAGTCCGAGCCCATGACGATGCCAACAAGGGGCTTGCTCATTTCAAGTTCCTCACTTCAAGGTTCGTTCCGCGGATTCCAGCGTATTCGCAAGCAGCATGGTGATGGTCATCGGGCCGACCCCGCCCGGCACCGGCGTGATCAGCCCGGCGACTTCCTTCGCCGATTCGAAGTCCACGTCGCCGCACAGCTTGCCATCGGGCAAACGGTTGATGCCGACGTCGATCACCGTCGCGCCCGGCTTGATCATGTCGCCGGTGATCATCTTCGCCTTGCCGACCGCCGCGACCAGGATGTCGGCCCGGCGGGTGTGGAAGGCGAGATCCTTCGACTGCGAATGACAGACCGTGACCGTGCAGGATTGCGCGAGCAACAGCATGGCCATCGGCTTGCCGACGATGTTGCTGCGGCCGACGATCACCGCCTCGGCGCCCTTGAGCGGCACTTTCTCGGCCTCCAGCATCTTCATCACGCCGTAGGGCGTGCAGGGAATGAAGCGCGGGTTGCCCTGCATCAGCGCGCCGATGTTCCCGGCGTGGAAGCCATCCACGTCCTTCTCGGGCACGATCGCCTCCAGCACCGCCTCCGAATCGAAGTGCCTGGGCAGCGGCAGCTGCACGAGGATGCCATGCACCGAGGGATCGGCATTCAGCTCGGCGATCTTCGCCAGCACGGTGACCGGCTCGACATCGGGCGGGTACACCTGCTTGATCGAGCGGAAGCCGGCCTTCTCGCAGGCGGCGACCTTATTGCGCACATAGACCTGCGAAGCCGCGTCCTCGCCGACCAGGATCACCGCCAGGCACGGCGTGACGCCACGGCTGACTTTCATGCCGGCGGCGCTTGTCGCCAGCAGTTCGCGGATTTTCGCCGACAGGGCGTTGCCGTCGATGATGCGGGCGGTCATGCCTCGGCCGCCTCCGCATTTTCGAGCTTGCCATCGGCCGCGGCCTGGTCGGCCGCCCGCCCGGCCTCGAAAGCTTTCTGGTTCACCGCCACCATCTGCGGCTTCTTGGCGCGGAAACGCTTCAGCACGGCTTCAAGCAGCACCGATGCGGGGAAAGGCAGGTGGTCGGACATGGCGCCGAGCATCACGGTATTGCCCAGCCGCATGTCGCCGAGTTCGAGCGCAATGGCCATGGCGTCGAAGGCATGCACCTGGTAGCCGCGCCGCTTGATCTCGGCGAACGGGTCGTCGGGGTAATCGTAAAGCCCCAGATCGACCACGGGCGGCACCAGGCGCGCGGTATTCATGAGCACCAGACCGCCCGGCTTCAGATAGTGGCACCAGCGCATCGCCTCGGCGGCCTCGAAGCCGACCAGCAGGTCGGCCGTGCCGGCCATGATCTGCGGCGAAAGCACCTTGGGGCCGAAGCGCAGGTGCGAGGAAACGACGCCGCCGCGCTGGGCCATGCCGGCCACTTCGGTTTTCTTGGCGTCGTGGCCGAGCGCGATGGCCGCCTCGGCGAGGATCTCGGTGGCGGTCATGACGCCCTGGCCGCCGATGCCGACGACCAGGATGTTGGTGATGGATGTATCGGACATGACGGTTTTCCTAGTGACGAACGAGGCGCATCGGCCGCGTCAGATCGGCGTGGACGATCGCGTCGGGCGCGCAGGGCTGCACGCAGAGACTGCAACCTGTGCAGGCCGCCGTTTCGATGGTGACGAATTGCAGTTCCACTTCCTTGCCCGACGGCTTGACCGACTTCTCGCGGCGCGTGACGTGGATGGCCGGGCAGCCGACATCGACGCAATTGCCGCAGCCGGTGCATTTGTCGTCGATGACTTCGTAGGGCTTCTGCTTCTTGTAGTCGTCGATCAGCACGCAGGGCTGGTCGGTGATGATCACCGAAACCTCGGGAATCTTGATCTCCTCGCGGATGGTCTTGAACAGCACCGGCAGCTGGTAGGGATCGACGACGTGGATGCGCTCCTTCTTCACGCCGAGCGACTCGACCAGCTTGGCGAAATCGACGCGCGGCGCTTCCTGGCCGTGGATGTCGCGGCCGGTGCCCGGGTTCGACTGGCCGCCGGTCATGCCGACGGCGCGGTTGTCGAGCAGCAGCACGGTGACGTTGCCGCCGTTGTAGACGATGTCGAGCAGGCCCTGCATGCCCATGTGCAGGAAAGTCGAATCGCCGATCACGGCGAGAATGCGCTTGTCCTTGTCGGCCTCGCCGCGGCCCTTGTCCAGGCCGAGCGCGATGCCCATCGAGGCGCCCATCGAGACCGTCGTGTCGAGCGCGTTCCACGGATGGCCGGCGCCGAGCGTGTAGCAGCCGATATCGCCGGAGATGGTGATGTTCTTGATCTGCGCCAGCGTGTAATAGACGCCGAGGTGCGGGCAGGCCACGCACATCGTCGGCGGCCGGGGAAAGACGGGCGCGGGCGGCGTGATGCCCTCCGGAACCGGCTCGCCAAGCAGTCTGGCGATGGCCGGCTTGAGGATGTTCGGCGCCAGTTCGCCCTGGCGCGGCAGGATGTCCTTGCCCAGGCAGGCGATGCCGGCCGCCTTGAGTTCGGTCTCGACCAGCGGCTCGACCTCCTCGACGACGACCAGCCGGTCGACCGTGCCGGCGAACTCCCGGAGCCTCGCCACGGGCACGGGGCAGGAAAAGCCGAGCTTGAACACCGGCGCATTCGGAAACGCCTCGCGCACATGCATGTACGCGGGCCCGGAAGTGACGAAGCCGACGCGCCGATCGACGGTCCCGGCGCCCTCGTCGACGAGGTTGAGCGGCGAAGCCTCGGCTTCGGCCAGCAGCGTCTTGTCGCGTTCGAACATCAGCGGGATGCGCTTGCCGGCGCCGGCCGGTGTCATCACCCAGCGCGCCGGGTCCTTCTTGAAACCCCTCGCCGGATGGCTGGAACGCTCGCCGACGGTCACCAGCCCCTTGACGTGGTTGATGCGCGTGGTCATGCGCAGAATGACCGGCACCTGCAGCCGCTCGGAGAAATCGAAAGCCACCCTGGTCATCTCGTAGGCTTCCTGGGAATCGGAAGGCTCGAATACCGGCAGGTGGGCGAAACGGCCCCAGTAGCGCGAATCCTGCTCGTTCTGCGACGACGACAGCCCGACATCGTCGGCGATGGCGATCACCAGGCCGCCCACCACGCCGGTCAGGGTCAGCGTCAGCAGGGCGTCGGCGGCGACGTTCATGCCGACGTGCTTCATGGCGCAGAAGGAACGCGAACCGGCATAGGCGGCGCCGATGGCCACTTCCAGCGACACTTTCTCGTTCACCGACCACTCGGTGTAGATGTCCGGATAGGTCGAGAGAACTTCCAGCATCTCCGTCGACGGCGTTCCCGGATACGCGGCGGCCACGCGGCAGCCGGATTCCCAGACGGCGCGGGCAACGGCTTCGTTGCCGGACAACAGTAATCGGGCATTGCTCGGGGCGGGCATGACGGCGGCCATGGGGAATCTCTCGTTTTCGTTGTCGGGACGTTGTTGGGATCGAAATGGCCCCCGCGCGACGGGACAGCCGGTTCGACAGACTCAAAACCTTGAATTATCCGGATTTGCCCTTCCAGCGTCCAGCCTCCCGGCGTCCGGACGTACCGGAAAGCCCCGGGCCGGCTTGCCGATCCGCGATTCTCGCCTATGCTGAAAATTGAGCCGCTTCCGAAAGCCGACCAGTCGGAAAGGCAAGGGTTTTCAAATCAGAAGGAGAGCAGCATGTACCTGTCGATCCAGGAATGCATTGATATGTCCGACCTGACCGAGGACGAGGTTCTCGCCATCGCCGAGCACGAAAATCTGCCCGAGATGCTGGCCGTCGAACTTGGCAGCTATCTGGTGCATAGCGCCGGCGGTGAAAGGCGCATCAAGCAGATGATCCAGGACGACATCCGCGATGCGCAGGCGAGGGGCAACCACAAGCACGCCGCGGTGCTGAAGCATGTGCTGCGGCATTTCGTGGAAAACCACGCGTCGGCACGCGCGTAGCCGCGCATCACGCGCATCACGGACTCCGCCGGGCGCCCTCGTCACCGGCCGACCGGCGGAACGCCCACAGATAGGCGCCCAGATTGACGACGAGGACGACGACGCCGAGCCCGATCTGCATCTCGCGCGTCAGCGCTTCCGGGTAGATGATGGGGACGAGGTAATGAGCGACGAAGCCGCCTTCGTATCCGGCTTCGCCGGCCAGCCGGCGCAGATGGTTCTCGAGCGGCGTGAGCGGGCAGAGCCAGCCGCCGAATTCGATCAGCGCGCCCCATGCCGCGGCCGGCAGGTGCAGCCAGGCCAGCCGCGGGAATCGCCCCAGCAGGAAGCCGCCGAAGACGACGAAAAGGATGAAGGCCAGGTGCGCGACGAGCACCGCATCGGCGAGCCAGGAATGCATCGGGCCGGCGCCTATGATGGCCGCCTTCGGCGCAGCCCGACCAGGACCCACCAGACGGCGGCGGCGGCAAGGACGTGCTTGAGCGTATGGCCGCTGACGAAGCCGAGCAATCCGGCAATGGGCTTGTCGAGGAAGTCGCAGGCAAGCGCCGCCGGATAGAGCGCGAGGACGACGAGGATGTCGCGGTCGCCCGGGTAGCGCGGCCGATAGAGCCACAGGAGCAGGGGCACGCCGAGCATCGGCACGAGCTGCATGAACAGGTAGGGGCGCAGATCGCCGCGGCCCGCGCTCTCGCTCCAGAGCCAGTACACCGCGCTGCCGACACCCGCCAGGACGAGCAGCGGCAGCAGGCGACGGCCCCACGCCAGGTCGATACGCTCGCCGACGATCGCCGCGAGCCACGACATCAGGGCCATTGCGATCGCGGCGCGGTCCCAGAACAGGCGGCTGTCGTCCGGCGCGAGGTGGTAGTAGCCGGAACCGAGACCGACCAGCACACTGGCGCCGAAGAACCACCAATAGGCCAGCGCCTCCCGCCGGTCCGTGAATGCGAGGCGTGCGCGCTCGCTGGCGAGGAAGCGCAGGCCGGCGACGCCGGCGAGGATGAACATCAGGTTGGAAACGGAATCGAAGAAATGAGGAATGCCGAAGTGGAGGCTCTGGTCGGCGAACCGGTGGTACTCCTGCGGCTGCGGCATCGGCGGCACGAAGCCGAACATCGCCAGCAGCGCGGTCAAGGACAGGGCCAATGCGACGGCGGCATTCCGGTTCGGATTCATGTCACGCGCTTCCTTTATCCAGCCTAGCACGGATAACAGTGCCCGGAGACCGCCCCAGGGTAGAGCGGCCGCAGCCTGCCAAGGCGAAGCTTGAAGCATAATTGACCCGCCATGGACAAGCTTGCGCGCGTTCTGATCGTCGGCGCCGCCGAGGTCGTGGACCCGCGCCCGCTATGAATTCGCCGACATTGATACGCCGGGGCTCGGCGCGGTGATCGACGCCTTCATCGAGAGTTCGGGGCTCGCAGCCCGGCCGCGCTGAAAGTCAGCCGTCGCGGCACGCCGCATCAGTTCTCCTCGGGCACCATCCTGATCGCGCCGCACGGACATTCGGCGGCGCAGACGCCGCAGCCCTTGCAGTAGTCGAGGTTGAACCGGAAGCGTTTGCCGGGGCCGAGCTTGATGACGGCGTTGTCGGGGCAGACGCCGTAGCAGTTGTCGCACTCGAAGCAGTTGCCGCAGCTGAGGCAGCGGCGCGCCTCGAACAGCGCGTTGCCTTCGTCGAGGCCCTGCACCACTTCCTCGAAGGTCGACTGGCGGCGGATGATGTCGAGCACGGGGCGCACCTGATGCGGCGCTTCGGAGTAGTACCAGGGATTGAGCTTGTCGAAGGTGGCGACCTCGTGCTTGGGCGGCGGCGCGTAGGTTGCGCCGGCCAGCCAGGCGTCGATATGCCGCGCGGCCTTTTTTCCGTGGCCGACCGCGACGGTGACGGTGCGCTCGGAGGGCACCATGTCGCCGCCGGCGAAAATGCCGGGGTGGCCGGTCATCATGTTGGGGCCGACCTGCACCACGCCGTCCTTCACCGCCAGCCCCGGCACGCCTTCGAGCAGGCCGAGGTCCACGTCCTGGCCGAGCGCCAACACCACCGAATCGGCGGCCAGCTTCTCGAACTCGCCGGTGGGCTGCGGGAAGCCCTTGTCGTCGAGCGCCATCTTCTCGATGGTGATCTCGCCTCCACTGTCGCCAATGTCGGCTTGCTTGATGGTCGACAGCCACTTGACCATGATGCCTTCCTGCAACGCCTCCTCGATCTCGGAGTCGTGCGCCGGGGCCTTCTCGCGCGTGCGGCGGTAGACGATGATCGCCTCCTCGGCGCCGAGGCGCTTGGCGGTGCGCGCCACGTCCATGGCCGTATTGCCGCCGCCGTAGACGACCACGCGGCGGCCGAGCATGGGCTTCTCCTCGCCCTCCATCGATCGCAGCACCGACACCGCGTCGACGATGCGCGTCGCGTCGGCGGCGGGGATGAAGGCGCGCTTGCCGATGTGCGCGCCGACGGCGAGGAAGGCGGCGTCGAAGCCGCCGGCCTTCATGGCGTCGGCGATGTTGGCGACCTTGGCGTCGAGCTTCAGCGTCACGCCCATGTCGAGGATGCGCTTGACTTCCGCCTCGATCACGTCGCGCGGCAGGCGGTACTTGGGAATGCCGAAGCGCATCATGCCGCCCGCGAACGGGCCGGCCTCGTGGATCTCGACCGCGTGGCCCAGGCGCGCCAGATGGTAGGCGGCGCTCAGGCCCGACGGCCCGGCGCCGACGACCAGCACGCGCCTGCCGCTTTGCTTTGCCGGCTTCTCGAAGGCCCAGCCGCGCCTGATGGCCTCGTCGCCAAGGAAACGCTCGACGGCATTGATGCCCACCGCCGAGTCGACGAACTGCCGGTTGCAGGCGCCCTCGCACGGGTGGTAGCAAACGCGGCCCATGATGGCGGGCAGCGGATTGTTCTCGGTCAGGGCGCGCCAGGCCTGCTCGTAGTCGCCGCTCTCGGCGTGAAACAACCAGCCCTGGATGTTCTCGCCGGCGGGGCAGGCGGCGTTGCAGGGCGGCAGCCGGTCGACGTAGACCGGGCGGAAGGTGCGCCACGAGCCGGTCTTGTTGGCCAGCGAGGAACCGGGATCGAGGGTGATGGCGAAGGGCTTTTCCATTACCGGTCTCCTCCGTCGAGCAGACCGTACTTGCGGATGTTGCGGTCGGCGAGTTCCTGCAAGCGGGCGATGACATCGGCCTTGGGATGCGCGCCGAACAGGTGCGCGTAGCGCTTCTGCGGCTTCAGATACTCTTCCACGGGCAAGGGGTGGCGTATCGCCAGGACTGACTTTAGCTCGCCGTATTCCGCCTCGAAAACCGGGAAGATGCCGGTCTCCTTGGCCAGCCGCGCGATCCTGATCGTCTCGTTGGAGGCGGTGCCCCAGCCGAGCGGACAGGGCACCAGGATGTGGAGGTAGCGCGCGCCCTGGAACTCCATGGCGCGGCGCACCTTGGCTTCGAGGTCGCGCAGGTCGGCGACGGTCGCCGTCGCGACATAGGGAATCTCGTGCGCCATCGCTATCGCCGGCACGAACTTGCCCTGGCCGAAGACGTTGCCCGGCTCCGGGCCGACGGCCATGGTGGTCGCCGTGCGCGCCGCCGGCGGCGTCGCGCTCGAACGCTGGATGCCGGTGTTCATGTAGCCGCCGTTGTCGTAGCAGATGTAGAGCACGTCGTCGTTGCGCTCGAACATGCCCGAGAGGCAGCCGAAGCCGATGTCCGTGGTGCCGCCGTCGCCGCCCTGCGCGACGACGCGGATGTTGCGCCGCTCGCCCTTCTGCCGCTTCACCCTCAGCGCGGCGGCGATGCCGGTCGCCACCGCCGCGGTGTTGCCGAACAGCGAGTGGATCCACGGCAGTTGCCACGAGGTCTCGGGATAGGGCGTCGAGAACACTTCGAGGCAGCCGGTGGCGTTGGCGCAGATCAGCCGGCCGTTGGTCGCCTCCATCGCCGCGTCGATGGCATAGCGCGCACCGAGCGCCTCGCCGCAGCCCTGGCAGGCGCGGTGGCCGGAGTTGATCGAGTTGTAGCGTTTGGCCTGCGCCTGCACGCTGCGCTCCTCGGCCGGCAGCAGGCGGTTACCGACGGTGAAGGTGCCGGTCTGGTAGAACTTCACGGGTTGATAGCTCATGGCGCCTCCTGTGCCACCTTGGCGGCAATGCCGCCGAACTGCGCGCCGATGTCGCGCAATATCGCTTCCGCGGCCGGACCGGAGCGACGCGTGTTTCGCTCGCGCGCCATCTGCTTGTCCACCACCTCGCGATTGAGGTCGAGGAAGGTCACCGGGTCGATGTCGTCCTTCTCCGCCCTGCGGAACAGCGCGTGCAGCGAGCGCATGGTGATCGGCCGGCCACCGAGGCCCGCGACGACGGTATACACATCGATCGGCAGCGCCGACAGGGCCGTGCGCACGTTCGTCGACACGATGCCGCCGAGGCCGACGGCGAGGCTCTTCTCCAGCACCACCACGCGCTGCGCGCCTTGCAGCGCCGCGCGCACCTGGGCAATCGGAAACGGCCGGAACAGCGTGATGCCCAGCACGCCGACCTTGTGGCCGGCGTCGCGCATCTCGTCGACGACGTCCTTGATGGTGCCGAGCACCGAGCCCATGGCGACGATCATGGTCTCGGCGTCGTCGGCCTTGTAGGTGTGCACGAGGCCGCCCGATTCACGCCCGAACACCTCGCGGAACTCGGCGGCGTAGCCCGGAATCAGCTTCAGCGCTTCCATCTGCTTGGCGTGCGCGAGATAGCGCACTTCCATGAAAGCCTCCGGGCCGACCATGGCGCCGATCGACACCGGCTCCGTGGGATCGAGCACCTGGCGCGGTTCGTACCTGGGCAGGTAGGCGTCGACCTGCTCCTGCGTCGGCATGTCGACGCGCTCGTAGGCGTGTGTGAGGATGAAGCCGTCCATGCACACCATGATCGGCAGGCTGAGTTCCTCCGCCAGCCGGAAGGCCTGGATGTGCAGGTCGAGCGCCTCCTGGTTGGTTTCGGCGAACATTTGCAGCCAGCCGGAATCGCGCTGCGAAAGCGCGTCGGTATGGTCGTTCCAGATGTTGATCGGCGCGCCGATGGCGCGGTTGGCCACGGTCATCACGATCGGCAGGCCGAGGCCCGAGGCGTTGTACACCGCCTCGGCCATGAACAGCAGCCCTTGCGATGCCGTCGCGGTATAGGTGCGGGCACCCGCGGCCGAGGAACCGATGGCCACCGACATGGCGGCGAACTCGGATTCGACGTTGATGAATTCGCAGGGCGCCAGACTCCCGTCCTTCACCAGTTCGCCCAGCGCCTCGACGATATGCGTCTGCGGCGAAATCGGATAGGCGCAGATCACTTCCGGCCGGCAGAGCGCGACGGCTTCGGCGACGGCGCGCGAACCTTCCATCTGCTTAAGCATTCGCGGTTTCCTCCATCTTCGTCCGCACGAGATCGAACGCTTCGGTCGCGGCGGCGATGTTGCCCGCCGCCACCTTGCCCGCGAACTTGTCGTTGATGGCCATGACGACCGACTCGAGCCGGATCAGGTCGGAAAGCGCCGCGAAACCGCCCAGCAGGGGAACGTTGGGCACGGGGCGGCCGACATGCTTGAGCGCGATCTCGGTGGCCGGCAGCGTGCACAGGTGCGCGGCGCTGTGATTGCGCACGAAGTCGGCCAAGCCAAGCTGCTCGAAACTCTTGGTCGTGTTGATGAGCAGATAGGCGTCGCGCTTGGTTCCCGCGAAGACGTCCACCTGATGCAGCAGCGTCGGATCCTGGATGATGAGGGCATCCGGCTCCATGATGGGCTCGCGCAGGCGGATCTCCCGGTCGGCGATGCGGCAGAAGGCCACCACGGGCGCGCCGGTGCGCTCGGAACCGAAGCTCGGAAAGGCCTGCGCGTGCCGCCCTTCCTCGAAGGCCGCGATGGACAGCATTTCCGCGGCGGTGACCACTCCCTGCCCGCCGCGGCCGTGTATGCGAACCTGGAACATGCCGAACTCCTCCTTGTCTTCCATGGCTACCTTATCACCGCAACTCGCAAGCTGTCATTGCGGCAGCGCACTATTGCACAATATAAATCGTTCTTTTACATTACGAAAACACATGCTTGAACCGCCCATCCGGCGGGTCTAAGCTGTGCAAAAAACGGTCCGCGCGCCTACCCGGCATGCAGGGCCAACGAACAACCCTCACCAGAGGAGACAGTCATGTCCGAACCCGGACTGTCGCCGCTCGACGGCGACCCGCAGGAGACCCGCGAGTGGCTCGACGCCCTCGAGGCCGTGATCGAGCAGGAAGGCCCCGAGCGCGCCCATTACCTGATCGAGAAGTTGATCGCGCTGGGCCACCGCGCCGGCATCAACATCCCGTACTCGGCCAACACCGAATACATCAACACCATCCCCGCCGACCGCCAGGCCCGCGCGCCCGGCGACTACGCCATCGAAAACCGAATCCGCGCCTACATCCGCTGGAACGCGCTGGCGATGGTGCTGCGCGCCAACAAGGGCGATTCCAACCTCGGCGGCCACATCGCCAGTTTCGCTTCCGCCGCCACGCTCTACGACGTCGGCTTCCTGCACTTCTGGCACGCGCCCGGCGAGAACCACGGCGGCGACCTGATCTTCTTCCAGGGCCACTCGGCGCCCGGCATCTACGCCCGCGCCTTCCTGCTCGACCGTTTCGACGAGGCCAGGCTCGACGGTTTCCGCCGGGAAGTGGACGGCAAGGGCATACCCTCCTATCCGCACCCCTGGCTGATGCCCGACTTCTGGCAATTCCCGACCGTGTCGATGGGCCTCGGCCCGTTGCAGGCGATCTACCAGGCGCGCTTCACCAGGTACCTGCATGACCGCAAGCTGGCCGACACCGCCGGCCGCAAGGTCTGGGCCTTCATGGGCGACGGCGAGATGGACGAGCCGGAGTCGATGGGCGCCATCGGCATGGCCGGCCGCGAGAAGCTCGACAACCTGATCTTCGTCGTGAACTGCAACCTGCAACGCCTCGACGGCCCGGTGCGCGGCAACGGCAAGATCATCCAGGAACTGGAAGCCGACTTCCGCGGCGCCGGCTGGAACGTCATCAAGGTGATCTGGGGCAGCTACTGGGATCCGCTGCTGGCGCAGGACAAGCACGGCCTCTTGCGCAAGCGCATGATGGAGTGTGTCGACGGCGACTACCAGACCTTCAAGTCTAAGGACGGCGCGTATGTGAGGGAGCATTTCTTCAACACGCCGGAGCTGAAGGCGATGGTGGCCACCTGGTCCGACGACGACATCTGGCGCCTGAACCGCGGCGGCCACGATCCGCACAAGGTCTATGCGGCCTACAAGGCGGCTGTCGAACACACCGGCCAGCCGACCGTGATCCTCGCCAAGACCATCAAGGGCTACGGCATGGGCGAATCGGGCGAGGCGCAGAACATCACCCATCAGCAGAAGAAGATGGGCACGACCTCGCTCAAGGCATTCCGCGACCGCTTCAAGCTGCCGGTCAGCGACGAACAACTGGAAGAGCTGCCCTACCTGAAGTTCGCCGAGGACTCGCCCGAACTCAAGTACATGCGCGAACATCGCCAGGCGCTGGGCGGCTACCTGCCGCAGCGCCGCCGCAAGGCCAGCGAACCCGAGCCGCTGCCCGTGCCGGCGCTTTCCACCTTCGACGCGCAACTGAAGGCGACCGGCGCCGGCCGCGAGATTTCGACCACCATGGCCTTCGTGCGCATCCTCAACACGCTGCTGCGCGACAAGGCGCTCGGCCGCCGCATCGTGCCCATCGTGCCCGACGAATCGCGCACCTTCGGCATGGAAGGCATGTTCCGCCAGTTCGGCATCTGGAACCAGCAGGGCCAGGCCTACGTGCCGCAGGACGCCGACCAGCTGATGTTCTACAAGGAATCGAAGGACGGCCAGATCCTCCAGGAAGGCATCAACGAGGCCGGCGCCATGGCCGACTGGATGGCCGCCGCCACGTCGTACTCGACGCACGGCGTGCAGATGATTCCCTTCTACATCTTCTACTCGATGTTCGGCCTGCAACGGACCATGGACCTGTGCTGGGCCGCCGGCGACTCGCGCGCCCGCGGCTTCCTGATCGGCGGCACGGCCGGCCGCACCACGCTGAATGGCGAAGGCCTGCAACACGAGGACGGCCACTCGCACATCCTCGCCGCCACCATCCCGAACTGCGTTTCCTACGATCCGGCCTTCGCCTACGAAGTGGCGGTGATCGTGCAGGACGGCCTGCGCCGCATGGTCGCCGAGCAGGAGGACGTGTTCTATTACCTGACGGTGATGAACGAGAACTACGAGCATCCCGAGATGCCCGCGGGCGCGGAGGCCGATATCCTCAAGGGCATGTATCTCTTCCGCAAGGGCGCCGCCAGCAACGGCCCGCGCGTGCAGCTGATGGGCTCGGGCGTCATCTTCCGCGAGGCCATCGCCGCCGCCGACATGCTGAAGAACGACTGGGGCGTCGAAGCCGACCTCTGGTCCTGCACCAGCTTCAACGAACTGGCGCGCGAGGGCCACAACTGCGTGCGCCACCAGTTGCTGCATCCGGAGGAGCCGAAGAAGCTCTGCCACGTGGCGGGCAAGCTTGCCGACACGCGCGGCCCGGTGGTCGCGGCCACCGACTACATCCGCATGTACGCCGAGCAGATCCGGCCCTTCGTCACGCTCGACGGCCGCCGCTACACCGTGCTCGGCACCGACGGCTTCGGCCGCTCGGACACGCGCGAGCAGCTGCGCGGCTTCTTCGAGGTCGACCGCCGCTGGATCACGGTCGCCGCGCTGCGCTCGCTGGCCGACGACGGCCAGATCAAGCACGCGAAGGTCACCGAGGCGCTGAAGAAGTACGGCCTCGATCCGAACAAGCCCAACCCCGTGACAGTCTGAGGAGGTCGCCATGATCGAAGTCAAGGTACCCGACATCGGCGATTTCAAGGACGTGCCGGTCATCGAGATCCACGTCAAGCCGGGCGACACGGTGGAGGCGGAAGCGCCGCTGGTGACGCTCGAATCCGACAAGGCGACCATGGACGTGCCGAGCTCCGCCGCCGGCGTGGTCAAGGAAGTGAAGGTCAAGCTCGGCGACAAGATTTCGGAAGGCAGCGTCGTCGTGGTGCTGGAAGCGGCGGCGCAGGCAGCGGCCCCCGCCGCGAGCGCCACGAGCGCCACACCTGCCGCACCCGCCGCGAGCACCGCGCCCGCCTCAAACGCCACCGCGCCGGCTTCAGCGACGGCGACAGTGCTGGCCGCACCCGCCCCCTCGGGCGAGGTCTGCGAGCTGCGCCCCACCGAGGCCGAGCCCACGACCGCACCACCGGCCATCAGCATGCCGACACCCGCCGAAATGCTGGTGGCCGAAGGCGGCATCAAGGCGCACGCCAGCCCCTCGGTGCGCGCCTTCGCCCGCGAATTGGGCGTCGATGTCGCCAGGGTGCCGGGCACCGGACCGAAGGGCCGCATCACCCAGGCCGACGTGCAGGCGTTCGTGAAGGGCGCCATGGCCACTCTGGGCGGCGCGACCGCCGCGGGTGGCGTGTCGCCACGGCTGACTTTGGGTGGACTGGACCTGCTGCCCTGGCCGCAGGTCGACTTCGCCAAGTTCGGCCCGATCGAGGTGAAGCCGCTGTCGCGCATCAAGAAGATTTCCGGCCCCAACCTCGCCCGCAACTGGGTGATGATCCCGGCGGTCACCTACCACGAGGACGCCGACATCACCGATCTGGAAGCGCTGCGCGTGCAGCTCAACAAGGAGAATGAAAAGGCGGGCATCAAGGTCACCATGCTCGCCTTCATCATCAAGGCCGTGGTCGCCGCGCTGAAGAAATACCCCGATCTCAATTCCTCGCTCGACGGTGAGAATCAGATCTACAAAAACTACTGGCACATCGGCTTCGCCGCCGACACGCCCAACGGCCTGATGGTGCCGGTGCTCAAGGATGCCGACCGGAAGGGTGTGGTGCAGATAGCGCAGGAGACTTCCGACCTCGCGAAGAAGGCGCGCGAAGGCAAGCTCGGCCCGGCCGACATGCAGGGCGCGACGTTCACCATTTCGTCGGTCGGCGGCATCGGCGGCACCTCGTTCTCGCCCATCGTCAATGCGCCGGAAGTGGCGATCCTCGGCGTGTCGAAATCCAGCATGAAACCTGTCTGGGACGGCCAGCAATTCGTGCCGCGCCTGATACTGCCGCTGTCGCTCTCCGCCGACCATCGCGTCATCGACGGCGCGCTGGCGACGCGCTTCAACGCCCATCTGGCGCAACTGCTCGGCGACTTCCGGAGGGTGCTGCTATGAGCACCGATCTGGAAACAGAAATGCTCGTGCTCGGCGCCGGCCCCGGCGGCTATTCGGCCGCCTTCCGCAGCGCCGACCTCGGCATGAAAACGATCATCGTCGAGCGCTACGCCACGCTGGGCGGTGTCTGCCTCAACGTCGGCTGCATTCCCTCGAAGGCGTTGCTGCACGTCGCGGCGGTGATGGAGGAAGCGACGCACGCCAGTGATCTCGGCGTCACGTTTGCCGCACCAGAGGTCGACATCGACAAGCTGCGCGCGCACAAGGAAAAGGTCGTCGGCAAGCTGACGACCGGGCTGGCCGGAATGGCCAAGGGCCGCAAAGTCGAGGTCGTGCGCGGCTACGGCCATTTCCTCGACCCGCACCACCTCGAAGTCGAAGAGACGACGGGCGGCGCGCAGGAAAAAACCGGCGCGAAGAAAGTCATCAAGTTCCAGAAGTGCATCATCGCCGCCGGCTCGGCGGCGGTGCACCTGCCGTTTCTTCCCCGTGACGAGCGCATCGTCGACTCAACCGGCGCGCTGGAACTGCGTACCCGGCCGGAACGGATGCTGGTCATCGGCGGCGGCATCATCGGCCTGGAAATGGCGACGGTGTATTCCACGCTGGGCGCCAAAGTGGATGTCGTCGAGATGCTCGACGGCCTGATGCAGGGCCAAGGCGGACCAGACCGCGACCTCGTCAAGGTCTGGGAGAAGCAGAACGCCCGCCGCTTCGAGAGGGTGATGCTGAAGACGAAGACGGCCAGCGCCGAAGCCAAGCCGGACGGCATCTGGGTCACGTTCGAAGGCGAGCAGGCGCCTGCCGACGCGCAGCGCTACGATCTGATCCTGCAAGCCGCCGGCCGCAACCCGAACGGCAACAAGATCGGCGCCGACAAGGCGGGCGTGGCCATCACCGAGCGTGGCTTCATTCCGGTCGATACGCAGATGCGCACCAACGTGCCGCACATCTTCGCGATCGGCGACGTCGTCGGCCAGCCCATGCTGGCGCACAAGGCGGTGCACGAAGGCCACGTGGCGGCCGAAGCCGCCGCCGGCCGGAAATCGCATTTCGACGCCACGGTGATTCCGGGAGTGGCCTACACCCATCCCGAAGTGGCCTGGGTGGGCCTGGCTGAAGACGAGGCGAAGAAACAGGGCCGCAAGGTCGAGGTCGCCAGGTTCCCCTGGGCCGCGTCCGGCCGGGCGATCGCGAATGGCGCGGAGTATGGCATCACGAAACTGGTGTTCGACGCCAGTGGTGACAATGGGCACCGTATCGTCGGTGGCGGCATCGTCGGCCCCTCGGCCGGCGACATGATCGGCGAGATCGCGCTGGCCATCGAAATGGGCGCCGATGCGATGGACATCGGCAAGACGATACACCCGCATCCGACCCTGGGCGAGACCGTCGGCCTCGCCGCCGAAGTCGCCCACGGCAGCTGCACGGACCTGCCGCCGCCGCGCAAGCGCTGATCGGACCCGCGGACCCACAGGTGGGTCGCGGCCCCCGCGGAAGAACGGCGCTGGCGGAAAAAGCGGGGGCAGCGGTAAGCTACACTATGTATACGAACCGCCTTGATTGCCATGAGCCCGATCGATATCTTTCCCTGGGACGACAATTTCAACACCGGTCTGCCCGAGATCGACAAGCAGCATCGCAAGCTGGTCCAGTTGCTCAACGTGCTGGCCAATCATGTCGCCTTCGAGACCAAGCTTCCCGAACTGGACAATATCTTCGACGAGCTTGCCGACTACACGGTCTATCACTTCCAGACCGAGGAAGCGATCTGGAAATCCTTCCTCGCGGACGATCCGGCGGAAATCGAACACCGCGCCGCCCATGCGCGATTCGTCGAAGAGGTGATTCGACTCAAGGCGGATCTGGCGAATCTGGGCGCCAAACCGCCGGAAGACCTGGCGGAGGATGCCTTGGCTTTTCTGGCGCGCTGGCTGGCTTCCCACATCCTGGAAACGGACCGCTACATGGCCTATGCGGTGCTGGCCATGCGGGAAGGGCTGCCGCTCGACGCGGCCAAGCAGCGCGCCCGGGAACGGATGGTCGGCACGACGCGCAAGCTGATCGACATCATCCTGTCGATCTATTCGACGCTGACCAGCAACACGCTGCACCTGATGCGCGAGCTGGCCGCCCACCGTGAAGCCGAGACCGAACTCACGCAGACGCGCGACGAGTTGCACCGGCGCGAACGCTACCAGCGCGCCGTGCTCGACAACTTCCCCTTCCTGGTCTGGCTGAAGGACGACGAGAGCCGTTTTCTCGCGGTCAACCAGCCCTTCGCGCAAGCCTCCGGCCAGCCGTCCGCGGAAGCCCTCGTCGGCAAGTCGGATTTCGACGCCTGGCCCGCCGACCTGGCCGAACGCTACCGCGCCGACGACAGCGAAGTGTTGCGTTCGGGCAAGCCGAAGAGCGTGGAAGAACTGATCCAGACAGCCACGGAACGTCAGTGGTTCGAAACCTACAAGTCGCCGGTCGAAATCGACGGCAGGATCATCGGCACGGTGGGATGCGCGCGCGACATCACCGACCGCAAGGAGGTCGAACAGAAGGCGGCCAAGGCCTATGCGCTGCTGCACGAGGCGGTCAGCAATGTCGCCATCGGCTTCACCCTCTACGATGAGGAGGATCGCCTGGTCACCTGCAACGAGGCCTACCTCGACTTCTATCGCACCAGCCGCGACCTGATCGTGCCCGGAGCCACATTCGAGGAGATCGTGCGCAAGGGCGCGCAACGCGGCCAGTACAAGGAAGCCATCGGCCGCGTCGAGGAGTGGGTGCGGGAGCGCATCGCCGAACACCAGCGGGCCGATGGCCGCCTGATCGAACAGCATCTCGACGACGGCCGCTGGCTGCTGATCATCGAGCACCGCACGCCGAGCGGCTACATCGTCGGCAACCGCATCGACATCACCGACCGCAAGCAGGCCGAGGGCGAGCTCGAACGCTACCGGGGCCATCTGGAATCGCTGGTCGAGGAACGCACGGCCGCCTTGTCGATCGCCAAGGAAGCCGCGGAAACCGCCAGCATCGCCAAGAGCGCCTTCCTGGCGAACATGTCGCACGAGATCCGCACGCCGCTGAACGCCATCATCGGCCTAGCCAGCCTCCTGCGCCGTTCGAGCCTGACGCCCCAGCAGGTCGACAAGCTCGACAAGATCGAGACCGCCGGCACGCACCTGCTCGAAATCATCAACGCCATCCTGGACCTGTCGAAGATCGAGGCGGGCAAGCTCACCCTGGAAGATGTCCCGATCCATGCCGGGGCCCTGCTCGGCAACATCGCCTCGATGCTCGCCCAAAAGGCCAGGGACAAGGGGCTCGACTTCAACATCGAAACGGTTGCCCTGCCGCACAACCTCCACGGCGATTCGACCCGGCTGCAGCAGGCCCTGCTCAACTACGCGACGAATGCCCTCAAGTTCACGCAGCACGGCCGGATCACCCTGAGAGCCAGGGTGGAGTCGCAGACCGACGAGTCCGTCACCCTCCGCTTCGAGGTCGAGGACACCGGCATCGGCATCCCGCCGGAGGCCGTTTCCCGGCTGTTCAACGCCTTCGAGCAGGCGGACAACTCGACCACGCGCAAGTATGGCGGGACGGGCCTGGGCCTGGCGATCACCAAGAAAATCGCCGAACTCATGGGCGGAGCGGCGGGCGTCGTCAGCACCGAAGGCAGGGGCAGCACCTTCTGGTTCACGGCGGTCATCAGGAAGGTCGGGCAGGCGCCGTGCGAAACGGTCAAGACCCGGGCCGAGAATGCCGAGCGGACGATCCGGCGAGACCATGCCGGCAAGCGCGTCCTGCTGGTGGAAGACGAACCGATCAATCGCGAGATCGCGCAAGTATTGCTGGAAGACCTCGGGCTCGAGGTCGCCCTTGCCGAAAACGGCCAGGAGGCGATCGACATGGCGAGCGCGGACAGCTTCGCCCTGATCCTGATGGACATGCAGATGCCGGTGCTGGATGGCCTGGAAGCAACCCGCAGGATGCGCCGATTGCCCGGCTGCCGGGATATCCCCATCCTGGCGATGACCGCGAACGCGTTTTCCGAGGATCGGGACCGCTGTTTCGAGGCCGGCATGAATGACTTCATCACCAAGCCGGTGATGCCGGAACTGTTCTACGACGCCCTGTTGCGCTGGCTGGCGAAAGGCTAGGCGGGCAAAGTCAGCCCTGGCGGCACGCCGAATGCCGCGCGGCACCAGTCCTCGATGGCGCGGCGCATCGCTTCGGGCTGCTCGGTCGGAATCCAGTGTTGCGCATCCAGGCGCACGACCTGGCAATTGGACAGCGCGGCGAGCGCTCGCGCCGTGAGTCCGGGATCGGTAAAGGAAGTGCCGGCCGATAGCAGCGCCAGGGTCGGCACGGTGATGCCGGGCAGCGCGGGCAGCGGGCCGGTCACGGCCAGCATGTCTTGCAGATAGATCGAGAGCGGCAGGCTGCGCAGATCCTCGCGGACCGAGGCATAGCGTGCCTTGGGAAAGGCGCCGCCCGAAGCCGCCATGGCGGCGCGTGCCTCGCGGTCGAGCTGCTCCAGATCCAGCGCATCGAGATGCCGGCGATGCAGGCCGATCGCCGCAAGACCGCGCAGCACGGGCAGGGCCGCCGCGATCAACGGGCGCAGCCGCGCCGCCCGCGCCAGTTCCCCGGTCAGCGCCTGGCGGAACATCGGCTCGACCAAGGCCAGTCCCGCGACGAGGCCCGGATGTCGATGGGCAAACCAGAGCGCCAGGTTGGCGCCAAGGCAATGGCCGACCAGCACCGCGCGCGGCACCCGTTCGTGCGCCAGCAGCGCCGCCAGGTCGGCGCACCAGACCTCCATGCCGACCCGGCCGCGATGAAGCGAATTGCCGTGGCCGCGCAGATCGACGCACAGGATGTCCCACGACTCCGCCAGTCGCGTGGCCGCCGCGAATTCGGACCAGCGTGTCATGTTGCTGGCCAGGCCGTGGAGCGCGACGATGGTCCGTCGCGGCTCGCCTGGCCGCCGCAAGCGGTAGGCGATGGTGGCGCCATTGAAGGTCAAGGTTCGCATCGTCGTCATGATCCGGCAGCCTATATACTCCCGGCCACCATCAACAAGCCCGGGGTGCCCGGGCGATCAACCGAAGCGATCATGGCGATGACCCAGGACGAACTCAAGCAGGCAGTCGCCAAGGCGGCCGCCGATTACGTGGCCGCGAAGGTTCCGGCCGGCGGCATCGTCGGCGTCGGCACCGGCTCGACGGCCAACTTCTTCATCGACGAGCTGGCGAAAATCAAGCCGCACGTCGGCGCCACGGTCGCCAGCTCCGAGGCGACCCGGAAGCGTCTCGCGGGCCACGGCTTCGAGGTGCTCGACCTCAACGATGTCGATTCGATGCCCCTCTACGTCGACGGCGCCGACGAGATCACCGCGACGCTGGCGATGATCAAGGGCGGCGGCGGCGCGTTGACGCGCGAGAAGATCGTCGCGGCGGTGGCGGAAAAGTTCGTCTGCGTCTGCGACCAGAGCAAGCTGGTCGGCACGCTGGGCAGGTTCCCGCTGCCGGTCGAGGTGATTCCGATGGCGCGCGCGCACGTGGCGCGGGAGCTGGAAAAGCTGGGCGGCCAGCCGCGCTTGCGCGAGGGCTTCGTCACCGACAACGGCAACATCATCCTCGACGTGCACGGGCTCTCGATCACCGATCCGGCAGGCCTGGAGACGACGATCAACCAGATCGTCGGCGTCGTCACCAACGGCCTGTTCGCCAGGCGCGGCGCCGACCTGCTGCTGCTGGCGACGCCCGATGGCGTCAGGACCCTGACGGCCTGATCAGGACTTCGGCGGCACGTAGCCGGCGATGGCCGCCGCGCCGTCGCCGAAGAAATGCTTCTCGACCTGCTCCGCCAGGTACTGGCGCGCACGGGCGTCCGCCAGGTTCAGGCGGTTCTCGTTGATCAGCATCGTCTGGTAGCGGATCCACTGCTGCCAGGCTTCCTTCGACACGTTGTCGAACAGGCGCTTGCCGAGTTCGCCGGGCATCGGCGGGAAGTCCATGCCTTCCGCTTCGCGACCGAGCTTGACGCAATTGACCATGCGGGCCATAGGTATTCTCTCCGGGGTTTCAGAACGCGGATTCTAGCGCCGGCGGCGTGCCGCCGCGACTGACTTTCACAGCGCCTTCACCAGCACCTTGGAACGGCGTTGCAGGTTGTAGAGTTCGCGCTTGGCCGCCGGCAGGGCATCCACCGTCGTCTCGGCGAAACCGCGCTCGACGAACCAGTGGGCCGTGCGCGTCGTCAGCACGAACAGGCGCTTGAGCTTCATCCGGGCGGCGCGCGCCTCGATGTGCTTGCGCAACTGGTCGCCATAGCCGGCGCGCTGATACTCCGGCATCACCGCCAGGCAGGCCAGTTCCGCCGACTTCGGCTCGCCCCGCGCCGCCGAAATGGGATAGAGGGCGGCACAGCCGACAATGACGCCGTCGAGGTCGAGCACGGCGAAGCGGTCGATCTCCATTTCCAGCCGCTCGCGCCCGCGCCTGACCAGCGTGCCGTCGGCCTCCAGCGGCGCGATCAGCGCCAGGATGCCGCCGACATCCTCGTCGGTCGCCTGCCGCAGGCGCGCCAGCGGCGCGCTGGTCAGCACCGTGCCGATGCCCTCGCGGGTGAAGAATTCCATGAGCATCGCGCCATCGGCCCGGTAGTCGAGGAAATGGACGCGGCCGACGCCCGCGCGGCAGGCGCGCACCGCGCCGGGCAGCGCCCGGCCGACGTCCTCCGCCTGCGCCGCCTTCCTCGACAGCAAGGCCTCGGCCTCGTCCGCCGTCAGCGCGTCGATCAGGTTGCTCCGCCGGTCGAGCAGCCCCGGCGCCTCGCAAAGGTATATCAGCTTGTCCGCCCGCACGGACGTCGCCACCGCCTCCGCGACCTCCTCCCACGCGAGATTGAATATCTCACCCGTCGGAGAAGCGCCGATCGGGGTGATCAACACGACATTTTCCTGCGCGAGGTCGGCCTGTATCTCCTCGGCCACCACCTTGCGCACCGCGCCGGTCCATTGGAAATCGACGCCATCGACCACGCCGACGGGACGCGCGGTGACGAAATTGCCGCCGGTGACGCGCAGGAAGCCGCCGGCCAGCGGCGTGTTGGGCAGGCCCTGCGAGAGCATCGCCTCGATCTCGATGCGCGTCACGCCCATGGCGCGCTTGACGCATTCCAGCGCCTGGCCGTCGGTGACGCGCAGGCCCTTGTGGAAGCGGGGCGCCAGCCCGCGCGAGGCCATCTCGGCGTCGATCTGCGGCCGCGCGCCATGCACCAGCACCAGGCGGATGCCCATGCTGTCCAGCAGCGCCACGTCGTGGATCAGGGCCTCGGCCTTGTCCGACAGCAACACCTCGCCGCCGAAGGCGATGACGAAGGTCTTGCCCCGGAAGGCGTGGATGTAGGGTGCCGCCTGGCGCACCCAGGCCACGAGCCGGGTATCGGTGGCGGGCACGGGCGTGACGGCGGCGGACATGGTCATGGCATCGGTGGTGGCGGGGACGCGGCAATCATAACGTCTTTTGCCGGCGTCCCGCCGGGCGCCGCCGGATGGCATCTCAATAATCGCCCCACAAGGCCTGCATCGCCGCCAGCGCCGCCATGCCGGCCGTTTCCGTGCGCAGCACGCGCGGCCCGAGCCTGACCGCCTGGAAGCCGGCGATCCTGGCGGCCGCGAGTTCGCCTTCCTCGAAGCCGCCTTCCGGACCCACCAGCAAACTCACCGGTCCCGCCGGCGGCGCGAGATCCTTGAGATGCAGTTCCGCGCCCGGCACCAGCATCAGCCGATGTTCGGAGGGCGCGGCGGCCTCGGCGAAAAAGTCGATCAGGTCGACCAGCGGCGCGACCTCGGGCACCCGGTTGCGGCGGCACTGCTCGCAGGCGGCGGCGGCGATGGCCTGCCAGTGCGCCACCCGGCGTTCCATGCGCTCGCCCGAGAGCCGGATGACGCTGCGCCGGGCAACGACCGGCCGGATGCGGGCGACGCCCAGTTCCGTGCCCTTCCGCACAATCCAGTCCATCTTGTCGGCGGCCGGCACGCCCTGCAACAGGGTGACCCGAACCGGCGACTCGCGTTCGGTCTCGTCGAACGATTCGAGCACCGCCGCCATCGTCCTGCCGACGCGATGCAGGCGCGCATTCCATTCGCCGCCGCGGCCATCGAACAGGACCAGGGCGTCGCCCTCGCCCATGCGCAGCACCTTGGCCAGATGATGCGCGGCCTCGGCCGGCAGGTCGACCGTGGCGCCCGGCGCCAGCGGGAAGGGGCAATGGATGCGCGGTATCATGAGGTGATTATAGGTTTGGAGGACGATCATGGTCAGCACGCCCACCCCCGTCTGCGACTTCGACTGGCAGGCCGTCGACTTCGACCTGCCCGGCGTCGATGGCCAGCGCCATGGCCTCGCCTCGGCGCGCGGCGCCAAGGGCCTGCTGGTGATGTTCATCTGCAATCACTGCCCTTACGTCAAGGCCGTGATCCACCGCATCGTCCGCGACACGCGCGAACTCGCGTCCCTGGGCATCAATGCCATCGCCATCATGAGCAACGACCCGACCGACTATCCCGAGGATTCCTGGAGCCGCATGATGGACGCCGCGCGGGAGTGGTCGTTGCCCTTTCCGTATGTCCTGGACGAAGCCCAGCGGATCGCCAAGGCCTATGGGGCGGTATGCACACCGGATTTCTTCGGCTTCAACGCCGACTTGCGCTTGCAGTACCGGGGCCGGCTGGACGCCTCGCGCAAGGAAGCGGCGCCGGACGACGCGCGACGCGACTTGTTCGAGGCCATGAAACAGGTGGCATTGACGGGGCAGGGCCCGCGCGAGCAAATCCCCGGCATCGGCTGTTCGATCAAATGGAAAAGCAATTGAAACAGGTCGAAAAGGCTAAATTAACGCGCTTGATTGCCGTATAAGCTCCATAGCGCCGAATCAGACCGATACTGCCGCATTTCCTGGCGGTCATTGCCCGGCCCCCACCATCGGAGACGGACGCCGCATGAGGCTCACCAAAAAAATCTGGCTCGTACTCGGCCTGCTGGTGGGATTGATGCTGGCGGTGGACGTTGCCAGAACCCGACACGAAGTTGCCGAGGAAGCCAGGCGGGAAAGCGAATACGAGGCCCGCAACATTCACGCCCTGGTAATGGCGACACGCCGCGTCTATCAGGATCAGTTCGTCAAGAGCGGCCTGCCGGTCACCGACGCGACCCTGGGATTCCTGCCCGCCCACTCGATCGCGCGCATCGCGCGGGAGTTTCCCAACTGGAGCAACAGCGGCATCCGCTTCAACAATGTGTCGGATCGTCCGCGCAACCCGGGCAACATGGCCGACCGCTTTGAAATGGAGGCCATCGATTGGTTCCGCGCCAATCCCGCCGCGACGGAGCGAATGCGCGACATCGTCGAGGACAACGGCGTCGGCTACCTGCACTACACCGCGCCGATCCGCGTCGAGGCGCCGTGCCTGAAATGTCATGGCGCCCGCGCCGAAGCGCCCGCGGGCCTCGCCGAGAAGTACGACACGGCATTCGACTATCGGGTCGGCGATTTGCGCGGCATCGTCAGCTTGCGCATGCCCAAGGCCCAGATCGAGGAGCGCGTGGACGCCATCTGGCGCCAACGCCTGATCGAAAATCTGGCCGGCTACGCCGTGCTGCTTCTTGGCCTCGGGCTGTTGCTGCACTGGTTGATCATCCGGCGGCTGGCCAGGCTGCAAGCGAGCGCGGACCAGCTGGCTGCGGGCAATTACGAGGCGTGCGCCTCGTCCTCGGGTAGCGATGAAATCTGCCAGCTGGCGGGCAGCTTCGACCGCATGGCCGAGGCGGTGCAGGCGCGCGACCAGCAACTGGTGCGACTGTCGCATTACGACCCGCTGACCGGGCTGCCCAATCGCATGCTGCTGGAAGATCGCCTCGACCTGGCGCTGGCCCTGTCGCTGCGCCAGTCAACTCACGGTGCGTTGTTGCTGGTCAACATCGACCGCTTCAAGATGCTCAACGATGCCCGCGGCCATTCGCTGGGCGACGCGTTGCTGATCGCCCTCGGCGGCCGCCTGTTCGGGCTGCTGCGCGACGGCGACACCCTGGCG
>CAZRRI010000032.1:0-3134 GCA_964602565.1 uncultured Rhodocyclaceae bacterium | reverse complement strand
CCCGACGGCGGCAACGATTCGGCGCGCGAAGTGCTGCGTCGGGCCAATACCGCGCTCCATCGCGCCAAGGAGGCCGGCGGTCATCAGACCGCCTTCTTCGAGACCGGCATGGGCGAAGCCGCCGAGCAGCGTTTCCATGTCGAGCGCGAGTTGCGCAAGGCCATCGCCGCCGGCGAACTGCGTCTCTATCTGCAACCCCAGGTGGACGACCACGGCCGCCGTGTCGGCGCCGAGGCGCTGGTGCGCTGGCAGCATCCGGAGCGCGGCCTGCTGCCGCCCGGCGCCTTCATCGGCATCGCCGAGGAATCCAGTCTCATCGTCGAAGTCGGCGGCTGGGTGCTGGCCCAGGCATGCCGGCTGATGGCGCGCGAAACCGTGGCCGGGCGCCCGCTGCGCATGTCGGTGAACATCAGCCCCCGACAATTCCGCCAGGCGGATTTCGTGCCCTGGGTGAAGGAAGTGCTGGCCGCCAGCGGCGCCGATCCGACGCATCTGACGCTGGAGGTCACCGAAGGCGTGGTCATCGACAACGTCAGCGACGTGGTGGCGAAGATGAGCGAACTGACCGCGCTTGGCATTCACTTCTCGATCGACGATTTCGGCACCGGCTACTCGTCGCTGGCCTATCTGAAGCGCCTGCCGATCGACGAACTGAAGATCGACAAGACCTTCATCCAGGATGCGCCCAACGATCCGGGCGACGCGGCGGTGGTGGAGACGATCCTCTCGGTGGCGCGCCACATGCACCTGAAAGTCGTGGCGGAAGGCGTCGAGACCGAGGAACAGGCCCGCTACCTGCGCCAGCTGGCCAACATCACCTATCAGGGCTATCTGTTCGGCAAGCCGGACGCGGCGGAGACCTGGCTGGAACGCTGGCGCGCCGTTGCCCCCTAGCGCGGCGTCTGGCCACGACTGACTATTGCCGCGGCCGCGCCTGCTTCGGCCGAGGCATGGCGACCGGCACGATCGGCGCCTGCTCGACGATCAGCCGCGGCCCCTCGATGCGGACGAACTCGAGGAAAGCCGCCGCCATCGGCAGGAGTTGCTTGTCGGCGCGTCTCACCACGTACCATTGCCGCGTCACCGGCGTGCCGGCCACCGGCAGACGCGCCAGCCGGCCGGCAGCCAACTCCAGGCCGATGGTGTGCTCCGAAATGAACGACAGGCCCATGCCGGCCATGACCGCCTGCTTGATGGTTTCGTTGCTGCCCATCTCGGTGGTGTCGGCGAGCACGACGTTGTGTTCCGCGAAGAAGCGTTCCATCGCGCCGCGCGTCCCGGAACCCGGCTCGCGGATCAGGAAGGGCTCGTCGGCCAGATCGGCCGGATCGACGCGCTTGCGCGCGGCCAGCGGATGGCCGGGCGCGGCGATGATGACGTGAGGATGATCGGCGAACACCGCGGCCACCGTGGGAAATTCCCGGGGCGGCGCGCCCATGATGGCCAGGTCGACCTGGTTGTCGCCCAGCTGGCGCACCAGGGTCTCGCGATTGAAGACGCCGAGCCGCAGTTCCGCCTCCGGATGGGCGGCGCGGAAAGCCACCAGCAGGCGTGGCGCGAAATACTTGGCCGTCGACACCACGCCCAGGGTCAGCCGCCCGCCCTTGGCGCCCCGAATCGCCGCCAGCGCCTCGTCCGCCTCGCGCAGCTGCTGGCCGACGCGCCGGACATGGCGCAGCAACTCCTCGCCGGCGCCGGTCAGGTGGATGCGCTTGCCCATCTGCTCGAACAAGGGCATGCCGACCTGGTCGGACAGCGCCTGAACCTGCATCGACACCGCTGGCTGGGTGAGATGCAATTCCTCGGCGGCACGCGAAAAGGACAGGTGGCTAGCGACCGATTCGAAGACCTTCAGCTGGCGCAGGGTGACGTTCTTCATGACGCCCAATCTTATCATCTTGATAAAAAATCATGACTGGTACTTATGGATCGTTGTCGATAGTCTTGCCACCATGAGTTTGCAAGCACTGATCTTCGATGTAGACGGCACGCTCGCCGAAACCGAGCGCGATGGCCATCGCCCCGCCTTCAACGCCGCGTTCCGGAATGCCGGCCTGCCTTGGCGCTGGGACGTCGACACCTATGGCGAACTGCTGTCCGTCACCGGCGGCAAGGAGCGCATGCGCCACTTCGCCGAGCGCCACGACCCGGCTTTCCTCCTGCGAGCCAATGTCGACCAGGCCATTCGCGCCCTGCACGCCGACAAGACGCGCCATTACCTGTCCCTGCTGGAGGCCGGCGGCATCCCCTTGCGCCCTGGCCTCGCCGCTCTGATCGCCGAGGCGCGGGCCGCCGGCCTGCGCCTGGCCATCGCCACCACGACGACGCCCGACAATGTCACGACGCTGCTGCGCACCCGCCTGGCGCCCGACGCGCCCGCATGGTTCGAGGTGATCGGCGCCGGCGACGTCGTGCCGGACAAGAAGCCGGCGCCGGACATCTACCTCTGGGTACTCCACAAACTGGGCCTGCCGCCCGAATCCTGCCTCGCCATCGAAGACTCGGCGAACGGCCTGAAGTCAGCCATGGCGGCACGCCTGCCGACGGTCGTCACCCGGAGCATCTACACCGCCGGCCATGACTTCACCGGCGCGCTGAGCGTGCTGCCCGATCTCGGGCGGATCCGATTGTCCGATCTTGATCTTATACATCAGATCAAAAACTCTTAATGTTATTTATGCCCGGCAACCACTAGGATGGCGCTTGTTCGATTCCGGCCGACACCGGCCGCAGACAACCCAACGAGGAGCAGACCATGGATCAATCCGCCCGCTACGCCGACCTGAGCCTGAAGGAAGAAGACCTGATCGCCGGCGGCAAGCATATCCTGTGCGCCTACAAGATGAAGCCCAAGGCCGGTACCGGCTACCTCGAAGGCGCCGCCCACTTCGCCGCCGAATCCTCGACCGGCACCAACGTCGAAGTGTCGACCACCGACGAATTCACCAAGGGCGTCGATGCGCTCGTGTACATGATCGACGAGGCGACCGAGGAAATGCGCATCGCCTACCCGATCGACCTGTTCGACCGCAACATCATCGACGGCCGCATGATGATCGTCTCCTTCCTGACGCTGACCATCGGCAACAACCAGGGCATGGGCGACATCGAGCACGCCAAGATGTACGACTTCT
>CAZRRI010000031.1:0-27729 GCA_964602565.1 uncultured Rhodocyclaceae bacterium | reverse complement strand
CCGGCAACGCTTCGGGCATCAACGACGCCGCCGCCTTCCTGGTGCTGGCCGACGCCGCCAAGGCCGCGGCCGGCGGCCACAAGCCGATCGCCCGCCTGGTCGCCTACGCGATCGCCGGCGTGCCCAACGACGTGATGGGCGAGGGCCCGATCCCGTCGTCGAAAGTGGCGCTGCAGAAGGCCGGCCTCTCGCTCGACAAGATGGACGTCATCGAGTCGAACGAAGCGTTCGCGGCCCAGTCGATCACCGTCGCCAAGGGCCTCGGCCTCGATCCGGCCAAGACCAACCCGAACGGCGGCGCCATCGCGCTCGGCCACCCGGTCGGCGCCACGGGCGGCGTGATCGTCACCAAGCTGCTGCACGAGCTGATCCGCATCAATGGCCGCTACGGCATGGCCACCATGTGCATCGGCGGCGGCCAGGGCATCACGACGATCTGGGAACGCATCTAGAACCCGTCGGGTCGGGGCTCGGCCCCGCGGGAAACCGGCTCGCCGCAAGGGGGCCGGTTTTTTGTTGTCCGGGGCCGATGCGGGACCGATGCGGCGGCGTCCCGCCACGGCTGACTTTCACGCGGCCGGCGGGCGCGGCGGCAGCCACTTTTCGAGCATGGCGACGAGTTCGTCGACGATGACGGGCTTGGTCAGGAAATCGTCGAGGCCCGCCTCCATGCAGCGCCGGCGGTCGTCCTCGAACGCGCCGGCGGTCAGGGCGATGACGGGCAGGTGGGGGCGGCCGGCGTCCCCGTCGCGGCGACGAATTTCCCGGGTGGCGGTGATGCCGTCCATCACGGGCATCTGGATGTCCATCAGCACGATATCGGGCCGGTCGTCGGTGTCGAGCGCCGTCAAGGCTTCCTGGCCGTTTTCCACGCTGGCGACATCGAGCCCGAACTTCTTGAGCAAGGCCTCGACCAGCCTGCGATTGACGACGTTGTCCTCGACCACGAGCGCGCGCCCGGACAAGCGTGACGCCGGCCTCGGGGCGGCGCCGTCGGCCTGGGCCAGCGGCGACGGGCCTGGCGCGGCGGCGGTCGTGGCGGTCGCGCTCGCGGCGATCCGTTTGGCGTGGATGCGGAACCAGAAGCGCGATCCTTGTCCGGGCTGGCTGATCACGCCGACCTCGCCACCCATCATCCGGGCCAGGCTGCGGACGATGGAAAGCCCGAGGCCGGTGCCGCCAAACTGGCGCGTCACGGAATCGTCCACCTGCGAGAATGGCTTGAACAGGAGCGCCTGTTTTTCGGCCGGGACGCCGATGCCGCGTCGATGACGGCAAACTGCAATATCGCCTGTCCGTCGTCGTCGTGCCCGATTTCGCCGGCCTCGATGCGCACGGCGCCCTCGGCGGTGAACTTGATGGCGTTGCTGATCAGGTTCGACAGCATCTGGCGCACGCGCGTCGCGTCGAGCCGGTATTGCCGGCCTTCGGGGCCTTGCCAGACGGCGGCGATGTCCAGCCCTTTCGCGCGCGCCGCGCCGGTGAACAGGCTGGCGGTCTCGGTGACGATGGACCGGGGATCGGCATCGACGGGAACCAGTTCCAGCTTGCCCGCCTCGATCTTGGAAAAATCGAGGATGTCGTTCAGGAGCGCCAGCAGCGTTTGCCCCGAGGCCAGGATCGTCCGGGCATAGTCCTGGCGTTCCTGCTCGGTCAGCGTTGGCATGAGCAGCATCTGGGCCATGCCGAGAATGCCGTTCATCGGCGTGCGGATCTCGTGGGACATGGTGGCGAGGAAGCGGCTCTTCGCGATGTTGGCGGCCTCGGCGGCTTCCTTGGCCTTGTACAGTTCCGTGATATCGATGCGGAAGCCCACGATGTAGCCTTCGGGAGTCTTGCGGTCGCGGATGCGCAGCCAGCGTCCGTCGTCGAGCGCCTGGATGAGATCCGAATCGCCGCTTTGGTGGGCGGCCAGCCGATTGGCCACCCATTGGTCGATCCGGCCGATGGCTTCCTTGTACTGGCCGCGTTCGGCGCCGGCGCGGATGATTTGCTCGAAGCTGTGTCCGGGCACCAGGAGATCGGTGGAGGTCCTGTAGTAATTGAGGTATTCCTCGTTGAAATAGGCCAGCCGGTCGTTCTCGTCGTAGATGACGAAGGCCTCGCCGATGGTGTCGATGGCCGACTTCAGCATCGCCTGGCTGCGCGCCGAGGCCGCCTCGGCGGCGGCCTTCGCGGCCAGCGAGCGGGCCAGCAGGCCGAGCAGCAGCGTCACGACCGCGCTGGCCAGGACGGCCCCGGTGAGCACGGTCTGGCGATGCCCATGGTAGGGTTCGAGCGCGTCGGCGACCGGATGGCCGATGACGAAGGTCAGTCCGTACTGGGGCAGCCGGTGGAAACCGTGGATGCGCTCGATGCCGTCGAACTGCGAGGCGCGTGTATAGCTGCCTTGCAGCGGGGCATTGGCCCCCAGAAAAGGCCTGTCGGTGACGGGCTGGCCCAGGATGCCGTCGGTGCTCGGATGATGGGCCTTGACGTGGCCGCTGTCGGCGACCATGGTGCTGCTGGCTTTGTCGCTCAGGCCGAGCTTGGCCTGAAAGCCGGCGAAGATATCGGGGCTGGCCGAGACGACGATGACGCCGTTGAAGCGGTTGTCCGCCATGATCGGCCGGGTGAACTGGATCGACCACTTGTTCGAGACCTTGCCCTTGAGGGGCTTGCTGATGAACAGGTCGTCGGCCTGGCGGTCCCTGTGGATGCGGAAATGCTCGCGCTCGCCAAGATAGGTCCGGTCGTTGGGCGCCGCCAGGTTGGAATAGACCAGATAACCGTCGGCGTCGATGATGGCCACCTGGAAGGCGACGTCCTTGAGATGTTGCTGGCGCCGCCGCACGAGTTCCGCGAAGCGCGCGATGTCGCCGGTCCAGTAATCGCGCAGGTCGAGCACGACTTCGTCGAGGCGCTTGATGGTGGCCAGGGTGTTCTCGGCATAGGCCTGGGCCTGGAATATCGTCGCCTGCTCGACTTCGTGCTGATAGACGGTCCGGCTGTGATCGAGTTCGTAGGCCACCGATAGCCAGATGAGCAGCAGGCTGACCGCCAGCGCGATGAATATCTGCGAGTTGATCGAAAGAGAGGGACGAAACACGCTTGGACTCGATGAAAACTTGGCCGATATGGTAAACGATCCCCCATGCCTGTCTAGGGCACGCTCCCGATCATCAGGCGGGCGATGGAGAACACCTAGCCGTGGCGGTCGCGGGTCATGGCCCGGAAGTGCTCGTAGCGGCGGCGTGTCACCACGCCTGACTTTACCAGCGCCTTGACCGCGCAATCCGGCTCGGCGTCGTGGCGGCAGTCGCGGAAGCGGCATTGGCCGAGCGTCTGGCGGAATTCCGGAAAGGCGTGCTCGATTTCGCCGAAGCCGAGATGGGCGAGGCCGAATTCCTGGAGCCCCGGGCTGTCGATCAGCGCCGGGCCGCCGGGGATGCGATGCAGCGTGGCATGCGTGGTGGTGTGCTTGCCGGAATCGAGGGCGCTGGATATTTCGCGGGTTGCCGCGGCGGCGCCGGGCACCAGCGCGTTGATCAGCGTCGATTTGCCCATGCCCGACTGGCCGACCAGCACCGAGAGCGCGCCTTCGAGTCTGGGCAGCAGCGGCCCGACGTCGTGGCGGGCCGAAAGCTCGATGACCGGGTAGCCGACGGCGGCGAAGGGCGCAAGCTGCCGCCGGGCGGCGGGCACGAGATCGGCGAGGTCGCACTTGTTGAGGACGATGATCGCCCGCATGCCCTCGTGCTCGGCCGCGACCAGGGCGCGCGACACCAGTTCGTCGCTGAAGGCCGGCTCGGTGGCGGTGACGATGACGATCTGGCCGACATTGGCGGCGATCAGCTTCTGGCGGTGGGCATCGCTGCGATAGAGCAGCGACGAACGCGGCAATTGGTCGAGGATGCGCGCCTGATCGTTTCCGGCCGGCTGGATGCGCACGCGGTCGCCGCAGGCATGAAGGCTCTTCTTGCCCGCCGGCACGGCCTGCCAGCGACGACCGTCGTCGTCCTCGACTTCGTAATGGCGGCCATGGGCCGCGACGATGGTGCCCGTGCGAATCAAGCGGCGGCGCGCCGCAGCCGCGCAATGCGCAGGCTGGCCGGCGGATGGGAATCGTAAAACAGCGAATGGAGCGGATCGGGCGTCAGCGTCGCGGCGTTGTCGCGGTACAGCGCGACCAGGGCCGCGACGAGATCGCCGGCGCCGGCGTGGCGCGCCGCGTAGGCATCCGCCTCGAATTCGTGGCGGCGGGAAAGCCCCGACGCCATCGGCGTCAGCGGGAACAGGAAGACCGGCAGGACCTGGACGAACAGCATCAGCGCCATCGCGGTGCTGGCGGTGGTCACGCCCAGCCCTTGATAAAACCACGGCGCGGCCATGAGCTGGCCGAGCAGCCAGAGCAGGCCGAGGGTGACGGCGGCCATCACGCCGATGCGCTTCCAGATGTGCCGGCGCCTGAAGTGGCCGAGTTCGTGCGCCAGCACGGCCTCGACTTGCGGCGGCGTCAGCTTCTGGATCAAGGTGTCGAAGAAGACGATGCGCTTGGCGCGGCCCAGGCCGGTGAAGTAGGCGTTGCCGTGGGCGGAGCGTTTCGATCCGTCCATGACGAACAGGCCGGAGCTGGCGAAGCCGCAGCGTTCGAGCAGCGCTTCGATGCGCGTTTTCAGGTCGCCGTCCGCCAGCGGCGAGAACTTGTTGAAAAGCGGTGCGATGAGCGTCGGGTAGATCAGCATGACCAGCAGGTTGAAGACCAGCCAGAACAGCCAGACATAAAGCCACCAGCACTCGCCCATCGCGGTCATCAGCCACAATACGGCCAGCAGCACGGGCGCGCCGATGACGGCGGCCAGGACGGCCTGCTTGGCAAAGTCAGCCATGGCGAGACGCCAGGTCATCTTGTTGAAGCCGAAGCGCGCCTCGATGACGAACACCCGGTACAGGGTGAACGGCAGGTCGATGAGGAAGCCGATCACGGTGACGCTGGCGAACAAAGCCAGGCCGTGGACATGGCCTCGCTCCGCCAGCGGGCCGGCCCAGGCGCGATCCAGCCAGTCGAGCAGCCCGCCCAGCGTGAGGGCCAGCAGCAGGATGGTTTCCGCGGCGAGCAGCGCGGCGGACAGCCGGATCTTGGCGCGCGTGTAGTCGGCGGCCTTGCGATGATCGGCCAGCGGGACGCTGGCGGCGAAGTCGACGGGCACCCGTTCGCGATGCGCGCCGACGTGGCGGTAATGCCGCCAGGCCAGCCAGCCCCGGAGCACGGTGCCGAGGGTCAAGGCGGCCAGGAAAACCAGGGTCATCAGGGAAGCGGCGCTCATCGGGCGGGGATAACTGTGAGAAGATCGTGTTTTTGTTCGACGGAAAAATTATGGCACAAGACCCCAATGCCCTCGTCTGGCTGGACATGGAAATGACCGGCCTGAACCCCGATGCCGATCGCATCATCGAGCTGGCCGTGGTGATCACCAACGGCCAACTCGAAACCGTCGCCGAAAGCGCGGTCTGGGTGGTGCATCAGGAAGGCGGAGTGCTCGACGGCATGGATGACTGGAACAAGAAGACCCATGGCAAGTCCGGCCTGATCGACAAAGTGAAATCCTCGGCGCTGAACGAGGCGGACGTGGAGGCGCAGTGCCTGGAATTCCTGCGGCGGCACGTGCCCGCCGGCAAGTCGCCCATGTGCGGCAATTCGATCTGCCAGGACCGCCGCTTCATGGCGCGCTGGATGCCGAAACTGGAGGCCTACTTCCACTACCGCAATCTCGACGTGTCGACGCTCAAGGAACTGTGCAAGCGCTGGAAGCCGGAGGTGGCGAAGGGCTTCGCCAAGAAGTCGCGGCACCAGGCCCTGGCCGACATATACGAATCGATCGACGAACTGAAGTACTACCGGGACACTTTTCTGAAAATCTAGCCGGAAAGTCTAGTGCCGCCGGTAGAGCCGCCAGACTTCGTCGCGGTCTCCCGGACGGCGGTCTTCCCAGACCTTGGTCCAATTGGCGGGCGGCTTTTCGCGCGGGTGGCTTTGCACCAGCAGCCAATGGCACTTGCCGTCGGTCGCCCGGGTGCGGATGCCCGCGAAGTAGTCGAGGGAGGCGCGCTGCGAGGCCCCGAGACCGCGCCGGGCGATGCAGTCCGCGTCGGCCGGCAGCACTTTTTCGAGGCCGGCGACGACCGGACGATAGGTCTTGCCATGGTCGATCCATGGCATCAGCAGAAACACGACGGAAAGCCACAGGGCCGTCACGCCCGCCGCCCAGCGCAGTGCCGGGCGCCACGGCGAGCGCGGTAGCCCGACGAGCACCGCCAGCCATCCCAGCGTGGTGGCCACGGCCGCCAGCAGCGCCGGCGTCGACAGGGGGGTGGAAAATCCAGGGGCGATCCGCGCGGCGTTGGCGGCCACTTTCGGCGGCCAGCCCAGCGAAAGCGCCGACGCCCCCAGCCAGACCAGGCCGACCAGCAGCGAGAAGGTCATCATGCCGAACCAGTCCCAGGCGTTCGCTGCGCCCCGCCGCAGGTGCTCGCAGCCCGCCGTGGCCAGCAGCACGAGGGGCGGCAGCAGCGGCAGGGTAGCCTCGGCCTTGGGCTCGTGGGCCAGCAGCCAGCACAAGGCCGTGGCCGCGCCAAACGCCGGCACCGCCAGGGGCAGGGCGGCCAAGCGCCGTCGAGTGCGCCAGACCATCCAGGCTGCGATCAGCAGCACCGGCCAGGCAAACCAGCCGAGCCACTCGACATGGGCGAGGCTGAGAGGATCGCGCGGGGCGATGGTGGCGAGTTCGTAGGCCCACCAGCCCGCGAGGTGTCCGGGATGCGCCAGCGCCAGCGTCACCGGCCAGGCGAGGGCGATGGCGGCACCGACGCCGGCCGCGGCGGCCGCGGCCAGCCACTGGCGCCGCCAAAGCGGTATGGCGAGCAAAGTCAGTGCCGGCAGCACGCCGAGCAGGCCGCCGGATAGGAAGGTGGCGCCCAGGCCCGCGCCCATGAGCAGGCCGGCGGCCCTCGGATGCTCGGCGAGGCGTGCCGCGCCCCAATAGACGGCGGTGATGGACGCAAGGATGGTGGTGGCGGGCTGCGCTTCGTGCATGGGCACCAGCAGGCCGAGCGTGCCGATCGCCAGCAGGGGGGCCGCCCAGCCCGCCGCGCGGCCGAACATGCGCCGGGCCGCCGCGGCGAGGCCGACGAAGAACAACCCGCCCAGGAGCGCCGCCGCCATGCGGGCGCCTTCGTGGAACGGCAGGAACGCGCCAAGCGCGGTGCCGACCATGGCGGCCAGCCAGTGGTACAGGGGTTCCGCCTCGAACCATGGCTCGCCGGCAAGCATCGGCAGGCTCCAGTGGCCGGCCTGGGCGAAGCCGTGGGCGATGGCGATGTTGATGGCGTCCTCGGACTTCCACGGGTCGTGGCCGAGGATGCCGGCGAACAGGAACGCGCAGCTCAGGAGGAGCACCAGGGCGGGGGTCGGCCCCGGTGGCGGAGTATCCGGTTGCAGTGAAAACGCCATGTGCGATGCCGGCTGGGAACCCAAACGAAAAAGGCAGCCGAGGCTGCCTTATCGCCGAATGACGTTCAACTCAGGCTGCCGCGCGCTTGCCATACTTCTGGCGGAAACGCTCGACCCGGCCGGCGGTGTCCACGATCTTCTGCTTGCCGGTGTAGAACGGGTGGCAGGATGAGCAGACCTCGATGTGCAGCGGCTTGCTGTTGGTCGACTGGGTCTTGAACGTGGCGCCGCAACTGCAGGTCACTTCGATTTCCTGGTATTTCGGGTGGATGCCTTCTTTCATGGCCGTGTCCTTTGTTTGCAACCTACGTGGGGCCCGTGGATGTGGCGGGCCGGGAAAATGAGGCGCGCATTATCCCTGAAAAGCGCCGGCTGATCAACCTCTTCTCATGGCGTCGAAGAACTCGTTGTTGTTCTTGGTCGCCTTGACCTTGTCGAGCAGGAATTCGGTCGCCTCGAGGTCGTCCAGTCCATACATGAGCTTGCGCAGGATCCAGACCTTCTGCAACACCTCGGGCTTGAGCAACAGTTCTTCCCGGCGGGTGCCGGAGCGATTGACGTTGATCGAGGGATAAACGCGCTTCTCGGCCATGCGACGGTCCAGATGGATCTCCATGTTGCCGGTGCCCTTGAATTCCTCGTAGATCACGTCGTCCATGCGGCTGCCGGTGTCGACCAGCGTGGTGGCGATGATGGTCAGCGAGCCGCCTTCCTCGATGTTGCGCGCGGCGCCGAAGAAGCGCTTCGGCTTCTGCAGGGCGTTGGCGTCCACGCCGCCGGTGAGCACCTTGCCGGAGGCCGGCACCACGGTGTTGTAGGCGCGCGCCAGGCGGGTGATCGAGTCGAGCAGGATCACCACGTCCTTCTTGTGCTCGACCAGGCGCTTGGCCTTCTCGATCACCATTTCGGCGACCTGCACGTGGCGGGTGGCCGGCTCGTCGAAGGTGGAGGCGACGACCTCGCCCTTGACCGAGCGGGTCATTTCCGTGACTTCCTCGGGACGCTCGTCGATCAGTAGCACGATCAACACCACGTCCGGATGGTTGGCGGTGATGGCATGGGCGATGTGCTGCATCATCACCGTCTTGCCGCTCTTCGGCGCGGCGACCAGCAGCCCGCGCTGGCCCTTGCCGATGGGGGCGATGATGTCGATGACGCGGCTGGTGAAGTTTTCCTCGCCGCGCATCTCGCGCTCCAGGCGCAGATGCTCCGTCGGGTGCAGCGGCGTCAGGTTCTCGAACAGGATCTTGTGCTTACTGGCCTCGGGGCTCTCGCCGTTGACCTTGTCCAGCTTGACCAGGGCGAAGTAACGCTCGCCTTCCTTGGGCGTGCGGATCTCGCCTTCGATGGTGTCGCCGGTATGCAGGTTGAAGCGGCGGATCTGCGAAGGCGAAACATAGATGTCGTCGGTCCCCGCGAGATACGAGGTGTCGGGCGAGCGGAGGAAGCCGAAGCCGTCCGGCAGTACTTCCAGTGCGCCGTCGCCGTAGATGGATTCGCCCTTCTTGGCCTGGTTCTTGAGCAGCGCGAAGATCAGTTCCTGCTTGCGCAGCCGGTTGGCGCCTTCGATGCCGGCGGCGGTGGCCATGTCGAGCAGCGTGCTGACGTGATGGGCTTTGAGCTCCGAAAGATGCATGGAAATACCTGTGCGATGGCGCGGACGGGGATGTCCGGAAGGAGGTCCGAAGGATTTCTACTCAGGGAAGTTCGGAATGCAGCCGGAAGGCTCCGGCGCTAGCCTGAATCCGCTTGTTTATCGATTGATGGAACGGACTCAGGCGCGGACTGTAGCGAGTTCAGAGATTGCTGTCAATGAATGCGGTGAGCTGCGATTTCGACAGGGCGCCGATCTTGGTGGCCTCGACATTGCCTGCCTTGAAGAGAATCAGGGTGGGAATTCCGCGAATGCCATATTCTCCCGGCGTCTTCGGATTCTCGTCGATATTGAGTTTCGCCACTTTCAGCTTGCCGCCGTACTCCCTGGCGACTTCATCAAGGATGGGAGCAATCATCTTGCATGGGCCGCACCATTCCGCCCAGTAATCGACCAACACCGGCGTACTCGACTCCAGTACCTCGGTCTTGAAGTTGGCGTCCGTGACATGAAGAATATGTTCGCTCATGAAAGTCCTCTGGAAGATCGTTTTCCGTCCAAGTGCCTCCGTGATCCCGGCAACCGGAATGCCGGCGCCGCCGACGGGGCAATGATTCCGGTTGGCATCCTAACAAAAAAATGGATGGTTCAGAAAAGTTGAGTGCTATATTGAACCGAGTCTAAAGGCAGGCGGAATAATGGCGTACGTGGTGACCGAAGCATGCATCAAATGCAAGTACACGGACTGCGTCGACGTGTGCCCGGTCGACTGTTTTCGTGAAGGCCCGAATTTTCTGGTGATTGATCCGGAGGAGTGCATCGACTGCACCCTCTGCGTGCCTGAGTGCCCGGTGGAAGCGATTCTCGCCGAGGAAGATGTGCCGGACGGACAGAGGGCGTTCATTGCCCTCAACGCCGAGTTGGCCAGGCAATGGCCGGCGATCATCGAGCGCAAGCAGCCCCCGGCCGACGCCGATGGCTGGAAGGGAGTCGAGGGCAAGTTGCGTTATCTGGAACGCTGAATGGAGGATTAAGTCATGCGTGTGAGGGAGATTCTGGCGGTCAAGGGGAAGGTGCTCTACACGATCACGACGGACAAGAAGTTGGCCGCGGCCGTGGCAACGATGGAAGAACAGGATGTTGGCTCCCTGGCCTGCTTCGAGCAGGGCCGGATGGTCGGCATGCTGACCTTCCGCGAAATGGTCAAGGCGCTTCATGCGCAAGGGGCGGCGTGGGGATCGGCGACGGTCTCCGACGTGATGGTGCGGGACCCGGTGTCCGGCTCACCCGACATGGAGGTGGACGAACTCAGGCGCCTTATGATCGAGAGACACATGCGCTATCTGCCCATCATGGAGGGACAGACCTTGCTGGGCGTGATTTCATTCCATGACGTCGCGCGGGCCATTCTCGACGAGCAGGACTTCGAGAACCGCATGCTTAAAGCGTACATCAACGACCAGCCCCAGGGACAGGCGAATCCCTGATCTTCGCCATTCGCGGGCAGCCCCGGGCCGGGGAGGCGGCACTGAGATACAATGTGCCGGCAATTCGTTCTGGGAGAGTGTTCCATGCATGTCGATCACCACGACCTTTATTCCGAGTTTCCGGAAATGAAGGACGCCATTGATGTCTTGAAAAAGAACAATCCTTACTTCGCCCGCTCCATGGGTGCCTACAGTCGGTTGACGGGAAAGGTCGAGGATCTCGAGGAGCACGACATGCCGATAGCCGACTTCACCCTGGAGGACATGAAGAAACAGCGGGTGAAGTTGAAGGATGAGCTTTACCATTTCCTGTTGGCATTCCGGTCCGGCCAGCAGCATCGATAGCCACGGGGATCACGTTCCTCGCGAAATGGCGATCGGGCGCGGGCCATCAGGCGCGCGCCAATTCCCCTGGAGTCCTCGCATATCTTCGGTTCCTCCGCCCGCTGGCGATTGTCTGGCTGGTATTTCTGTTATTTCGCGCTGATCGGCGCGTTTTCCCCGTATTTCACGCTGTATCTTCAGTCGCTCGACTTCACGGCCGCGGCGATTGCAACCCTCATGTCGCTGATGGCGGCCATGCGCCTCGTCGCCCCGAACCTCTGGGGCTGGCTGGCCGACAGGTCCGGCCGGACGATGGCGGTGCTGCGTGCCTCCGCCGTATTGTCGATGGTCGGCTTCCTCGGATTCTTTTTCGCCGAGACCTTCTGGCCGGTGTTCGCCGCGATGGCCGTGATGTCCTTTTTCTGGAGCGCGGCCCTGCCCCTGGTGGAGGCGCTGACGCTGCGCCATCTCGCCGGTCAGGCCGAACGCTATGGTCGCGTGCGCATGTGGGGATCGATCGGGTTCATCGTGGCGGTTCTCGGAACCGGCGCCTGGCTGGATCGCGCCCCGATCGCCAGCCTCTTGTGGATAATCCTGGCGATGCTCGTCGGCATCCTGGCCTGCACATGGCTGATCACCGGCCCGCCGTCGCTTCCCGCCAGCCGGAACCGGTCGCCGCGAGGCCGGCTGGACCATCCCGAGGTTGTCGCCTTGCTTGCGGCGGGTTTCTTCATGTCGGCGGCGCATGGCCCGTTCTATGTGTTCTATTCGATTCATCTGGTGGGACACGGATATGACAAGACGGTCATTGGTGTGCTCTGGTCGCTGGGCGTGGTGGCCGAGATTGCGGTGTTCGTCGCGATGCCGCACATTCTGAAATCCTGGTCGATCCGGGCGATCCTGCTGGCGAGTTTCGCGGTGGCGATTCTGCGTTTCCTCGCGATCGGATGGCTCGCGGACTTCTTCGTCGTGCTACTCCTTGCGCAGGTCATGCATGGCGCCACTTTCGGTGCCCATCATGCGGTATCGGTGTCGGCGATCAACCAGTGGTTTGCGCCCGGACAGCAAGCCAGGGTTCTCGCGCTGTACGGCAGCATCTCGTTTGGCGCGGGCGGAATGCTGGGTAATCTTCTCAGCGGCGTTTCCTGGGAAATGTTCGGACCTGGCGTGACTTTTTCGTGGGCGGCCGGCCTCGCCGTCGCGGGGATGGTGTTGATTTGGCGCGGCATGCGCACCGGGTGCCCTGTGCGATAATCCGCGCATTTTCGAGTGGGCGGAAACGACATGAAGATTTGTGTGCTGCCAGGCGATGGCATTGGTCCGGAAATCACTGCCGAGGCCGTTAGAGTCCTCAAGGCCCTGGGGCTGAATTTCGAAATGGAAGAGGCCCTGCTGGGCGGATGCGCGGTCGACGCGACCGGCGACCCCTATCCCGAAGCGACGCAGAAACTGGCCCAGGCCGCGGATGCCGTTCTCCTGGGGGCCGTCGGCGGCCCGAAGTGGGATGTCTATCCGCGCGAGCAGCGTCCGGAGCGCGGCCTGCTCGGTATTCGCAAGCAACTCGGCTTGTTCGCCAACCTGCGCCCGGCGGTCCTTTACGCCGAGCTTGCCAATGCCTCGACGCTCAAGCCGGAGGTGGTTTCCGGGCTCGACCTGCTGATCATCCGCGAATTGACCGGCGACATCTATTTCGGGCAGCCGCGGGGTATCGAAGTTCGCGGCGGCGAGAAGGTCGGCATCAATACGATGATCTACAGCGAGTCGGAGATCCGGCGCATCGCCAAGGTGGCCTTCGAGGCGGCCCGCAGGCGCCAGAAGCGGCTGTGTTCGGTGGACAAGATCAACGTCCTCGAGTGCACCCAGCTTTGGCGGGACACGGTCAGCGCGATGGCGGCCGATTATCCGGACGTCGAACTGACGCACATGCTGGTCGACAACGCCGCCATGCAACTGGTGCGCAATCCCAAGCAATTCGACGTCATGGTGACGGGCAACATGTTCGGCGACATCCTGTCCGACGAGGCCTCGATGCTCACGGGCTCGATCGGCATGCTGCCCTCGGCGTCCCTGGACGCCAACAACAAGGGCATGTTCGAGCCTTGTCATGGCTCGGCGCCGGACATCGCCGGCAAGGGCGTCGCCAACCCGCTGGCGACCATCCTTTCGGCCGCCATGATGCTGCGTTACACGTTCGCGCTCGAGGAGCCCGCCCAGCGCATCGAGTCGGCGGTCAAAAAGGTGCTGGCGCAGGGCTATCGCACCGGCGACATCTACGAGCCGGGAACCCGGCGTGTCGGCACCAGGGAGATGGGCGACGCGGTATTGGCCGCGCTCTAACGGCCTCGCAGCCAGGGAGCATGAGAATGAAGCAAGTAGGACTGGTGGGCTGGCGCGGCATGGTCGGCTCGGTGCTGATGCAGCGCATGCGCGAGGAACGTGATTTCGCGCTGATCGAACCATCGTTCTTCACCACTTCCAATATCGGCGGCAAGGGGCCGGAGGAAAGCGGTGGCGCGCCCTTGCGCGACGCACGGAATGTCGACGACCTTCGACGGATGGACGTCATCATCACCTGCCAGGGCGGCGACTATACGACCGAGGTGTTCCCCAAGCTGCGCGCGGCCGGCTGGAACGGCCACTGGATCGATGCCGCGTCGTCGCTGCGCATGAAGGATGATGCTGTCATTATTCTCGATCCGGTGAACTCGCGCGTCATCAAGAATGCGCTGGCCAGGGGCGGCCGCAACTGGATCGGCGGCAACTGCACCGTGTCGCTGATGCTCATGGCGATGGGTGGCCTGTTCGAGGCCGACCTGATCGAGTGGATGACCTCCATGACCTATCAGGCGGCGTCCGGCGCGGGCGCGCAGAATATGCGCGAACTGCTCCAGCAGATGGGCGAGGCGCACCGCGTCGCCCAGAGCCTGTTGAGTGATCCTGCTTCCGCCATTCTCGACATCGACCGCGAAGTGGCCGGCATCCTGCGCGACGACAAGTTTCCCACCGCCAATTTCGGCGTGCCGCTCGCCGGTTCGCTGATTCCCTGGATAGACAAGGACTTGGGCAATGGCCAGAGCCGCGAGGAGTGGAAAGGCGGCGCCGAGACCAACAAGATTCTCGGGCTGGGCACCCGCCCGATTCCCGTCGATGGCTTGTGCGTGCGCATCGGCGCCATGCGTTGTCACTCCCAGGCGCTGACCATCAAGCTCAGGAAAGATGTTCCGCTGGCGGACATCGAGGGGATGCTCGCGGCGCATAACGATTGGGTGAAAGTGGTGCCCAACGAACGCGAAGTGACGATCCGGGAACTGACCCCGGCGGCGGTGACGGGAACACTGGTGACCCCCGTGGGGCGTCTGCGCAAGATGACCATGGGGCCGGAATACCTGTCCGCGTTCACCGTGGGCGACCAGTTGCTGTGGGGTGCGGCCGAACCGCTCAGACGCATGCTCAGAATCCTCCTGGAATAGGTTGGCCGCAACACCGGGGCATGTTGAAGCTAAGGTTGAGCTTGCATCGCTAACTTCATGATGTTATTTTGAATGCTGGAGTGATATCCCTGCGGGGAGGCGTGGCGATGAAATCATTGAAGCGAAACGGATTCCGAGTCCCCCTGCTGGTGGCAGCCTTGAGTCTCTCGGCCGCTTGCGTCCAGGCAGCCGGTCTGGGCAAGATCAGCGTGTTGTCGCCGCTGGGGCAGCCCTTGCGGGCCGAGGTCGACATCACCGCCTCGCGCGAGGAACTGGCTTCGATGTCGGCGCGCATGGCGCCGAGCGAGGCATTCAAGCAGGTGGGCATCGAGTATGCGCCGGGCTTGGCGGCCATTCGCTTCACGATCGATAAACGGGCGGACGGGCAGCCGTTTCTGCGTTTGACCACCGATCGGCCGCTCAACGACCCCTTCCTCGACATTCTGGTCGAACTGACATGGTCATCGGGCCGGATGGTTCGCGAATACACCATGCTGCTCGATCCTCCCGATGTTTTCACCAAGCCGGTGACGGCGGCGCCGACAGTCGCGCCTCAGCCGGCGTTGGCCGAGAAGCCCGCGGCACCGGCCAAGACTCCGGTGGCCGAGACGGCCGCCGCCAGACCAGGGACGGACCAGGAAAAAAAATCTTCCGGTGATGGCGCCACGCGGAAAGTCAGTCCTGGCGACACGCTGACCAAGATCGCCGCCGAAGTGAGCCCTACCGGCGTCACCCTCGATCAGATGCTGGTGGCGTTGTTTCGCCATAACGAGGAAGCGTTCGCCGGCGACAACATGAATCGGCTGCGTGTCGGCCGGGTTCTGGCCATCCCCGATGCCGCCACCGTGGCCGCCATTCCGGCCGACGAAGCGCGCACAACGGTTATCGCGCAGGCTCGGGACTTCAATGCGTATCGCCAGCGGCTTGCCGGCGCGGTCGCCGCCGCCCCGATGCGGGAAGATGAGCCCGCCACCGGGCAGCGGGCGGAAGGCAAGATCACCGCCAAGGTCGAGGACAAGGCGGCGCCGCCCGAGGCGGGCAAGGACAAGCTCGAGGTTTCGCGCACGGAATCGGGAAAGGATCTCAAGGCCTTTCAGCAACGCATCTCGGCCCTCGAGGAAGACTTGATCGCCCGGGACCGTTCGCTCAAGGAAGCGAGCAGCCGCATCGCCGAGCTCGAAAGGAATCTCGACGACCTGAAGAAACTGGCCGAACTCAAGAGCCAGGTCGGTACGCAAATGCAGCAGCAGGCCGAGGCATCGAAGCCTGTCCAGCCCAGGCCCGAGTTTCCGGCTCCGGCGGCAACGACTGCCGAGCCGGCGACCAAGGTGGAGCAAAATGCCGGCAAGCCGCCGGAGGAGGAGGCCAAGCCTTCGCCCGCGGCCGCTCTGGTCGCCTCGACCGCCGAGCCGCCGGTGGCTCCGCCTGCCCCGCCGAAACCGGCGGTGAAGCCGCCCGTGCAGAAGCCTAAGCCCGCCGTCGCGGCCGAGCCCAGTTTCATCGACGACAACCCTGCGCTCGTCTATGGCGGAGGGGGCTTGCTGGCCTTGCTGCTGGGGTGGTTCGGCTATTCCTCCTGGCGCAAGCGTCAGGAAGAGACGATGCCGCCCACTACCAGCCGGCTCAATTCCGGCGACTTGGGCGCCAACTCGGTGTTCGGCTCGACCGGCGGGCAGGCGGTCGATACGGGAGCCTCGATTCAGACCGACTTCAGCCAGGCCAGCATCGGAGCCATCGATAGCGACGAGGGGGTCGATCCCGTCGCCGAGGCCGACGTCTACATGGCCTACGGCCGCGATGCACAGGCCGAGGAAATTCTCCTCGATGCACTGAAGAACGATCCGACGCGTCATGCCATTCACCTGAAGCTCCTGGAAATCCACGCCGGACGCAAGAATGTCAAGCAGTTCGAGTCGCTTGCGACGGAGTTCTACGCCCAGACGGGCGGCACGGGTCCGGACTGGGAAACCGCCGCGGCCATGGGGCGCGCGCTCGATCCCGACAACAAGCTCTACGGCGGCGCGACCGCCGACCGGCAGGCCGAGGCCGAAATCGCGGTACCGGCCGTGGCAGCCGTGGCGGCATCGGATATCGTCCTGCCCGCGACCGAAACCGAGAAGCTGCGGTCGACGGTCACCCTGCCGGGGCAGCTCGGAAAGCTCGCGGAATCCGTTGGCGAGACCCCGGCGCCGCAGCTGGCGACACTGGATTTCGATCTCGATATCGGCGGGGGAATCGCCGACATCGAGAAGACTTCGGAGGCGCGTTCGTCGGAGCCCGTGCCGATGGCGTCGTCGCTCGACTTCGATCTCGATGTCCCCGCTCCTGCCCTCGATGTTCCCGCTCCTGCGGTCGCGGCCGAACCCAGTCACCTGGACTTCGATCTGGCATTGCCCGAGATCGACGCGATGCCCCCCGTGCCATCGCCCGTCGCCGCTTCGGCGACCGCGGCGGCCCCCGAAATCGACTTCGAATTCGATATCGATGCGCCTTCGGCAACAGTTCAGCTGCCGCCACCGAAGGTGCCGACCTTCGACTTGTCCTCGATCGACCTGGAACTCGATGACAATCCCGTCGGGCAGAGCGAGTCGTCACCCGGGGGAGTCGACGAAGAAAGTCCGGATGTGGCGACCAAGCTCGAACTGGCCCAGGCTTACGAGGAAATGGGCGACAAGGAAGGTGCGCGCGAGTTGCTGCATGAGGTGCTGCACGAAGGCGGCAGTCGCCAACAGCAGATGGCGCGCGACAGGCTGGCCGCGCTGGGCGCCTGATTCCTCGCCCGCCGCGAGGCGATCGCAAGGATCGCCGCTTGCCCCGTGTTGCGCGCACCGGCCGGATCCAACATGAAGGGCGCATGGCATCCGGCGGTTTTCCTCGTGCTGTGGACGGCATTCGCGGTCCTGCTGCAAGCATTGTCGATCACCGGACTGGCCGTCGCCGGCCTGCTTCTTCTGCCCCTCGCCCTGCGGCTGGCGGGCGATGGCACCCGCAAGCTCCTGTCGCGCACGCGATGGCTGTTGCTGACGATCGCCGTCTTGTTTGCCTTCGCCACTCCCGGTGAACGATTGCCGGCATTGGCGGGTGACGTGGGCATGACCTGGGATGGCGTCCATCAAGGTATCGAACATGTCCTGCGGCTCGTGCTCCTGCTCGCCGGACTCGCCTTGCTGCACCGGACTCTGGGTACCGACGGAATCATGGCCGGCCTGCACTGGCTGCTGGCGCCGCTTGCCCGCTGGCGCGACCTGCGCCAGCGCATCGTCGTCCGCCTGATGTTGGTTCTCGACCAGGTGGAAAACACCCCTGGCGACTGGCGCGGCTGGCTGGCGGAGGGCGACGTGACCGGCGTCGACCGGCTGCCGCTAGCGGCAGGGGCGGCCAGCGTTCGCGACCGTCTTGTCATCGCGCTCGTCGTGACCGTGGTTCTGGCGGCCATCTTCCGGCCATGAGAATCGTCATCGGCCTGGAGTACGACGGATCGTCTTTTGCCGGCTGGCAGTCCCAGCCCCACGGCCGGACCGTGCAGGATGTCGTGGAACATGCCTTGAGCCAGGTGGCGGACAGCGGGATCAGGACGGTGTGCGCCGGGCGGACCGATGCCGGCGTCCATGCGCTGGCGCAGGTCGCGCACTTCGATACGCAGGCGAGGCGACCGCTTTCGGCCTGGGTGCGTGGCGTCAATGCCTTGCTGCCGCCCACGGTCGCCGTCCGCTGGGCGGCCACGGTGCCGGAGGAATTCCATGCGCGCTTTTCGGCGGTATCCCGTCGCTACCGCTATCTGCTCCTCAACCGGCCGGTGCGGCCGGCGTTGCAAAGCGGTCGGGCGGGATGGTTTCACCGGCCCCTCGACGTCGCGGCAATGGCCGACGGGGCGGGGCATTTGCTCGGCGAGCATGATTTCACGGCCTTTCGCGCCGCCGAATGCCAGGCCAAGTCACCGATCAAGGTGCTCCAGCGGGCGAGCGTATCGCGCCATAATGAGCTCGTCGTGCTTGAATTCCAGGCCAATGCCTTTCTTCATCACATGGTTCGCAATCTGGTCGGGGCGCTGGTCTATGTCGGCCAGGGCAAGCATCCGCCCGAGTGGATCGGCCAACTGCTCGCGGGACGCGACCGCGCCCGCGCCGCGCCCACGTTCGACGCGGCGGGCCTGTATTTCCTTGGCGCCGACTACGATGCCGGCTGGGGCTTGCCGCCCGGCGCCGCCGCCGCACCGGTGCCGGCGATGATGGGCTGCTGAACATGGCGCGCACGCGGATCAAGATATGCGGGATCACCCGCCCGGAAGATCTCCAGGCCGTGCTGGCGGCCGGTGCCGACGCCATCGGCTTCGTCTTTCATCCGCCCAGCCCGCGTTATGTGGAAAGGGAGGTGGCCGCGTCGCTGATCGGGCGCGTTCCCCCGTTCGTGACGCGCGTCGGCCTATTCGTCAATGCCGATCCCGCGGTGGTCAAGGCGGCGCTGGCGGCGATGCCGCTGGATCTGCTCCAGTTCCATGGCGACGAGGACCCCCGCTACTGCGAACAATTCGGCAGGCCGTATGTCAAGGTGGCCCGGATGGCGCCGGGGCTGGATTTGGTAGAATTCGCCCGCGCTTTCGCATCGGCCCAGGGCATCCTGCTCGACGCCCATGTCGAAAGTTATGGTGGTGCGGGCAAGACGTTCGATTGGTCGCTCGTTCCCGAGTCGCTGCCCTTGCCGGTGATTCTGTCCGGCGGCCTGACGGCCGGCAACGTCGGTGATGCGATACGAATGGTGCGCCCGTGGGCCGTCGATGTCAGCAGCGGTGTCGAGGTTGCCAAGGGCATCAAGGATGCCAGCATGATTGCCGCGTTTGTCGCGGCCGTAAGAAGCGCGGATGCCAGATAACGACTACAGATTACCGGACGCCAAGGGACACTTCGGCAAGTATGGCGGCGCGTTCGTCGCCGAGACGCTGGTTCCGGCGCTCGACGAGTTGCGTCTCGCCTACCAGGCGGCCGTGGCGGACCCGGCGTTTCGGGCGGAATACGAATACGAGCTGCGGCACTACGTCGGACGCCCCAGCCCCATTTACCATGCCCGTCGCTGGTCGGCCATGCTCGGCGGCGCGCAGATCTATCTGAAGCGCGAAGACCTCAATCACACGGGCGCGCACAAGGTCAACAACTGCATCGGCCAGGCCCTGCTCGCCCGGCGCATGGGCAAGCCGCGCGTCATCGCCGAAACCGGCGCGGGACAGCACGGCGTCGCCACGGCGACGGTCGCGGCGCGCTACGGGATGGAATGCGTGGTTTACATGGGCTCGGAAGACGTCAAGCGCCAGGCCGCCAACGTCTACCGCATGAAACTGCTCGGCGCCAAGGTGGTGCCGGTCGACTCCGGCTCCAAGACCCTCAAAGATGCGCTCAACGAAGCCATGCGCGACTGGGTGACCAATATCGCCGACACCTTCTACGTCATCGGCACGGTCGCCGGTCCGCACCCGTACCCGATGATGGTGCGCGATTTCCAGAAGATCATCGGCGAGGAATGCCTGACGCAAATGCCGGAACTGGCCGGCCGTCAGCCGGATGCCGTGATCGCCTGCGTCGGTGGCGGCTCGAATGCGATGGGCATCTTTTATTCCTACATTCCGCGGCAAGAGGTGCGCCTGATCGGTGTCGAGGCGGCGGGGCACGGACTGGCCACCGGCCGGCATGCCGCATCCCTGACCGCCGGCCGTCCCGGCGTGCTGCACGGCAACCGTACCTACCTGCTCCAGGACGCGAACGGCCAGATCATCGAGACGCATTCGGTGTCGGCCGGTCTGGACTATCCGGGCGTCGGCCCCGAACATGCCTGGCTCAAGGATTCCGGGCGCGCCGAGTACGTCACCATCACCGACGACGAGGCCCTGGCGGCGTTCCACGCCCTGTGCAAGCACGAGGGCATCATCCCGGCGCTCGAATCCAGCCACGCGCTCGCCTACGCCGCCAAACTGGCGCCGACGCTGGCCAGGGACAAGGCATTGCTGGTCAATCTGTCAGGACGCGGCGACAAGGACATGCATACCGTGGCGGAAAAATCGGGGATACAGTTCTGATGTCGCGCCTTGCTCCGACCTTCGACCGGCTCGAATCGCAAGCGCGCAAGGCGCTGATTCCCTTCATCACGGCCGGCGATCCGGAACCGGGACTGACGCTGCCGCTCATGCGTGCCTTGGTCGAGGGCGGCGCCGACATTATCGAACTGGGCGTGCCATTCTCCGATCCCATGGCCGATGGCCCGACCATCCAGCGCGCCTCCGAACGCGCCCTGGCCTATGGCACGAGCCTGCGCACGGTGCTGGCCATGGTTCGGGAGTTTCGCAAGCAGGACGACGCGACTCCCGTGGTGCTGATGGGCTATGCCAATCCCATCGAGGCCCACGGCCAGGCCGAGTTTGCCGCCGATGCCGCCGCGGCGGGCGTCGATGGCGTCCTGGTGGTGGACTATCCGCCCGAGGAATGCGCGGATTTCTCGGCGCTGCTCAAGCAGCATGGCCTCGATCCCATTTTCCTGTTGGCGCCGACATCGACCGATCAGCGTGTCGGCGAGGTGGCGGCGGTCGGCGGCGGCTACATCTACTACGTGTCGCTCAAGGGTGTCACCGGCTCGGCCAAGCTCGACCTGGACGAAGTGGCGCGGCGCATTCCGGCGATCCGGGCGGGCGCGGGCATGCCGGTCGCCGTCGGCTTCGGCATCCGCGACGCCGCCAGCGCGGCGCGCATCGCCGCGGTCGCCGACGGCGTGGTCATCGGCAGCCGCATCATCGAGGAAATCGAGCAATCATCGCCCCGGGAAGCGTCGAGCCGTGTCACCGCGCTGTTGGCGGATATTCGCAAGTCCATGGACGAGGCATGAAGTAATGGCCCCCACGCTCACCACGTTCGCCGGCCCCACGGGGGGCGCCGCCTCCTTCGAGGCGGCTCATCAGGAGGCATGACATGAGCTGGTTGCAGAAACTGTTGCCGCCGAAGATCAAGCGCAGCGAGGGCGCGCGCAAGTCCGTGCCCGAGGGCTTGTGGACCAAGTGTCCCGCCTGCGAGGCCGTGCTGTATGCCACCGACCTCGAGAACAACCAGAACGTCTGCCCCAAGTGCAACCACCACCATCGCCTGCGCGCGCGCGCGCGGCTGGACCTCCTGCTCGACGCGGAGGGACGCTTCGAGATCGGTGCCGAAGTGGTGCCGATGGACCCGCTCAAGTTCAAGGACGGGCGCCGCTATCCCGAGCGCCTGGCCGCCGCCAACGAGGAAACCGGCGAGGCCGACGCGCTGGTGGTGATGCAGGGCGCGATCAGGACGGTGCCGGTGGTCGTGGCCTGTTTCGAATTCGACTTCATGGGCGGTTCGATGGGTTCGGTGGTCGGCGAAAAGTTCGTGCGCGGCGTGCGGATGGCCATCGAGCAGCAGGCGCCCTTCGTCTGCTTCACCGCCAGCGGCGGCGCGCGCATGCAGGAAGGCCTGTTCTCGCTGATGCAGATGGCCAAGACCACGGCCGCGGTCACGCAGCTGACCGAACACAGGCTGCCGTTCATCACGGTGTTGACCGACCCGACCATGGGCGGCGTTTCGGCCAGCTTCGCCTTCGTCGGCGATGTCGTGATCGCCGAACCGGGCGCCTTGATCGGCTTCGCCGGGCCGCGCGTCATCGAGCAGACCGTGCGCGAAAAATTGCCCGAGGGCTTCCAGCGGGCGGAATTCCTGCTCGACAAGGGCGCCATCGACATGATCGTCGACCGGCGCCAGATCCGCGACAAGCTGGGCTCGCTCCTGACGCTGCTGCAGCGCGCACCCGCGGTGCAATGACCCTCGACGACTGGCTGGCGTTCATCGAGCGCCAGCACGCGCGGCCGATCGACCTCGGTCTCGACCGTGTCCGCCGGGTCGGCGCCGCCCTCGGCCAGCGCAAGACCTGCCCCGTCATCCTGGTCGGCGGCACCAACGGCAAGGGCTCCACCTGCGCCATGCTCGAGCGCATCCTGCTGTGCGCCGGCTATCGCGTCGGCCTCTACACCTCGCCGCACCTGCTGCGCTACAACGAGCGCGTCCGCATCGATGGCCGGCCGGTCGGCGACGCGGCCCTGTGCGAAGGCTTCGCGCGGGTCGAGGCGGCGAAAGTTAGCCTTGGCGGGACGCCGCCCGTGCCGCTCACCTATTTCGAATACGGCACGCTGTGCGCCTGGGAAGTGTTCGCCATGCAGCCGCTCGACGCCATCATCCTCGAAGTCGGCCTGGGCGGCCGGCTCGATGCCACCAACATCCATGATCCCGATGTCGCCATCGTCACCGCGGTCGACCTCGATCACATGGAGTATCTCGGACCGACCCGCGAGGAGATCGGCCGCGAGAAGGCGGGCATCTTCCGCCAGGGCGGTCACGCCATCTGCGGCGACGCCGACCCGCCCGCGAGCCTGCCCGACCGGGCGCGCGCCGTCGGCGCCGACTTGCAGGTGCTCGGCCGCGACTTCGGCCACGCCCGCCACGAACAGCAGTGGCAGTACTGGGGACGTGGCGGCAAGCGCGGCGGCCTGGCCTTGCCGGCCTTGCGCGGCCCGCACCAGCTCGACAACGCCGCCTGCGTGCTGGCCGCGCTCGACGCCCTGCGCGGCGTCCTGCCGGTGGCGATGCAGGACATCCGTCGCGGCCTCCTGGAAGTCGAGCTGGCGGGAAGATTCCAGGTCCTGCCCGGTCGGCCGACGGTGGTGCTCGACGTCGCCCACAATCCCCAGGCGGCGCGCGTGCTGGCGGCCAATCTCGGCGACATGGCGTTTCATCCGGCCACCTGGGCCGTGTTCGGCATGATGCGGGACAAGGACATGACCGGCGTCATCGAGGCGATGCGTCACCGCGTCGACCACTGGCTGCCGGCAAGCTTGCCCGGACCGCGTGGCGCCGGCGCCGCGGAACTGGCCGAGGCGCTCTCCTCGGCGGGCGCCGCGAGCCCCGATGCGACCTTCGCGTCGGCGGCCGAAGCCTTTGTCCATGCCCGAAGCCGGGCGGGCGAAGATGATAGAATCGTCGTGTTCGGATCGTTTCTTACCGTGGCCGACGCACTGCGCGCCCTGGGGCGCGGGGCGAGTTGAAGGATCATGCCGCAAGACGAAAAAGTTGTATCCCTCGACGGCCAGCTCGAACTGAAGAAGCGGGCGCGTCGGCGCCTCGTGGGCGCCGCGGCGCTGGCGCTGCTGGCCGCCTTGATCCTGCCCATGGTGATGGATCACGAGCCGCGCCAGCCGGCGCAGGATGTCCAGATCACCATTCCCGGCCGCGAAGACCAGGGCCTGGCCGCGCGAGTGCTGACCGGCAAGCCCGCCGCGACGCCCTTGCCGCCGGCGGCTGCGGCCAGGCCGGAGGCGGCTCCTCAGGGCAAGCCCGATGTCCGCTCCGACGTGAAGCCGGAAACCAGGCCGGATGCCAAGGCCGGGGATGCGAAGCCCGCCGAATCCAAGCCCACCGGATCGAAGGCCGCTGAGTCGAAGCCTGCCGAATCCAAGCCCGCCGAATCGAAAGCCGCTGAATCGAAGGCCGAGCCCCGGCCGGAGCCGGCGCCCGCCGCCGACGAGGCCTGGGTCGTCCAGTTGGGCGCCTACCGGGAAGAGGGGCGGGTGAAGCTGTTGCAGTCCAAGATCAAGCAGCTGGGGCTGCCCGTCTTCACCGAAAACGTCGATACGCCGCAGGGCGCCCGCACGCGGGTGCGGGCCGGCCCGTTCAAGACCCGGGAGGCCGCGGAAAAGGCCAGGGAACGGATCGGCAGGATCGGCGTCGATGGACCGGTGGCTAGGAAGTAAGTGACGGCCTTCGATTATGCGGTGCTCGGCGTGGTGACGGCATCGGCCGCGCTGGGGTTCTGGCGGGGCGTGGTGAGCGAAGTGCTGGCGCTGCTGGCGTGGATCGTGGCCTTCGTGGCGGCGCGCCAGTGGTCGGGCGCCGTGGCCGAGAGCCTGGGCGGGCTGGTGGCGGAACCGGTGTTGCGTTACGCTGCCGCCTTGGCGATGGTGCTGGTCGGCGTGCTGCTGCTGTTCGCCATCGCTCGCCGGCTGCTGGCGGCCCTGCTGCGGGCGGCGGGGCTCGGGCCGGCGGATCGCGTGCTCGGCGCCGGCTTCGGCGTGGCGCGGGGCTTGTTGATCGTGTTGGTGGCGGTGCTGTTGGCCGGCATGACGGCGCTGCCGAAAAGTCAGTGGTGGCGGGACGCCAGGCTGGCGCCGCCGCTGGAAACGGCGGTGATCGCGGCCAAGCCCTGGTTGCCGGAGCAGGTGGGCAGAAGAATTCATTATCGTTAGCGGTTCAATCAGCCAAGGCAGAGGGTGGGTCCAACATGTGCGGCATCCTGGGCGTCGTCGCCACGACGCCGGTAAGTCAGATCCTCTACGATGGCCTGCAGGTGCTCCAGCATCGCGGCCAGGACGCGGCCGGCATCGCCACCGAAGAGGACGGGCGATTCCACATGCACAAGGGCCCGGGCATGGTGCGCGACGTGTTCCGCACCCGCAACATGCGCAACCTGCAGGGCAACTGGGGCATCGGCCATTGCCGCTATCCGACCGCCGGATCGGCCTACAGCGCCGCCGAGGCGCAGCCGTTCTACGTCAATTCGCCGTTCGGCCTGATGCTGGCGCACAACGGCAACCTCACTAACGCCGACCAGCTCAAGCGCGACATGTTCCTCCAGGATCTGCGGCACATGAACACCAACTCCGATTCGGAGGTGCTGCTCAACGTGCTGGCGCATGAACTCCAGGCCGCGTCCACCAAGTACCAGGTCGACGCCGAAACCATTTTCAAGGCGGTGGCCGGCGTCCATCGCCGCATCAAGGGCGCCTATGCCGTGGTGGCGATGATTGCCGGCTACGGCCTGCTGGCCTTCCGCGATCCGTTCGGTATCCGGCCGCTGGTGATCGGCAGGAACGAGACACGGGAAGGGCCGGAATACCTGGTCGCCTCCGAGAGCGTGGCCATCGACACCCTCGGCTTCAAGTTCCTGCGCGATGTCGAGCCGGGCGAGGCGGTGCTGATCGACCGTCGTGGCAACTTCATCAGCCGGCAGTGTGCCGAGCGCACGCGCCATGCGCCCTGCATGTTCGAGTACGTGTATCTGGCCCGGCCCGATTCGCTGATGGATGGCATCTCCGTCTACGAGACGCGCGTCAAGATGGGCGAATACCTGGCCGACAAGATCCAGCACACCATGCCGCATCTGGCCATCGACTCGGTGATTCCGATCCCCGATTCCAGCCGCCACGCCGCCATGGAACTGGCCGCCAAGCTCGACCTGCCCTACCGCGAGGGCTTCGTCAAAAACCGCTACATCGGCCGCACCTTCATCATGCCCGGCCAGGCTACGCGCAGGAAGTCGGTGCGCCAGAAGCTCAACGCCATCGCCCAGGAATTCCGCGGCAAGAACGTGCTGCTGGTCGACGATTCCATCGTGCGCGGCACCACGAGCCGGGAAATCATCCAGATGGCGCGCGAAGCCGGCGCCCGGAAGGTCTATTTCGCCTCGGCCAGCCCGCCGGTGCGCTTCCCGAACGTCTATGGCATTGACATGCCGACGCGGTCCGAGCTGATCGCCGCGTTCCGCAGCGACGAGGAAATATGCCGCGAAATCGGCGCCGACGCGCTGATCTACCAGGATCTCGACGCGCTCAGGGCCTCGGTGCGTTCCGTCAATCCGGCCATCACCCAGTTCGATACCTCGTGCTTCGACGGCAAGTACATCACCGGCGACGTGTCCGCCGACTATCTCGAGAGCGTCGAGCAGGCACGCGGCAATCCGGCGCGCCACCCGCCGGAGGACGCCGAGGGGCAGCTCGACCTCAACCTGGCGCCCGCCGGCGATTGAGGCTGCCATGAAGGATTCCTATCAGCCAGAGACCCTGGCCGTGCGCGCCGGCCAGCAGCGCAGCCAGTTCGGCGAGCATGCCGAGGCCCTCTACCTCACCTCCAGCTTCGTCTTCGAGAACGCGGCGCAGGCCGCCGCGCGCTTCTCCGGCAGCGAGGCCGGCATGGTCTACGCGCGCTTCTCCAATCCGACCGTGGCGATCATGCAGGAGCGCCTGGCCGCGCTGGAAGGCGCCGAGTCCTGCATCGCGACCTCGAGCGGCATGTCGGCCATCCTGGCCACCGTCATGGCGCTGCTCAAGGCCGGCGACCACGTCGTGGCGTCGCGCGCCATCTTCGGCGCCACCCAGCAGCTGTTCGGCAACATCTTCAGCCGCTTCGCCATCGACACCACCTTCGTCGCCGGCAACCGGCCGGAAAGCTTTCGCGCCGTCATGCGGCCGAACACGCGCCTCGTGTTCATCGAAACGCCCTCCAATCCGCTCACCGAGGTCTATGACATCGAGGCCCTGGCCGGGGTCGCCCGCGAGGGCGGCGCGCTCTTGGCGGTCGATAACTGTTTCTGCACGCCGGTGCTGCAACGGCCGCTCGAGTTGGGAGCCGATCTCGTCATCCATTCCGCCACCAAGTATCTCGACGGCCAGGGCCGCGTGCTCGGCGGCGCCGTGTGCGGGCCGAAGACGCTCATGGAAGAAGTGTTCAAGTTCCTGCGCACCGGCGGCCCCTCGCTCTCGCCCTTCAACGCCTGGGTGATCCTCAAGGGGCTCGAAACCCTGAAGATCCGCATGCAGGCGCAGTCGGCGGCCGCGCTGGAGCTGGCGAGGTGGCTGGAGGCGCATCCCAAGGTGGCGCGCGTCTACTACCCCGGCCTGCCTTCGCATCCCCAGCACGCGCTGGCCATGCGGCAACAGGCCAGCGGCGGCGCCATCGTCGCCTTCGAGGTCAAGGGCGGCCGCGCCGAAGCCTGGCGCGTCGTCGATCACTGCAAGCTGCTGTCGATCACCGCCAACCTCGGCGACACCAAGACCACCATCACCCATCCGGCGTCGACCACGCACGGCCGCATCAGCGCCGAGGCGCGCGCCGAGGCCGGTATCGAGGAAAGCCTGTTGCGCGTCGCTGTCGGCCTGGAGGCGCTGGACGACATCGAAGCCGACCTGGATCGCGGCTTCGCCACGCTCTGAGAAAAGTCAGGCGCGGCGGCACGCCGGTGGTACACTGCGCGCCGCGCTGGTCCTTATCAGTCATTGCCGCGCGTCGCGACTGGACTTTCCTTCCCGCGTTTCATTCCCCAAGCGTTTCTGCCTCGACTGGTTCGTGCCGCGTTGCACGCAGGGCCGAATCGAGGAGCATTCCATGAAATTTACCGAGCTCGGCCTGCGCGCCGAGATCCTGCGCGCCATCGCCGAACAGGGCTACGACACGCCCACGCCCATCCAGGCCCAGGCCATTCCCGTCGTGCTCGAAGGCCGCGACCTGATGGCCGCCGCCCAGACCGGCACCGGCAAGACCGCCGGCTTCA
>CAZRRI010000030.1:0-29846 GCA_964602565.1 uncultured Rhodocyclaceae bacterium | reverse complement strand
AGTATCTCCGGCGGAATCTTCTTGTTCAGCTTCACGTACTGGTCGAACTGGGCGAGAATGGCGCGGCGCATGGCCTCCACCTCGTGATCGGTGCCATCATCGCCCACGATCGGCGAGATGTCCGCGACGAACAGCGTCTTCTGATCCTCAACACGATTGATCTTGGCGCGCCTCGTGCCCTCGACCAGGACCTTGACCGTGCCGTCGGGCAGTTTGAGCATTTGCAGGATGTTGGCCACGCAGCCGATCGCATAAAGATCCTCCGGCTCCGGTTCATCCTTCGCGGCGGACTTCTGGGCCACCAGAAGAATTCCCTTGCCGCTTTCCATCGCGGTTTCCAGGGCCTTGATCGACTTCGGCCGCCCGACGAACAAGGGAATGACCATATGCGGGAAAACCACCACGTCGCGCAGAGGCAACAATGGTAGCTCCAGATTTTCAAGGGGATTGTCGCGTTCGCCTAGCATGGGTTTTCCTCTCGGTTTTGGGCTGCCAACTCAGCATGGCCAACATGGGGGCGATCCTGCCCCCTTCAAGGCTCCGGCCGATGCGGGCAGGCCCCGCGGACTCAGTTCGACCCGGAAACCTTCGGCTGATCGGCGTAGATCAACAACGGCCGGCCGCCGTTCTCGATCATGCCTTCATCGACGACCGCCTTGGCCACGTTTTCCAGCGTCGGCAGATCATACATGGTATCGAGCAAGGCACCCTCCAGGATCGAGCGCAGACCGCGCGCGCCGGTCTTGCGCTTGAGCGCCTTGCGCGCGATGGCCTGGAGTGCCGCCGGTCGCAGTTCGAGTTCGACACCTTCCATGGCGAAGAGTTTCTGATACTGCTTGGTCAGGGCGTTCTTCGGCTCGACCAGAATCTGCACCAGCGCATCCTCGCTCAACTCCTCGAGCGTGGCGACCACCGGCAGGCGGCCGATCAGTTCCGGAATGAGGCCATACTTGATGAGGTCCTCGGGCTCGACGTCGCGCAGGACCTCGCCGACGGCCTTCTTGTCGTCCTTGGCCTTGACTTCCGCGCCAAAGCCGATGCCGCCCTTTTCCGAGCGGTTGCGGATGACTTTCTCGAGGCCGTCGAACGCCCCGCCGCAGATGAACAGGATATTGGTCGTGTCGATCTGGACGAAGTCCTGGTTCGGATGCTTGCGCCCGCCCTGCGGCGGCACGCTGGCAATGGTGCCCTCGATCAGCTTGAGCAGCGCCTGCTGCACGCCCTCGCCGGAAACGTCGCGGGTGATCGAGGGGTTGTCGGACTTGCGCGAGATCTTGTCGATCTCGTCGATGTAGACGATGCCCTGCTGCGCCTTGTCGACCTCGTAGTCGCACTTCTGCAGCAGCTTCTGGATGATGTTCTCGACGTCCTCGCCGACATAGCCGGCCTCGGTCAGCGTGGTCGCGTCGGCCATGACGAAGGGAACATTGAGCAGGCGAGCCAGCGTCTGGGCCAGCAGCGTCTTGCCCGAACCGGTCGGGCCGATAAGCAGGATGTTGCTCTTGGCCAGTTCGACGTCGTCGGCCCCCTTCTGCTGGTGACGCAGGCGCTTGTAATGGTTGTAGACGGCGACCGCCAGAATTTTCTTGGCCTGCTCCTGGCCGATCACGTACTGGTCGAGGATGCCCCGGATCTCGGGCGGCGTCGGCAGGTCGCGGGAAGGCTTGCCATCGGTCTCGGCCGCCGACTCATCCCGGATGATGTCGTTGCACAGGTCGATGCATTCGTCACAAATGAAAACCGACGGGCCGGCAATCAACTTCTTGACCTCGTGCTGGCTCTTGCCGCAGAACGAGCAATACAGAAGCTTTTCCCCGGATTTCTTTTCCGCCATCGCCGTTCCCTCGCCGTCGCGGCCGGTCCGTCAGGACTCGCCGCGCTTGTTCAATACCTTGTCGACCAGCCCGTATTCCGCCGCCGCGTCCGCCGACAGGAAGTTGTCGCGATCCGTGTCCCGCTCGATGCGTTCGATCGGCTGGCCGGTATGACGCGCAAGCATTTCATTCAGCCGTTGCTTGAGGAAGAGGATTTCCTTGGCATGGATTTCGATGTCGGACGCCTGCCCCTGGAAGCCGCCCATCGGCTGATGGATCATCATGCGCGAACTGGGCAGGCAGAAACGCTTGCCCTTGGCGCCGGCCGCGAGCAGGAAGGCACCCATCGAGGCGGCCTGGCCGATGCACAGGGTCGACACATCCGGCTTGATGAACTGCATGGTGTCGTAGATGGCCAGCCCCGCCGTGACCGAACCGCCCGGCGAGTTGATGTACAGATGGATATCCTTGTCGGGATTCTCGGACTCCAGGAACAGCATCTGCGCGACCACCAGGTTGGCGGTGATGTCGTTCACCGGGCCGACCAGGAACACCACGCGCTCCTTCAGCAGACGTGAATAGATGTCGTAGGCGCGCTCGCCGCGCCCGCTGGTCTCGATGACCATCGGGATCAGCCCGATGGCCTGTGGATCGGTTGCGGTCATGGTTTCCCCGGCCGGAATGCCCGCATGCATCATGCCGCATTCCCCATCAGTTCGTCAAAAGCGATGGGCTTGTCCACCGCCTTCGCATTCGCCAGCATCCAGTCCACGACATTGTTCTCCACCGCCAGCGCCTCGGCTTCCGCGAGCCGCTGCGGCTGGCTGTAATACCAGCGCACCACTTCCTTCGGATCCTCGAAAGTCTGTGCGTAGTCCTCGACGATCGCCCGCACCTGCTCCGGCTTGGCGTGAAGGTCATGGGTGCGCACCAGCTCGGCGAGCACCAGCCCCAGCTTGACGCGACGGGTGGCCTGATCGGTGAACCACGACGCCTCGACCGGCATGTTCTTCGCGTCCATGCCGCGCGCCTGCAAGTCCTTGAGGGCGTTCTCGGCCATCTGCCTCGATTCGATCTCGACCAGCGATTTCGGCACCTCGACCTCGTTGACGGCCAGCAGGGCATCCATCACCTGGTTCTTCACGCGTACCTGCAAGCGCTTGCGGACCTCGCGTTCAAGATTGCTTTCCACTTCCTCGCGCATTTTCACCAGATCGCCATCCTTGATGCCCAGTGCCCTGGCGAAGTCGGCGTCCAGTTCCGGCAGCCTCGGCGCCTCGACCTTCTTGCAGACGGCCTCGAAGCTCACCGTTTCGCCCGCCAGGTCCTTGGCATGATAGTCGGCGGGGAAGGCCACCTCGAAAGTCCTGGTCTCGCCTTCGGCGATGCCGACCAGCGCGTTTTCGAAATCCGGCAGCATCATGCCGGCGCCCAGCAGCATGGGATAGTCGGTGGCCTTGCCGCCCTCGAATTCCTCGCCGTTCTTGCGGCCGGTGAAATCGATGACCAGGCGATCGCCGTTTTCGGCGGCGCGGCTCGCCGGCACGTAGGTCGTGCGCTGCTTGCGCAGCACCTCGATGGTCTTGTCGACCTCGGCGTCCGACACCACCAGCGTCGCGCGCTCGATCTCGCGGTCCGCGACGTCGCCGAGCGCGATTTCCGGATAGACCTCGAAAATGGCGGTGAATTCCATCGCGCCATCCGCGCCGCCGGCCTTGGGCTCGATGCTCGGATAGCCGGCCACGCGCAGGTTCTGCTCGCGGACTCTTTCGTTGAAGCCGCGCTCGACGGCGGCGCCGATCGCCTCGGAATGGGCCTGCATGCCGTACTGCTGGGCGACCATCTTCATCGGCACCTTGCCGGGCCGGAAGCCGGGCATCTTGACCGTCCTGGCGATGTGGCGCAGGCGTTGCTCGACCTCCTTGTCCAGTTCGGCGCGAGCGATGGCGAGGTCGATGCGGCGCTCCAGCGAGCTCGCCGTGGCGGTGGCGGCGGCGACGGCCGGCGCGCCCGTGTTGTCCTGAGTCTGCATGAGAATTCCCTGAAAATACCGTGTGTGTATGTCGAAAACTGCGCTGGCGCTGCCGTCGCGAGACTGGTGCGAAGGAAGGGACTCGAACCCTTACGCCTCGCGGCGCTGGAACCTAAATCCAGTGCGTCTACCAATTCCGCCACCTTCGCGCAATCGTCGATTTTACCCGATATACTCGTTCGCCAACATCCGCGCGCCATCCCGCCATGGACGCCGAACTCCACCAGCGCCATTACGAGAATTTCCCGGTCGCATCGATACTGCTGCCGCGCGCCCTGCGCGAACCGGTCGCGGCCATCTACGCGTTCGCCCGCACCGCCGACGATTTCGCCGACGAAGGCAATCTCGACCCGGCCGCGCGGCTGGCCCTGCTGGCCGGATATCGCGACGAACTCGACGCCATCGAGCAGCGCCGGCCGTCCGCACATCCCGTGTTCGCCCGCCTGCGGCCGGTGATCGCCCGCTTCGACCTGCCGCTGCAACCCTTCCGCGACCTGCTCGACGCCTTCGCGCAGGACGTGGTCAAGACACGTTACGCCAGTTTCGACGAGCTGGCGGACTACTGCCGACGCTCGGCGGACCCGGTCGGCCGCCTCCTGCTGCGCCTGTTCCGCGCCGACTCGGCCGGGAACCTGGCCCGCTCCGACGCCATCTGCACGGCCTTGCAGCTCGTCAACCACTGGCAGGACGTCGGCATCGACGCGGCCAAACCGGTGCCGCGCATCTACCTACCCGCCGACGACATGGCGCGCTTCGGCGTGGGCGAGGACACCCTGTTGCGGCGTGCCGCCACGGCTGACTTTCGGCAATTGCTGCGCTTCCAGGCGGATCGCGCGCGGTCGCTGATGATCGAGGGCGCGCCGCTCGGCCGCGCCCTGCCCGGCCGGATCGGCCTGGAAATCCGCGCCATCGTCGCCGGCGGCCTGCGCGTGCTGGAGAAAATCCGGGCGGTCGATTACGACGTCTTCGCGGCGCGCCCGGTGCTCGGCGCGCTCGACTGGCCACGCTTGCTCTGGCGCGCGCTGTGAATCCGGACCAGTACTGCCAGCAGAAGGCCGCCGCCAGCGGTTCGAGCTTCTACTACGGCTTCCGCTTCCTCGACGCGCCGCGCCGCCGCGCCATCATGGCGCTTTACGCCTTCTGCCGCGAAGTGGACGACGCGGTCGACGAATGCGCCGACCCCGGCGTCGCGGCGATGAAACTGGCATGGTGGCGCGGCGAGGTGGCGGCGATGTACGCCGGCCGGCCCAGCCACCCCGTCACCCTGGCGCTCGCCGCCGTCCTGCCCCGCGTCCACCTGCCCGCCGAGCAGTTGCAGGAAATCATCGACGGCATGGAGATGGATCTGCGCCTCGCGCGCTATCCCGATTTCCGGACGCTCAACCTCTATTGCTACCGCGTCGCCTCGGTCGTCGGCCTGCTGGCCGCCGAAATCTTCGGCTACACCGACCGCCGCACGCAAAAGTACGCCCACGACCTCGGCCTCGCGTTCCAGCTCACCAACATCATCCGCGACGTCGGCGAAGATGCCCGGCGCGGCCGCATCTACCTGCCGCAGGACGAACTGGCGCGCTTCGGCGTGACCGAGGCGGAGATCCTGGCGCGGCTTCATTCCGACCGCTTCGCCGAGCTGATGCGCTTCCAGGCCCAGCGCGCCCGCGACACCTACGAGCGCGCGCTGAGCGAACTGCCGGCCGTCGACCGCAAGGCACAGCGGCCGGGGCTGATGATGGCCGCCATCTACCGCACCCTGCTCGATGAAATCGTCGAGGATGGCTGCCGCGTCCTCACCCATCGCGTCTCCCTGCCGCCGGCGCGCAAGCTGTGGCTGGCCGCCAGGACATGGCTGACGGCATAGCCATCGTCGGGGCGGGCTATGCCGGCCTGGCCGCCGCGGTGGAACTGGCCGGCCGCGGCGTCGCCTGCGAGATCTTCGAGGCTTCGCGCACGCTGGGCGGCCGCGCGCGCGCCGTCGAGATCGACGGCCTGACGCTCGATAACGGCGCGCACATCCTGGTCGGCGCCTATGCCGAGACCCTGCGCCTGATGCGCCAGGTCGAGGCGCCGGCGGACGCCCTGAAACGCCAGCCGCTGCACCTCGAATTCCCCGGCCGATTCCGCCTGCGCGCGCCGGCGCTGCCCGCGCCGCTGCATCTGGCGGCGGCGCTGGCGGGTGCGCGGGGCCTGTCCTGGCGCGAAAAGTTCGCCACGCTGCGCTTCATGCAGGGATTGAAGGCGCGGCGCTTCCGGCTGCCGGCCGACATCACCGTCGCCGAACTGCTCGCCCAACAGCCGGACCGGCCGCGCCGCTTCCTCTGGGAGCCGCTCTGCCTCGCCGCGCTCAATACGCCGCCGGCGGAAGCCTCGGCGCAGGTCTTCGCCCACGTGCTGCGCGACAGCCTGGCCGCCGGCCGCGCCGCCAGCGACCTGCTGCTGCCGGCCACCGACTTTTCCGCGCTTTTCCCCGAACCGGCGGCGCGCTGGCTGGCCGCGCGCGGCACCGTCATCCATCGCGGCACGCGCATCGGCTCGATCGGCATGACGATGGCGGACGACGGCGAGCGCTACTTTCTCGACGGGCGCGGCCCCTACCGGCAGGTGATCGTCGCCGTCGCGCCCCAGCACGCGGCGGCCCTGCTCGGCGTCCTGCCACGGCTGACTTTGCTCCGGGAGCAGCTCGCGGCGCTGCGCTGGCAGCCGATCGTCACCTGCTATCTGCGCTACCCGCCGCACGTGCGCCTGCCGGTGCCGATGGCCGGCGTGGAGGGCGGTTATGCGCAATGGCTGTTCGACCGCGGTGCGCTGTGCGGCCAGCATGGCGTCATCGGCGCCGTCATCAGCGGCCCCGGCCGCCACGACGGCCTCGATGCCGGGGCGCTGGCCACGCGGATCGACGCCGAAGTGCGGCGCATCGTGCCCGGTCTGCCCGAGCCGGCGTGGCACAGGGTCATCGCCGAAAAGCGCGCCACCTTCGCCTGCACGCCGGGCTTGAGCCGGCCATGGGTGGAAACGCCGCTGCCGGGCCTGCTGCTGGCCGGCGACTACATCGACGGCGACTATCCCGCCACCATCGAAGGCGCGGTCAGGAGCGGCGTTGCCGCGGCGCTATCCGCCCATGGCCGGATCGGCCAGCCGGCCGGCCACCAGCCGTAAGCGCCGCCCGCAGCGCGCCGCCAGCGCCTCGTCGTGCGTCACCAGCACCAGCGTGGTGCCGGCCTCGCGATTCATCGCGAACATCAGGTCGATGATCTCGTTGCCGGTGGCCGCGTCCAGATTGCCGGTCGGCTCGTCGGCGAGCAGCAGCTTCGGCTGCACGGCGAACGCCCGCGCCAGCGCGACGCGCTGCTGTTCGCCGCCGGACAGGTGCTTGGGGTAATGGTCGAGGCGCTCGGCCAGGCCGACCCGAGCCAGCATGGCGCGCGCCTGTTCCCGGCTGTCGCGCCGCGCCATCAGTTCGAGCGGCAGCGCCGCGTTCTCGAGCGCCGTCAGCGCCGGCAGCAACTGGAAGGACTGGAAGACGAAACCGAGCAGCCGGCCGCGCAGTTCGGCGCGGGCGTCCTCGTCCAGCGCCGAGACTTCCTCGCCGGCCAGCCGGACATGGCCGCGCGTGGGCGTGTCCAGCCCGGCCAGCAGGGACAGCAGCGTCGACTTGCCCGAACCGGAGGCGCCGACCACCGCCACCGCCTCGCCGGCGCCGACGCGGAACGAAATGTCGTGCAGAATCGTCAACGTACCGTCGCCGCTTTTCACATCCTTGCCCAGATTTTCGACCTCGATGATCATCATGCTGAAACACCTGCTGTTGCTGTTCGTCCTTGCCCTGCCGATGAGCGCATCGGCGCAATCGTCCATCCTCGTCTTCGGCGACAGCCTGTCGGCCGGCTACGGCATCGCCGTCGAGCAGAGCTGGCCGGCGCTGCTGGCCCGGCGGCTCGAGAATAACCGCCCGCCGTGGTCGGTGTCCAACGCCAGCATCAGCGGCGAAACCACCGCCGGCGGCCGTGCCCGCTTCGCCGCCGCGCTCGACCGCGTGCGACCGGCGGTGGTCGTGCTGGCGCTCGGCGCCAACGACGGCCTGCGCGGCCTGCCCCCGGTCCAGATGCGCGACAACCTGCTGGCGATGATCCGCGCCGCCAAGCAACGCCAGGCCCGCGTGCTGCTGGTCGGCATGAAACTGCCGCCCAACTACGGGCCCGACTATCCGCGCCGTTTCGAACAGACGTTCGCCCGCGTCGCCGACGAGGAGAAGGTGGCGCTGCTGCCTTTCCTGCTGGCGCCCATCGCCGCCGACCCCGGCGCCTTCCAGCCCGACGGGCTGCACCCGACGGCGGCCGCGCAGCCCAGGCTGCTGGAGCACGTCTGGAGCAGCCTCAAGCCGCTGCTCAAGTGAAAGTCAGCCGTGGCGCAACGCCGACCGGCGCGCTGAATCGCCCGATCACCGCCGCGCGCTCGAAGCCGTCGGCACGGAACGCCGCCAGCACCTCGTCGGCGAGTTCCGGCGCGCAGGCCACCAGCAGGCCGCCGCTGGTCTGCGGGTCGGTGATCAACTTGTTCTGCCATTCCGGGCAGGCGGCCGGCAAGTCGACGTCCTTGCCGTAGCCTTCCCAGTTGCGCGTCGACGCGCCGGTGGCGATGCCGGCCCGGACGTGCATCGCCGCCTCCTCGATCACCGGCAGCGCGGCCAGAGCCACGCTTGCCGACACCCGCGAGGCGCGGCAGATTTCCAGCAGGTGGCCGGCAAGCCCGAAGCCGGTCACGTCGGTGATGGCATGGACTCCGGCAAGCTCCGCCAGCCTGGCGCCGGTCATGTTCAAGCGCGTCGTCCAGCGCACCATCTCGTCGTAGCCGGCCGGCGACAGCAGCCCCTTCTTCAGCACCGTCGAGAGGATGCCGATGCCGAGCGGCTTGCTCAGGATCAGCGCGTCGCCGTCGCGGGCGCCGCGATTGGTCTTGATCTGGTCCGGCCGCACGATGCCGATGCCGACCAGGCCGTAGATCGGCTCCGGCGCGTCGATGGAATGGCCGCCGGCGATGGGGATGCCGGCCTCCGCGCAGACCGAGGCGCCACCTTCCAGGATCGCGTGAATGACGGCCTCGGGCAGCTTGGCGATGGGCATGCCGACCACCGCCAGGGCGAAGATCGGCCGGCCGCCCATGGCATAGACGTCGGAGAGCGCGTTGGCGGCGGCGATGCGGCCGAAATCGCGCGGATCATCCACGATGGGCATGAAGAAGTCGGTGGTGGCGATCACCGCCTGCGTGTCGTTGAGGCGATAGACGGCCGCGTCGTCGGCCGTCTCCACGCCCACGAGGAGATCGGCCGGCAACGTCTTCAGGGGCGATTCGGCGATAATGCGCGACAACACGGCCGACGCAATCTTGCAGCCTCAACCGCCGCCGTGACTGAACTGGGTGAGCTTGATGTTTTCCATGGGAGTTGCCGTGTCGGAGCGCGCGCCCGAGGCGCATGAGCGCCACGCCAAAGGGGTCGCCACACTATCACAACTGGCGGGCTTCGACGCGATCATCGACGCCCGCTCGCCCGCCGAATTCGCCGAGGATCATCTGCCCGGCGCCATCAGTTGCCCGGTGCTGTCCGACGACGAGCGCGCCCGCGTCGGCACGCTCTACAAGCAGGTCTCGGCCTTCGAGGCCAAGAAGGTCGGCGCCGCCCTCGTCGCGCGAAATATCGCCCGCCACATCGAGGAACGCTTCCTGGACCGGCCGAAGGACTGGCGGCCGCTGGTCTATTGCTGGCGCGGCGGCAAGCGCAGCGGCGCCTTCACCCATGTGCTGCGCGAGATCGGCTGGGACGCCCATCGGCTCGAGGGCGGCTACAAGGTCTGGCGCAAACGGATCGTCGCCGAACTGGCCGGGTTGCCGGCCAGGTTTTCCTTCCGCGTGATTTCCGGCGCCACCGGCAGCGCCAAGAGCCGCGTCCTCGAAGCGCTGGCCGCCGAGGGCGCGCAGGTCCTCCACCTCGAGGAACTCGCGGCCCACAAGGGCTCGGTGCTCGGCACCCTGCCCGGCGAGGCGCAGCCCTCGCAAAAGGCGTTCGAAACGCGGTTGCACACTATGCTGTCGGCGCTCGATCCGGCGCGACCGGTATATGCCGAAGCGGAAAGCCGGCGCATCGGCGCGGTGCAGGTGCCCGAGGCGCTGATCGCCGCCATCCGGGCCGCGCCCTGCCTGCGCATCGAGGCGACGCCGCCGGCGCGCGTCGATTTCCTGCTGCGCGACTACGCCTACCTGCTCGAGGACCCGCGCTGGCTGGCCGAAAAGCTGGGCCACCTGCGCGGCCTGCAAAGCAACGAGACGCTGGCGCGCTGGCTCGATCTGGTGGCGGCGCGCGATTTCCGCGCGCTGGTCGCCGAATTGCTCGAACGCCATTACGATCCGCTCTACCAGCGTTCGCAGGCCAGGAATTACCGCGACCACGGCGACGCGCCCGTCTACGCCACCGACGACCTTTCGCCCGGGGGCATCACGGCGCTGGCACGGCGTATCGGGGCAGCCTGACCTCGCGCCGGCGGCAGACGCAGATGCGCTGGATCACGGCCGGCCAGGGGCTGTCCACCTCGCCCTGCTCGAAGGCGACGACGGTGAAGCGCTTGTGCATCAGGTCCAGCAGTTCGCCCGGCCGCAGCAGGAACTGCGGGTTGGACGGCTTGCCGAAGCGCTCGTTGCCCAGCATGAAGGTTTCGTAGATCAGCGTGCCGCCCTCGGCCAGGGCGGCCATGATCCGCGGCATCAACGGACGCCAGAGGTAGTTGGCGACCACGATGCCGTCGAACTGCCTGCCGAAATACGGCCAGGGACCGCCTTCGAGGTCGGCCTGGCGCGTCGATATCCGCGGCACATCGGCGAGGCGCGACAACTGACTTTCGTCGCGATCGACGGCCTCGACGCGATAGCCCAGGTCGGCGAGATGCCGCGCGTGGCGCCCCGCCCCGCAGGCCAGGTCGAGCACGTCGCCGCCGGCCGGGATCAATTCCGCGAAGCGGCATACCCAGGGCGAAGGCGCCAGCAGGGTGGAAGGTGACGATGGTTCGGTCATGGGCTTGATTTTCGCCGATTTTCTGCCGTAATGACTGAGCAGGCCGCGGCTGCGGTGCTATATTGGCCGTAGTTTTGTTGCAGCGCAATATTTTATCGTTCTTCTGCGCCAGACACCATGAACAACGAGCGTCACTATCTGACTCCCCTGCTTGATCCGCAGTCCATCGCCATCGTCGGCGCCTCCGAAACGCCCGCCTCCATCGGCGAAACCCTGGCGCGCAACATCCTCGACGCCAACTTCGGCGGCAAGGTCTTTTTCGTCAATCCCAAACACGACAAGGTGTTCGGCCACGACTGCCACGACAGCGTCGAAAGCATTCCCCAGCGGCTCGACCTGGCGGTGATCTGCACCCAGGCCGCCACCGTGCCCGACATCGTCGATGCCTGCGGCCGCGCCGGCGCCAAGGCCGCGATCGTCATCTCGGGCGGTTTCTCGGAAGTGGGCGGACGAGGAATCGCGCTCGAACGCGCGACCGTCGAGAATGCCAGGCGCCACGGCCTGCGCCTGCTCGGGCCGAACTGCCTGGGCATCATGCGGCCCTCCTCGGGCCTCAACCTGAGCTTCGCCCACGCCAACGCCAATCCCGGCACCATCGGCCTGATTTCGCAATCCGGCGCCCTGTGCACGGCCATTCTCGACTGGGCGCTGCCCAACAAGGTGGGCTTCTCCTCGGTGGTGTCGCTCGGCGCCGAGGCCGACGTCGATTTCGGCGAAATCCTCGAATACATGGTCGCCGATCCGAAGACGCAAAACATCTTTCTCTACATCGAGGGCATCAAGAACGCGCGCCGCTTCATGAGCGCCCTGCGCGCGGCGGCGCGCTGCAAGCCGGTGCTGCTGATCAAGGTCGGCAAGCATCCTTGCGGCGAACGCGCGGCCCGTTCGCATTCCGGCGCCTCGGTCGGCGCCGACGATGTGTTCGATGCCGCCTTGCGCCGCGCCGGCGTGGTGCGGCTGGGCACGGTCGGCCAGATGTACGCGGCCGCCTCGGCGCTGTTCTCCCATTTCCGTCCGCGCGGCAACCGCCTGGCCATCATCACCAACGGCGGCGGCCCCGGCGTGATGGCCGCCGACCATTGTTGCGACATCGGCATCCCGCTGGCCGGCCTGTCCGAATCGACCTTGGCCCGGCTCAACGCGGCGCTGCCGGCGAACTGCGCCAAGGGCAATCCGCTCGATCTGCTCGGCGACGCCGACCCGACCCGCTACGAAATCGCGCTGAAGGCTTGCCTAGAGGATGACAATGTCGATGGCGTCATGGCCATCCTCACGCCCCAGGCCATGACCGATCCGACCCAGGCGGCGCGCAAGCTGATCGAGATCGCGCGCACCACCGACAAGCCCGTGGTCACCTGCTGGATGGGCGAGGAACAGGTGCGCGAGGCCCGCCTGCTGTTCAAGGGCGCCGGCATTCCCACTTTCCGCACCCCGGAACCGGCGGTCGAGCTGTTCTCGCACATTTCCAACTATTACCGCAACCAGCGCCTGCTGATGGAGACCCCGCCCTCCATCGCCGACCACGTGCCGCCGCGGCTCGAATCCGCAAAACTGGTCATCGAGACGGCCCTGCAAGAGGGGCGCAAGGTGCTCAACGAAATGGAATCCAAGGCCCTGCTGGCCGCGTTCCGCATCCCGATTGCCCAGACCGTGGTCGCCCGCTCGCCTTCCGAGGCCATGGTGCTCGCCGAGGAGATCGGCCTGCCGGTGGTCATGAAGATCGACTCGCCGCAGATCGTGCACAAGGCCGATTCCGGCGGCGTGCGGCTCAATCTCAACTCGCTGGCGGCCGTGCGCGATTCCTACAAGGAGATGATCGAGGAAGTGGGCCGGAACCGCCCCGACGCCATCATCCAGGGCGTGGCCATCGAGCCGATGATCCAGAAGGCCAATGGCCGCGAGTTGATGGTCGGCATGACGCGCGACCAGATCTTCGGCCCGACCATCCTGTTCGGTCCCGGCGGTTCGGGCGTCGAATCCGGCGGCAAGGACCGGGCCGTGGCGCTGCCGCCGCTGAACGGTTTCCTGATCTCCGACATGCTGGCGTCGACGCACACATCGGCGAAGCTCGGCGCCTTCCGCAACATGCCGCCGGTCGACATGGAAGCGCTGGAGGCCGTTCTGTTGCGGGTTTCCGAAATGGTCTGCGAACTGCCCTGGATCACGCAGCTCGACATCAACCCGCTGATCGTCGACGAGCATGGCGCCGTGGCGGTCGATGCCAGCATCTCGATCGAGCACCTGCCGCTGACGGCCGGCCGCTACGATCACATGGCCATCCACCCCTATCCTTCGCAGCTCACCGTGAAGTACCAGACCAAGGACGGCCAGACCGTCACCATCCGGCCGATCAGGCCGGAGGATGGCGACCTGGAGCAGGAGTTCGTCAAGAACCTGTCGCCGGAAACCAAGTATTTCCGCTTCATGAACACCATCCGCGAACTGTCGCAGGCGCAATTGATCCGCCTGACCCAGATCGACTACGACCGCGAGATGGCGTTCATCGCCCTGGTCCGCGAACACGGCCGGAACAAGGAAATCGGCGTCGCCCGCTACGCGACCAATCCGGACGGCGAGTCCTGCGAGTTCGCCATCGTCGCCGCCGACGAATGGCAGGGCAAGGGCGTCGCCCGCAAGTTGATGGGCGTCCTGATCGAGGCGGCGCGCGCGCGCGGCCTCAAGTACATGAATGGCGACTTCCTGTCGGAAAACACCCGCATGATCCGCTTCGTCACCAGCCTGGGCTTCGTGCTCTCGGCCCACCCGGAGGACGCCGGCCTCAAGCGCGGCGTGCTGGCGCTCGACTGAGCGCCCATCGAACGCTCATCAAACGCCCACATCGAGCGCCTCGCATCGGCCGCTCACGGCGACCGGCGTATGGGCGCCCACTGCCGGCCTTGCAGTTGTTCGCGGCGCGCCTCCGGCGCGAGGCGGCGGGTGTCGGCCGGCAGGCGTGCCGCCAGGCCCGCGAGTTCGACGAGTTCCGCCACGGGCGCCTCGTCGGCGGCCAGCGGCCGGTCCAGCCCCTGCCAGCGCATGAACAGATAACCTTCGGCGAAACCGGCGGGGTCCAGCCAATTGGCCACTCCGGGATCGCGCAGGCTGACGACGAAACGGAAATACCCATCGGCATCGGCGGCGGCCTGGGCCGCCGTCAGGCTGACTTGCCGATCGATGTAGTTGGGCGTGACGAACCACGGATCGCCAAGCTGGATGCCCTGGTAACGGGCCCCGCTTTTCTTGACCGTGACCAGCAAGGCCTGGTCGGCGCCCAGGCGATAGCGCGCCATCACCGACTGCTGGCCGGCCAGGCCGCCCGAGCCGGTATCGCTGGCGCGTGGCGGCGCCAGCCGATTCTCCGGCAGGCGCTGGATCATGGGCAGATAGCCGGCGTTCCAGGTGCGGTCGGCGGCCCGCAGGTAATCGGCGGCATTGCGCCCGGGCACGGTGGAATCCACGGGCGGCGCGTCCCGGTCGAGCCGCTCGATCGCAAGCACCGTGGGCGTTTCCCGTTCCCAGTCGGAAAAAGTCTGCCGCGCCAACAGCGCCCGCGTTCCGCTCGGCAGGGGAACCCAGCGGCCGGGCTGGCGCTCGCCGCCCAGGAGCAGTTCGAACGATTCGCCGGGCCTGATGCCCATCGCATCGAGGTCGATGGCCGCGAGATTGCGGCCGAGGCCGATCATGGGATAGGCGTCCAGAACTTGCAGGGTGAGCATGACATGACTGCCGCGCCGCCCGCGGATGCGGTAACGCCCCTGGTCGCTCACCAGGGCCGAACTGTAGAGGTTGTCCGGGTTGTAGAGTCCGGCGCGGCCATCGACGCCGTCGCCGCGACGGAAGTAGGGTTTGTCCAGATGGCGCGACTGTTCGAAGACTTCCAGGGCGGCGGCCACCAGGCCTTGGGCATAGCGGGCGGTGGACTCGGCGCCGGCCGCCGCCGCGATGGGGTTCGCCGCCAGCGAGGACTCCAGGGCGTGCACCGCCCCGGCCAGCGAGTCGCCCGCCGCGCCAGCCGGCGGGCCGGCGACGATCATGGCCAGTAGGCAGAAAGCCCGCGTCAGGGCGCGTGGGGCAAGATGGCAAGCGGGCATTGAATGTCTCCTCGAAATCCTCGCGCGGCCTGGCCGCCGCGATGTGCATCGGCGCGGCGACGGAATCACGGCGCGCCACGTTATCATAGCCACATGGACGAACACCCGCCAACGAGCGCCTCGCCTTCCTGCCTGGGCATTCCCCGCGCGGGCGGCTTCGACGGCGCCGCCTTCGAGCGCGCCATCGGCGACCTGCTGAAAGCCTGCGGCATCGCCGTCGACACCGTGCATACGGGCAAGACGGCGCAGCGCGTGCGCGAGCTGTGGCAGAAGCGGCTGCTCGGCGGCTACGACATCGACCCGGCGGCGGCCCTGGGCGAAGGTTTCGAGGACGAGCGGCGCGACATGGTGGTGATACGCGGCATCGCCATCCACGGCATCTGCCCGCACCATCTGGTCCCGTTCCGCGGCGTGGCCCATGTCGGCTATCTTCCGGGCGGCCGACTGCACGGCTTCGGCCGCATCGCGCGGCTGGTCGACGCCATCGGCCATCGTCTCACTTATCAGGAGTGGATGACGCGCGATATCGCCGACGCCCTGGTGACGCTGGGCAAGGCGCGCGGCGGCGCCTGCGTGATCCAGGCCGAACAGCTCTGCCTGCTGCTGGGCGAGGATCGTCGCGGCGACGAACGTGTCGTCACCCAGGCCTTCAGCGGCGAATTCGCCGGCTCGGAACAGTCGCGGCGCGAATTCCTCCAGGCCATCGCCTGAACGGCCGAAACGCGCCACGCCATAATAGAATCAGAATCCGTTTTTGCTCATAACGACGCACGCCATGCCCATTTACACCTTCGGCGACAGGCAGCCGCGTTTCGCGGACCCGGTCTGGATCGCACCCAATGCCGTCCTGGTCGGCGACATCAGCCTCGGCCGCAATGTCAGCATCTGGTGGAATGTCACCGTGCGCGGCGACAACGACCCCATCACCATCGGCGACGACACCAACATCCAGGATGGCTCGGTGCTGCACACGGACGAAGGCGTGCCATTGACCATAGGCACCGGTGTCACCGTCGGCCACATGGCCATGCTCCATGGCTGCACGATCGGCGATTACAGCCTGATCGGCATGGGCGCCATCCTGCTGAACAATTGCGTGATCGGCCGTGAATGCCTGATCGGCGCCGGCAGCCTGATTCCCGAGGGCAAGGTCATCCCCGAGCGCTCCCTGGTCATCGGTTCTCCGGGCCGTATCATCCGCCAGCTCAGCGACGAGGATATCGCCGACCTCCACGCCAACGCCAGGAACTACGTGGCGGCCTGGCAGGATTGCCAGCGGAAACTCCGGCCGATCGACTGAAAGTCAGCCTTGGCGTGACGCCACGAATGAAAACGGCGACATGAAGTCGCCGTTTTCATTCGTGGCAATGCGAGCGCAGCGGCTGAATCAAAAAAAACGGGGCAGCCGATGGCTGCCCCGTTTCCCGGCGGCGGTGCCCCGCGCGCCCGGTCAGCTTACCACTTGTAGTTGACCGACACGCCGTAAGTGCGCGGCTCCGTCCAGCTGGCCACGCGGTAATAGCCGCCGATGTCGATGTGCGTCGCCATCCGCTTGACGTTGGTGGCGTTGCGCACCCAGAGCGAGACGTCCGCCATGCCCGGTCCGCCGACCGGAATGTTGGACAGCAGCAAGCGGCCATGGACATAGCCGGTCGAGGGCATCCTCGACTCCTCGGCGGTATTGCCGACCGCCGCATTGGCCGCCGTCGCCGACTTCTGGCCCGCATAGTTGTAGAACTCGTCGGTGTAGATGTAGTCGATGATGCCACGCAAGGTGCCCCAGCGGGTCTTGGCCAAGCGCCCATCCAGGTTGATGGCCAACTGGTGCTCGGGTGCGTAGCCAATCACGCTGTTCGAGGTGGAATCGACCAGCACGCCGGTCTGGGTAAATTGCATGAAGCGCTTGAACTCGGAGTCGAGGTAACCATAACTGACTTGCGTGCGCCAGCCGTCGGCGATCTGGATGGCCGCCTCGATTTCCAGGCCCTGGGCTCTCGCCTTGCCGGCATTGACGATGACCGGTGACGTGCCGCCCACCGGCAGTTGCGAAACATGCCAATCGTCCACATCGGTGCGGAATACGGCGACGTTGACGTTGGCCTTGCCGCCCAGCAGGGTGGACTTGAAGCCCGCCTCATAGCTGGTGGACTTCTCCGGGTCGAAGGGCCGCAACACGGCGGCCGGAGTCTGCGCCTCGAGCGAGAAGCCGCCGCTCTTGAAGCCACGGGCGACGCGGCCGTAGACGTTCAGCCCGTCGTTGACCTTGTAGGACAGCGCCACCACCGGCGTGTTGTCAGAGAAGGTCTCCTTGGCGCCGATCGGCGTAAACCCGGCCTGATAGCATGGCACCGGAACGGACGACGAGCAGATCACCGATGTCGAGGCCGGCATGGCGAAGCTGGAATTCGTGTTGGTCCGCCACACATCGCCGCGCTTCGTTTCGCGGGTGTAGCGCATGCCCAGCGTGGCGGTCAACGCGGACGTCACCTTGTAGTCCACCTGGCCATACACGGCACTGGCTTCGGTCCGGACCCGATACATGGGCATCCGGTAGGCGACCACCCCGGGAACGAAGGTATAGAAGGCTCCGCTCTGGCGGGAACGGGTATCGCCATCCTCCTCGAACATGTAGGCGCCCAGGACATAATTCATGCTCGCCGTGTTGCCGATCCATTGCAGTTCGTGCGACGAGGTCTCGTAATGCGTGTTCCTGCCAGTGCCGTAGACGGGCACCGGCGTGCCGTCGAGATCGGTGTTGTCCTGATAGTGCATCTTGCGCTTGGCGCCGATGTACTTGAGCGTGTTGGTCGCGTTGATGTCGTAGCTCGCGGTCAGCGCATGGCCGTCGATATTCAGCTTGTTGAAAAACGACCGACCGGGGTCGCTGTTCACCGTCGATGGATACGAGCTGTCGGCATAGGGAGCGATCCGGGAACCCAGCGAGGGCAGCCGTCCACCGCCGGAGGTGGGCACGCCATTATGGAAAATTCCGTAGGTCGTGGCGACGGAGGGCGAGGTGTAGAGGGCGCCGTAGCCGGTCGAGGAATACAGCGACGCGGCGACTGGCGTCTCGTCGATGTTGGTCTTGTCGTAGGTGTAGTCGATCTTGAAACTCGGTGAGACATCCAGTCCCAGCGCCACGCGGCCGCTCTGCCGGTCGCGGTCGTTCCAGGCGGGGCCGTTGTCGTTGCCGATCGTGCCATTCCGTTTTTCGTCGCGCACCGCGAACGACGCGCGCAGCATGCCCATGCGCGGCAGATCCATGGCGGCCTTGACGACCTGACGACTGTAGTTGCCGAGCTCAAAACCGACATTGCCCGAGAACTCGCCGGACGGCTTGCGCGAAATCATGTTGATGGCGCCGCCTTCGGTATTGCGCCCGAACAGCGTGCCCTGCGGTCCGCGCAGGACTTCGATGCGCTCCATGTCGAGCACGTCGAACAGCGCGCCCTGGTTCTTGCCGACGAAAACGCCATCCACGTAGATGCCGACCGACGGGTCCGCCCAGATTCCCGGCTGACCGCTGTTCATGCCACGGATCGAGGTCGCCGCGATCAGCGAGGTGCTGCCGACGGTCACCACGGTGACGTTGGGTGCCAGGGCGTTGAGATCCTTGGCGCCGTCGATGCCGCGCACCTCGAGCTGGGCGCCGCTGATCGCCGAGATGGAAATCGGCACTTCCTGGAGTTTTTCCTTCCGCTTTTGCGCCGTGACGATGACTTCCTCGATCTTCTCCTGCGCCAAAGCGCCGCCGGCATAGACCGACGCGATGAGGACCGGCAGCACGCGCAGCACGAGTCCACTTTCGATTTTCTTCATGTTTTCTCCGTTAGAATGGTGTAGATGATGGTCGGGGCCGGCTTCCTCATTACTCGCTGCCTTGCTACTTGCTGCCGATCACTTCACCAATTGCCCCCAACACGCACGCGCCTTCCCAACACCCGCGGCGGAAGCATTACACGGCTTCTTTTTAAACGCAATCGTCCGTTTGGATGCGTTGTTGTAAATTCACAACACCCTGACAAGGGCGCTGAAATTGGCGGGGGGATGACGCCGAGGGGAGCTTGCTTGCTTACCTTACTTGCTTACTTTTGTGGCACCTGCACGAACACTTCGCCTTCCTTGACCAGGCCGAGTTCGAAGCGCGCCCGCTCTTCGATGGCCTCGAAGCCCGTCTTGAGATCCCGCACTTCCGCATCAAGGCCGGCGTTCCGGCCCTCCAGCTGCTGATTGACTTCGCGCTGGGCGGCGACCTGGCGGTCGAGATCCCAGACCTTGAGCCAGCCGCCCTTGCCCAGCCAAAGCGGATACTGGAGCAGGACGATCAATGCCACCAGTATCCACGTCGGCCAGCGCATCGCGACGGATGACTTACTTCCCCAGGTTGTAGAAGGTCGACAGGCCCGGATAGCTGACGGCATCGCCGAGATCCTCCTCGATGCGCAGCAGCTGGTTGTACTTGGCGATACGGTCCGAGCGCGACAGCGAGCCGGTCTTGATCTGGCCGGCGTTGAGGCCGACCGCGATGTCGGCAATCGTCGAATCCTCCGTCTCGCCGGAGCGATGCGAGATGACATTGGTGTAGCCGGCGCGCTTGGCCATCTCGACCGCCGCGAAGGTTTCCGTCAGCGTGCCGATCTGGTTGATCTTGATCAGGATCGAGTTGGCGATGCCGCGGGAAATGCCTTCCTTCAGAATCTTCGGGTTGGTGACGAACAGGTCGTCGCCGACGATCTGCACGCTCCCGCCGAGCTTCTCGGTCAGCACCTTCCAGCCGTCCCAGTCGCCTTCGGCCATACCGTCCTCGATGCTGATGATCGGGTACTTGCCGGCCAGCGTCGCCAGGTAGTCCGCGAAGGCGGCGGAAGACAACTCCATCTTCTCCGAGGCCAGCACATACTTGCCGTCCTTGTAGAACTCCGAGCTGGCGCAGTCGAGGCCGAGCACGACATCCTGGCCGGGCGTGTAGCCGGCCGCGTCGATGGCCTTGAGGATCAGCTCGATGGCCTCGTCGTTGCCCGAGACGTTGGGCGCGAAGCCACCCTCGTCGCCGACCGTGGTCGGATAGCCCTTCTTGTCGACGAGTTTCTTGAGGTTGTGGAACACCTCGGCGCCGCAGCGCAGCGCTTCCCGGAACGACCGCGCGCCCACCGGCAGGATCATGAACTCCTGGATGTCGAGGTTGTTGTTGGCGTGGGCGCCGCCATTGATGACGTTCATCATCGGCACCGGCATGCTCATCGGTCCCGAACCGCCGAAGTAGCGGTAGAGCGGCAGGCCAGCTTCTTCGGCGGCCGCCTTCGCGGTCGCCATCGACACGGCGAGGATGGCGTTGGCGCCGAGGCGCGACTTGTTGTCGGTGCCGTCCAGCTCGATCAGGCTCTTGTCGATGAAGGCCTGCTCCTCGGCGTCGAGGCCGATGATGGCCTCGGAAATCTCGGTATTGACGTTCTCGACGGCGCGCAGCACGCCCTTGCCGAGGTAGCGGGCCTTGTCCCCGTCGCGCAGCTCGATGGCTTCGCGCGAGCCGGTGGACGCGCCGGAAGGCACGGCGGCGCGGCCCATGACGCCCGATTCGAGCAGGACGTCGGCTTCGACGGTGGGGTTGCCGCGGGAATCGAGAATCTCGCGGGCGACGACATCAACGATGGCACTCATGATGGTTCCTTATCCATTATCAGATTTATAAACTCAGCAGCCGCGACGCTTGGTCACGGCATCCAGCTCCCTCAAGGTTTCCAGCATCTCTTGCATCATGGCCAGCGGCCACGAATTCGGCCCGTCCGAAAGCGCCTGCGCGGGATCGGGGTGCGTCTCCATGAACAGTCCCGCCACGCCGACCGCGACGGCCGCGCGCGCCAGCACCGGCACGAACTCGCGCTGCCCGCCCGAGCTTGTCCCCTGCCCGCCCGGCAACTGCACCGAATGCGTGGCGTCGAAGACCACCGGGCAGCCGGTCTCGCGCATGATCGCCAAACTGCGCATGTCCGAGACCAGGTTGTTGTAGCCGAACGAGACGCCGCGCTCGCAGACCATGATCGTATCCGCTCCGTCGTTCGCCTCTTTCGCCTTGGCCACCACCTGCTTCATGTCGCCCGGCGCCAGGAACTGGCCCTTCTTGATGTTCACCGGCTTGCCGGATGCGGCGACGGCCTGGATGAAATCCGTCTGCCGGCACAGAAAGGCCGGCGTTTGCAGCACGTCGACAACCGCCGCCACCGCGGCAATCTCGTCCTCCGCATGCACGTCGGTCAGCACCGGCACGCCGATCTGCTTCTTCACCTCGGCGAGAATGGCCAGGCCCTCGTCGATGCCCAGCCCGCGGAACGATTTGCTCGAACTGCGGTTGGCCTTGTCGTAGGACGCCTTGAAGATGTAGGGGATGCCCAGCCCGACACAAATCTCTTTCATCTGCCCGGCGATGTCGAGGCACAGTTGCTTCGACTCCGCGACGCAAGGTCCGGCGATCAGGAAGAAGGGCCAGTCGAGGCCGGCTTCAAAGCCGCAAAGTTTCATGTCCCGGCCTTGTGGGCGAGCGCCGCCTTGACGAACGCCGAGAACAGCGGGTGGCCGGCGCGCGGGTTGCTGGTGAATTCCGGATGGAACTGGCAGCCGACGAACCAGGGATGCGCGTCCCGAGGCAGTTCGACCATTTCGCACAGGTCGGTGCCGGGCGCGCGGCCGGCGACGACCAGCCCCTTCGCCTCCAGTGGCGCAAGCAGCGTGTTATTCACTTCGTAGCGATGGCGGTGGCGTTCCACCACGGCTGACTTTCCGTAGATCTGCCGCGCCAGGCTGCCTTCCTTCAGTTCGCACACCTGGCCGCCCAGCCGCATGGTGCCGCCGAGGTCGGAACTTTCGTCGCGCTTCTCGACACGGCCTTCGCGGTCCAGCCATTCGGTGATCAGGCCGATGACCGGGTATGGCGTCCGCGGCTCGAACTCGGTGGAATGCGCACCGGCCATGCCGGCGGCGTCGCGTGCGAACTCGACCACGGCCAGCTGCATGCCGAGGCAGATGCCGAGATAGGGCACCTTGTGCTCGCGGGCATGGCGGATCGCCGCGATCTTGCCTTCGGTGCCGCGCTTGCCGAAGCCGCCGGGCACGAGGATGGCGTCCATCTTCTCCAGCGAGGCGGTGCCGTTGCGCTCGATCTCCTCGGAGTCGAGGTAGTGGATGCGCACCTTGCTCTTCGTGTGCATGCCGGCATGCACGAGCGCCTCGGTGAGCGACTTGTAGGATTCGGTGAGATCGACATACTTGCCGACGAAGGCGATGTCGACTTCCTGTTCGGGATGTTCGAGCGCATCGATCAGCTTCTTCCAGGCGGAAAGATTCGCCGCCTTGGCGAGGATGCCGAGCTTGTGGCAGACGATCTCGTCGATCATCTGGTCGTGCAGCATGGCCGGGATCTTGTAGATCGAGTCGGCGTCGAGCGCGGCGATCACCGCCTCGGGCTGGACGTTGGTGAACAGCGCGATCTTGCGCCGCTCCTCGTCGGGAATCGGCCGGTCGGCGCGGCACAGCAGGATGTCGGGCTGGATGCCGATCTCGCGCAGTTCCTTGACCGAGTGCTGGGTCGGCTTGGTCTTCAGTTCGCCGGCCGTCGGGATGTAGGGCAGCAGCGTCAGGTGCATGTAGCAGGCGTTGTTCCTGCCTTCCTCGAAACCCATCTGGCGAATGGCTTCCAGGAACGGCAGCGATTCGATGTCGCCCACGGTGCCGCCGACCTCGATGATGGCGACGTCGGCGCCCTCGGCGCCGCGCTTGATGAAGATCTTGATCTCGTCGGTGATGTGCGGAATCACCTGCACCGTCTTGCCGAGGTACTCGCCGCGCCGCTCCTTCTTGATCACCGACTCGTAGATCTGGCCGGTGGTGAAGTTGTTGCGCCTGCCCATCTTGGCGCTGGTGAAGCGCTCGTAGTGACCGAGATCGAGGTCGGTTTCGGCGCCGTCCTCGGTGACGAAGACCTCGCCGTGCTGGAACGGCGACATCGTGCCGGGGTCGACGTTGATGTAGGGATCGAGCTTGAGATGGGTGACCTTGATGCCGCGCGATTCGAGGATCGCCCCCAGCGACGCGGCGGCGATGCCCTTGCCCAGACTGGACACGACACCACCCGTAACGAACACGTATTTAGTCATGGAAACTGCTGCTGCGGGAAATTTGCATGATAGCGGAAAGGCTTCCGGCCCTCAAATTTCCGGGCTGGTTTTGAGGCATCATGGCGCCATGCCTCCCAAGCTCAAACCCCATCATTCACCCGCCCTGCTCGCCGCGCTGACCGCCGCCGGCGCCGCATTGGCACTGGCCGGCGACGCGGCGTGGCACGACTGGCCGCCGGCCGCGTTCTGGCATCTCGTGTTCGCGGCCGGCGCCATGCCCATGGTCTTCGCCGCCATGGGCTACTTCACTCCGGTGCTCACGCGCACCCCCGAGGCGCCGCGCACGCTGATCGCCATTCCGCTGATCGCGCTGCTGGCGGCGCTGGGCATCATCGGCTGGTTCGCGCACGGCGGCGCAGGCTTGCGGCTGCTCTCGCCGTGGCTCGGCCTTGCCGCGACCCTGGCCTTCCTCCATTGGCTCGCCCGGCGCTGGCGCGCCTGCCTGGGCCGGCCGCACGCCTGCCTGCGCTGGTATGCCGCCGCGCTCGCCTGCCTCGGCCTCGGCCTGACCGCCGTCGGCCTTTCCGCCATCCTGCCGGCCTGGGCGGGCCCCTTGCGCGCCTTCCACCTGCACATCAACACGCTCGGCTTCCTCGGCCTCACCGCCATCGGCACCTTGCAGGTGCTGCTGCCGACGGTGCTCGGACAGCCGGACCCGGCCGCCATGCACCGGCTTGCCCGGGACCTGCCCTGGAGCGCCGGTGGCGCCCTGGCCATCGCCGTCGGCGCCGGCGTGTGGTGGCCGCTGTCCGCCATCGGCGCGCTGGCCTACGCCTGGCCGCTCGGGCGATTGCTGGCCGACGCGATGCGCGCCTTCGGGCCGCGCCTGTGGCGGCCGCGCCAGGCCTCGCCGCTGCTGGTCGCCGCGACGGCCGGCCTGTTGCTCGTCGTGCTTCACGGCCTGCTGCACGGCGCCGGCATCGGCAACGCGCGCGATGCACTGCCCCTGTTCCTGATCGGATTCCTGCTGCCGCTGGTCAGCGGTGCGGTGACCCAACTGCTGCCCGTATGGCTGCGCCCCGGCGCGCAAGCGGAATGGCACAAAAGTCAGCGGTGGCGACTCGCCGCCCTGGCCCGCGCACGGGCCGGCGTGCTGGTGGTCGGCGGCCTGCTCGCCGCGACGGGTATCGCGTTCGGTTTCGTGCTGGGCATCGCGGGCGCGCTTTGGCTGCTGGCCGCCATGGCGACCACCCTCCTGCAATGCCTCAAGCGGCCGCGACAGGCTCCGTGAGCCAGAGGCACCGGCCTTTGCTTTCCTTGTCGATTTCTCCGAGGACCCGGGTGTGTTCGGCAATCTCCGCCGTGTCCGCCCGAATGACGCGCAGCACCGGCCGGCTGCCCGCGACGAACGGATGGGCGGCCGCCGGCGGCGCATCGAGATCCATGGCCAGGCTTTCCTGGCCACGGGTCATGGCCAGGTAGACCTCGGCCAGCAACTGGGCGTCGAGCAAGGCCCCGTGGAACTGGCGGTTGGAGTTGTCGACGGCGTATTCGCCGCACAGCGCGTCGAGGGAATTGCGCTTGCCGGGACGCATGTCGCGCGCCATCTTCAGCGTATCGACGACGTTGGCGCAGAGCCCGCGGGCGCTCTCCATGCCGGCGTCGCCGAGCCGCCTGAACTCGACGTCGAGGAACTCCATGTCGAACGCCGCATTGTGGATGACCAGCTCGGCATCGCGGATGAAATCGGCCAGATCGGCGGCGACGTCGCGGAACTTCGGCTTGTCGGCGAGGAACTCGTCGGTCAGGCCGTGGATGCGCTGCGCCTCGATCGGCACCTCGCGCTCGGGATTCAGGTACTTGTGCAGCCGCCGGCCAGTCGGCTTGCGGTCCACCAGTTCGACGCAGCCGATCTCGACGATGCGATCGCCGTTCCTGGCGTACAGGCCCGTGGTCTCGGTGTCCAGGACGATCTGTCTCAATTCAGCTTCCCCGTTTCAATTCGATGCCGCGCCGGGCCAGTTCGTCGGCGCGCTCGTTCTCCGGATGCCCGGCGTGGCCGCGCACCCAGAGCCATTCGATGTCGTGCGTCGCCGCCAGCGCATCGAGCTGGCGCCACAAGTCCTCGTTCTTCACCGGCTCCTTGCCGGCCGTCTTCCAGCCGCGCCGCTTCCAGCCGTGAATCCACTCGGTCATGCCTTTCTGCACGTATTGCGAATCGGTGTGTATCCGCACCGGCACCGGGCGCTTGAGCGAGCGCAGCGCCTCGATGACGGCGGTCATTTCCATCCGGTTGTTGGTCGTTGCCGGTTCATGGCCGAACAACTCCTTCTCGCGCCCCTTGTGGCGGAGGATGGCGCCCCAGCCGCCCGGGCCGGGATTGCCGCTGCAAGCGCCGTCCGTGTAGATATCGACGATGTCGGGCGTGCCGCTCACTGGTGGTCCGTCCGTTGCGCCACCGGCGCCAGCGCCTTGGCGCGCGCCTTGCGTTCGCGCCAAGCCGGCAGGATCATGCGCATGCCATGCTGGCGCTTGATCGCCTGGATGACATAGACGGCGCCGCCGATCGGCCACCAGCGGTCGCCGGCGGCATCGAGGAAGCGGAAGCGCTCCAGCCATTTCGCCTCGGTCACGGCGGGCGCGTAGCAGCCGAAGGCGCCGGCGTGCGGCTCCAGCCCCAGCAGGGCGAACCAGTCCTTCAGGCGCGGCACGCTGATGTACTTGCCGCCGAACGGCGGCACCGGCGGCAGTTGCGGGCGCCGCAACAGGCTGCGCCGCGCTCCCCACAGGCTGTACGGGTTGAAGCCGGTGACGATCACGCTGCCCTCCGGAACCAGCACCCGCTCGACCTCGCGCAGAATCTGGTGCGGGTTGGCGTCGAACTCGAGGATATGCGGCAGCACGACGAGATCGACGCTGTTGCTCGCCAGCGGCAAGTGATGCAGGTCGGCACGAACCTGCACCCTGCCGTCACGGTCGTCGCAGTTGAAGCGAAACGGCATGCGGTTGGCGCGCAGGAAATCGAGGCCCGGCCAGCCGAGCTGAATGGCGTTGAAACCGAAGATGTCGGCGACCAGCTGGTCATGCTTGGCCTGCTCCCAGTCGAGCACGTAGCGCCCCTGGGGCGTTTCCAGCCAATCGGAGAATCCTTGCGCCGACATTTACAATGCTTGCCTATGAAGCCTCTGGATATTTTCCCGTTGCCCGCGTTCGAGGACAACTATATCTGGTGCCTGCGCCGCGACCGCTCGCTGGCCGTGGTCGACCCGGGCGACGCCACGCCGGTCCTGCGCCATCTCGCCGAATCGGGCGAGCGGCTCGCCGCCATCCTCGTCACCCATCATCACCGCGACCACACCGGCGGCATCGCCGAATTGACCGCCCGCCAGCCGGTGCCGGTATTCGCGCCGGCGCTCGAAACCATCCCCGGCACCACGCATCCGCTGCGCGGCGGCGACCGCGTCGACCTGCCCGAACTCGGCCTCGAATTCGACGTGCTCGACTTCGCCGGCCATACGCGCGGGCACCTTGGCTATTATCGCCCAGGGGCGCTGTTCTGTGGCGACACGCTGTTCGGCTGCGGCTGCGGCCGGCTGTTCGAGGGCACGGCGGCGCAACTGCATGCCGCGCTGGGCCGGATCGGCGCCCTGCCGCCACTGACTTTGATCCACTCGGCCCACGAATACACCGAGTCCGGCATCCGCTTCGCGCGCGCCGTCGAGCCGGACAACCCCGCCATCGATACCCGCGCCGGCGAGGTGCGCCGGCGCCTCGCCGCCGGGATGCCCACCGTGCCCTTCACGCTGGCCGACGAACTGGCCACCAGCCCCTTCCTGCGCTGCCGCGAACCCGGCGTCGTCGCCGCCGCGGCGCGAAGACTGGGACGTGCCCCCGCCGACGAACTGGAAGTGTTCGCCACCCTGCGGGAATGGCGGGACCACTTCTGACCGACGACCGCCGGCGGCCTGGCCGACCCGGATAGAATCGCCGCCATGTCGCATCGCCTCCCACTGCTCGCAGCGCTCGCCATTCTGGCCGGGCTGGCGCTTCCCGCCCGGGCATCGGTGCTCGAACCCGCCGCCGCCCCGGCGCCCGCCGAAGCCACGCAGCAAGTCCAGGGCAGCCCGCCGCCGGCGCCCACCATCGACCTCACGACCGATCCGGCCAACCTTTGGCAGCGCATCCGCAACGGCTTCGGCATGCCCGACCTCGATAGTCCGCTGGTGGCGGACCGCCAGGCCTGGTACCTCAACCGTCCCGACCTGCTGCAACGGACCCTGACGCGCGGCAGGAAATACCTGCATCACATCGTCGGCGAACTCGAACGGCGCGGCATGCCGACCGAACTGGCCTTGCTGCCGATGGTCGAGAGTTCGTTCAATCCGCTGGCGGCATCGCCGGCGCGCGCGCTGGGCATGTGGCAGTTCATTCCCTCCACGGGCAAGAACTATGAGCTCGAGCAGAACTGGTGGCGCGACGAGCGGCGCGACGTCGTCGCCTCCACCTCGGCGGCGCTCGACTACCTGCACCATGTCTATGAATGGCATGGCGACTGGCACCTGGCGCTGGCCTCGTACAACTGGGGGGAAGGCGCGGTGGCGCGCGCCATCGCGAAGAACGAGGCGCGTGGCTTGCCGACCGATTACGCCAGCCTGAGCATGCCGGGCGAGACCCGCTATTACGTGCCCAAGCTGCAAGCGCTGAAGAACATCGTCGCGCAGCCGGAACTGTTCGGCTTTCGACTGGAGGATCTGCCCAACCGCCCATACTTCGGCACGGTGGCGCTGCCCGGCGACATGGACCTCACCCTCGCCGCCAAACTGGCCGAAATGCCGCTGGAGGAATTCATCGCGCTCAATCCGGCCTATCACCGGCCCCTGATCAAGGCGGATCAGGACACCCAGCTGGTGGTGCCCGCCGACAAGGTGGAGACTTTCCTGGCCAATCTGGCGCGCCACGAAGCGCAGGCCAAGCCGCTGGCCAACTGGCGCACGCACGTGCTGGCCAAGGGCGAGAAACTCGAACGCGTCGCCGCGCGTTACGGCCTGGGCCTGGCTTACCTGAAACAGTTGAACGGCATCGGCGCCAGGGCGCGGCCGCGGCCGGGACTCAACCTGCTGGTGCCCGGTCCGGGCGCGCAGCTGCCGGAACAACTGGCCGCGCACCTGCCCAAGCTGCCCGCCGCCAAAGCCACCAAATCCGCCAAGTCCAAGTCCAAATCCAAGGCCAAATCCGCAAAGGCCAAGGCCGGCAAGGCAGGCAAGCCGGCCAAGGCGGCCGCCGGCACCGGCAAGAAACCGAAGGCGAAATCCACGCCAGGCACGCGCAAGAAGCCGGTCAAGAGCAAGCAGCGTTAATCAACACTGGCGCCGCCATCGCTGGTGCCGCTGGTGCCGCTGGTGCCGCTGGCGCCGCTGGTGCCGCTGGCGACATTTTCGGTGGCCAGGGTGGCGTCCTGCGCATCTTGCAGCTCGTTCGGGGTCAGCAGGCGGGCGACTTCACCGCGTTCGCGCGGCGCGTCGGGGTCGCGGGCGGCGGCGGCGCGATTGAGCCAGATGTAGGCCTTGACCATGTCCTGCGGCATCCCGATGCCTTCCCGGTAGAGACGGCCGAATTCGAGCATGCCCTGGGGCTCGCCGAGCAAGGCGGCCCTTTCGATCCACTTGGCGGCCAAGCCGTAGTTCTGCGGGGCGTCGACGCCTTTCTTGTAGACGATGCCGAGACGCAGCATGGCGCGGCCATGGCCGTGCTCGGCGGCCTGCTGGAGGAAGCCGAGCGCCTTTGTCGAGTAGGCCAGGTTGGTTTCGGCGTCGGCCAGCAGCGCGCTGCCGACCATGAACTGGGCCTCGACATCGCCGTCCTCGGCCGCCTTCATGGCCGCCGGCGTGAAGGAGGTCGACACCTGCACCGGTGGCTCGATCACCACCGTGTCGCCGCCCGACGAGAACAGGACACCGATGACCACCGTCGCCGCCAGCGCCGCCAGTGCCGCCACCGCGCCGACGACGATCAGCGCGGTACGACTCGTGCCGGCATGGCCGGCTGCCGCGGCCAGGAAGCGATGCCCGCAATCGGCGCAGCGCAGCGGACGCTGCCCCGGATTGCGGTGCTTTTCGTCATGCGAGCGCCATTGCGAGCGATCGAGACGGGTACCGTGGCAACTCGGACAACGGGGTGTGCTGGCAACGGACATCGCGGGTGATGGCGCGGATCGGGGCTGACGAAAACGGTGAACGGAGTCAAGTATACAGATGGCAGTGCAGCCGGTGGGTCGCGGTGAGCGTCGTGAGGCCGGGATATTCCGCGCGGCAACGGTCGGTCGCCTTCGGGCAGCGCGGGTGGAAGTGGCAGCCGGGGGGCGGATTGGCCGGCGACGGCGGATCGCCCGGCACCAGAAGCGTTTCCCGCTGTGCGCCGTCGATCTTCGGCACGGCCGCCAAAAGCGCCTGCGTGTAGGGATGCTTCGCTCCGCGCAGCACTTCCTCCGCCGTTCCCTGTTCGACGATGCGGCCCAAGTACATCACCGCGACCTCGTGCGCCAGGTAATCGACCACGGAAATATTGTGGGTGATGAACAGGTAGGCCAGGCCGCGCTCGTCCTGCAAGCGCTTCAGGAGCGCGATGATCTGCGCCTGAACCGACACGTCGAGCGCGCTGGTCGGCTCGTCGCAGATCAGGATGCGCGGACTCACCGCCAGCGCGCGGGCGATGGCGATGCGCTGGCGCTGGCCGCCGGAGAACTCG
>CAZRRI010000029.1:0-29854 GCA_964602565.1 uncultured Rhodocyclaceae bacterium | reverse complement strand
GCGAGCTGGAACGCGTGATGCGCGAATTCACCCAGCAGAAGCACAACCTGCTGCTCTGCTCGACGATTATCGAAACCGGCATCGACAATCCGCACGCCAACACCATCGTCATCAGCCGCGCCGACAGGTTCGGGCTCGCCCAGCTGCACCAGCTGCGCGGCCGGGTCGGCCGATCGCACCACCAGGCCTACGCCTACCTGCTCACCCACGAGGATGCCAAGCCGACGGCCCAGGCCCAGCGCCGGCTGGAGGCGATCCAGTCGATGGAGGAACTGGGCTCCGGCTTCTTCCTGGCCATGCACGACCTGGAGATCCGCGGCGCCGGTGAAGTGCTGGGCGAATCGCAGAGCGGCGAAATCCACGAGATCGGCTTCGCGCTCTATACCAACATGCTCAACGCCGCCGTCAAGGCGCTGAAGGAGGGCAAGGCGGTGCCGGACCTGACCGCGCCGCTGTCGGTGACCGCCGAGATCAACCTGCGCGCGCCGGCGCTATTGCCCGACGACTACTGCCCGGACGTGCACGAGCGCCTGACGCTCTACAAGCGGCTGGCCAACTGCGACGACGACGACGAGCTGAACCGCATGCACGAGGAGCTGGTGGACCGCTTCGGCGAACTGCCGGCGCAGGCCCAGGCCCTGCTGGAAACGCACCGGCTGCGCCTGCTCGGCAGGCGCATCGGCATCGCCAAGCTCGACGCCGGGCCGGCCTCGATCCAGGTGCAGTTGATGCCGAACCCGCCGGTCGACCCGGCGGACATCATCATGCTGGTCCAGTCGGACCGCGCCTTCAAGCTGGCCGGCCCGGACAAGCTGGTGTGGAACCGGCCGACCGCCGGCCTGAAGGAGCGCGTGGTGGCGGTGAAGGATCTGTTCCGGCGGTTGAAACCGTAGGGCCGCGCTCGACGGTGGCGCCGGTGGCTCGAGGACAGGCCCTGCGTCAGTCCGGCACCGGCAGGAATGGCAGGTCGAACTCGAAGGTGCTGCCGATGCCTTCCTCGCTCACCACGCGAATATCGCCGCCCATCAACTCGGCGAGCCGCTTGCTGATCGTCAGGCCAAGGCCGGTGCCGCCGAAACGGCGCGAGGTGGAACCGTCGGCCTGTTCGAAGGGATTGAACAATCGCACCATCTGTTCCGCGGATATGCCGATGCCGGTGTCGGCGACGCGGAACACCAGGCGATCGCCCTGGCGGAACACGGTCAGCGCGACGCTGCCGGCATCGGTGAACTTGATCGCGTTGGACAGCAGGTTCAGCAGCACCTGGCCGATGCGCAACGCATCCCCCATGCAGGTGGCGGGCAGGTCGTCGGCCAGATCGGCGGTGAATTCGAGTTCCCGGGCCTGGGCGCGGTCGCGCACGATGTCGGCCGCCTGGCGGACGACATCGGCGATGCACAAGGGGCTGCGCTCGACATTGAGCTTGCCGGCCTCGATCTTCGAGTAATCGAGGATGTCGTTGATGACGCCGAGCAGCAGATGGCCGGAGGCGAGGATCTTTTCGAAGGCCTGGCGGGCCTTTTCGCTGTCCCGATGGTTGCGGTGGCCGATCTGGGCGAAACCGATCACGCCGTTGAGGGGCGTGCGAATCTCGTGGCTCATGTTGGCGAGGAACTCGCGCCGCGACCGCGCCAGGGTTTCGGCCGCCAGGACCGCCTCTTCCCGCGCCCGCGCCGCCGCGCGCTGCGCGCTCATGTCGATGAAGCTGACCACCGCGCCGGCCGCCTCGCCATGCTTGACCATGGGATGCACCGAGTACAGCACCGGCAGGGCCCGGCCGTCGGCGGTCCAATACACCTCGTCGTCCACCCGCGTTTCCTCGCCGGAACGCAAGGTGCCGTGGCAGGGACACTCGTCGGGCGGATAGGGGCTGCCATCGGCGCGGCTGTGATGGAAAAGGACGTGCGCATCCTTGCCGACGGCCTGCTCGGGCGTGTAGCCGAGCATGGCGCCCGCCGCCGGGTTCATGAAGGTGATGGCGCCGTCCCGGCCGACGCCGTACAGGCCGTCGGCGCTGGATGCCAGGATCAGGCTGGCCCGGGCCTCCGTCTCCAGCAGCTCCTCGGTGCGGCGCGCCACCAGTTCCTCGAGATGCAGCCGGTGCTGTTCGAGTTCGGTCTCGACCCGCTTGCGTTCGGTGATGTCGTCGTAGATGCCGAGCACGCCGATGGTCTCGCCATCCTGGTTGCGCAACGGCACCTTGGATGTGCGCAGCCGCATCGTCCGGCCGTCCGGCGTGGTTTGCGGCTCCTCGTAGGACAGTTTGGCGATGCCGGATTCCATCACCGACCGATCGTCGGCGCGGTAGGCATTGGCCTGTTCGGCCCAGCCCATCTGGTAGTCGTCGCGGCCGATCACCTCCCCCGGCCCGGACTTGCCGGCGTCGTGGGCGAACAGCGGATTGCAGCCCAGATAGCGCAAGTCGCGGTCCTTCCAGAACACCCGGATCGGCGCCGTGTCGACGATGGCCCGCAACAGCCCGTGCGACTCGACGAGGGCGCGTTCGGAACGCTGGAGTTCGGTCACGTCCCGGCCGATCACCACCAGCGCCTTGCGCTGGCCGTCCGCCTCGAACAGCGGCACCCGGATGAAGTCGAGCTGGACGTGGCCGCCTTCGCCATCGGGAAGCCATGCCTCGTCGCGGCGCATGGCGCCCGCCTGCCAGACGGCTTCATCGCTGGCCCGGCAGGATGCCCGCATGGCGGCGAAGCGCGGGCTGGCCGCGGCGATTTCCGCGTCGGTGGCGCCGCGCCAGGATGCCTGCTCGGTGCCGAACATGCGCAGGCAGACCTGGTTGGCCACCTGCCAGCGCCCTTCGCCATCCTTGAACTGGATCGCGTCCGGAACCGCTTCGATCAGCGTGCGCAAGCGCGCCTCGCTCTCGACCAGGGCCTGGTTGAGGCGGCGCTCGGTATCGGCGAGCCTGCCCGCCAGGAGTTCCTCGTGCTGTTTCGCCAGCAGGTCGACCAGCTGGTTGAGCACGGCCAGGCTGAGCGGCACGACGATCCCGGCGGTGACCAGCCCCGTCAGCAGGTAATCGGCCGTGACCCGACCCTGGAGCAGCAGGCTCATCATCGAGACTATCAGCTCGCCCGCGAGTATGGTGGCCACCGTGACGAGCAGCCTCAGCCGCCACCCCTTCAGGCGCAGCAGCAAGGCGATCGACGCGGAATGCGAGGCGGCGCTCATGATGGGTGGTCGGTGATCGTGTCGGCGCGCTGGATTATACGGCCGCGCCTGACGGACGACCCCAGTCCGGGTGCCGGGGCGGATACAATTATCGTCTTTCGCAACCGCCAGAGTCCGTCGTTCATGCAGCAGACCGAAAACCTCAACATCGAAGCCTTCGACACCATGTCCACGCCCGGCGAGATCCACGCCCGGGTGCCCATCACGGAGTCGGCGGAAAAGTCAGTCGTGGCGGGACGCCGCGCCATCGAGGCGATCCTCGACCGGCGCGATCCGCGCCTGTTCATCGTCGTCGGCCCCTGCTCGATCCATGATCCCGTCGCCGGACTCGACTACGCCCGGCGGCTGAAGGCGCTGGCCGACGAGGTGGCCGACACGATGCTGCTGGTGATGCGCGTCTATTTCGAAAAGCCGCGCACATCCACCGGCTGGAAGGGCTACATCAACGATCCCCGCCTGGACGATTCCTTCCGCATCGAGGAAGGCATGCAGAAGGCGCGCGAATTCCTCATCGCCGTCAATGAAACCGGCCTGCCGGCGGGCACCGAGGCGCTCGACCCGATCACGCCGCAATATCTCGGCGACCTCGTCGCCTGGACGGCCATTGGCGCCCGCACCGCCGAATCCCAGACGCACCGCGAAATGTCGTCGGGCCTGTCGACGCCGGTGGGGTTCAAGAACGGCACCGACGGCTCGGTCGAAACGGCCATCAACGCCATCCTCTCCGCCTCGCGGCCGCACAGTTTTCTCGGCATCAACGGCGACGGCCGCACGGCGGTGATCCGCACGCGCGGCAACCGCTACGGCCATCTGGTGCTGCGCGGCGGCGGCGACCGGCCGAACTACGACACGGTCAGCGTCGCCATGGCCGAGAAGGCGCTGGCCAAGGCCAGGCTGCCCGGGAACGTGGTCGTCGATTGCTCGCACGCCAACAGCTACAAGCGGCCCGAACTGCAACCGCTCGTCATGCAGGACTGCGTGAACCAGATCCTCGCCGGCAACCGTTCCATCGTCGGCCTGATGATCGAGAGCTTCATCGAGGCCGGCAACCAGCCGATCCCCGAAGACCGCGGCATGCTCAGGTACGGCTGCTCGATCACCGACGCCTGCGTCGACTGGGCCACCACCACGCACATGATCCGCGACGCCCACGCCGCCCTCTCGGCGCGGCTGGCGGCCCGCCAGAACGACGCCTGCAACGTACCCGCCTAAGGACCGTCCATGTCACTCGTCAAACCCTTCCGCGGCCTTCGTCCGACCGCCGACCGCGCCGCCGATGTCGCCGCGCCCCCCTACGACGTGCTGTCGACCGACGAGGCGCGGGCGCGGGCCGCCGGCAAGCCCTGGTCCTTCCTGCACATTTCCAAACCCGAAATCGACCTGCCTGCCGACACCGACCCCTACGCGCCGGCCGTCTACGCCAAGGCGGTCGAGAACCTGCAAGGCATGATGCAGGCGGGCATCCTGCGCCGCGATAGTCAGCCGTCGTACTACGCCTATCGGCTGGAAATGGGCGCGCACGTCCAGACCGGTTTCGTCGCTGCCGCCTCGGTCGCGGCCTACGACGCCGGCCGCATCAAGAAGCACGAGTTCACCCGGCCGGACAAGGAGGACGACCGCGTGCGCCAGATCGACGCGCTCAACGCCCAGACCGGGCCGGTGCTGCTCGCCTATCCGTCCTCCCCGGCGGCGGACGCGCTGCTGGCGAAAGTCAGCCGTGGCGACACGGCGGCCGAGGTCACGGCCGACGACGGCATCCGCCACACGATCTGGCTCGTCGACGACGAGGCGACCATCGCCGGAATCACCGCCGCCTTCGAGGCCATGCCGGCGCTCTACATCGCCGACGGCCACCACCGCTCGGCCGCCGCCTCGCGCGTCGCGGCGGCGCGGCGCAAGGCGGGGACGGAACAGGCCAGCGACTATTTCCTCGCCGTGATCTTCCCCCACCACCAGATGAAGATCATGGACTACAACCGCGTGGTCAAGGATCTGAACGGACTGAGCGCCGACGAGTTCCTGGCGAAAATCGCCACGGCCTACGCGGTGGCGCCGGCCTGCGGCCAGGTGAAGCCCTCGTGCCCGGGCGAAGTCGGCCTCTATCTCGGCGGACGCTGGTACCGGCTCAACATCGATCCGAAGCTGTTCGTCAGCGATCCGGTGGCCCGGCTCGATGTCAGCCTGCTTTCCGACCACCTGCTCGGCCCCGTCCTCGGCATCACCGACCTGCGGCGCGACAAGCGCATCGACTTCGTCGGCGGCATCCGCGGCCTCGCCGAACTGGAGAAGCGCGTCGACAGCGGCGAAATGGCCGCCGCCTTCGCCATGTACCCGACCAGCCTCAAGGACCTCATGGCCGTGGCCGACGCCGGCCAGGTCATGCCGCCCAAGTCGACCTGGTTCGAGCCGAAGCTGGCCGACGGACTGGTCTCGCACGTTCTCGATTGAAGGACAACATCATGTCTTGTCAGTTCATCATCGCCGAGACCCGCGGCAAGGTCGGCCTGATCACGCTCAACCGCCCGCAGCAGCTCAACGCCCTGTGCGACGCGCTGATCGACGAACTCGGCGCGGCGCTGGCCGCCTTCGACGCCGACGAGTCCATCGGCTGCATGGTCATCACCGGCTCGCCGAAAGCCTTCGCCGCCGGCGCCGACATCACGGCGATGAAGGACTGGCATTACATGGACGTCTACAAGCCCGACTACATCACCCGCAACTGGGAGCGCGTCAAGGCCTGCCGCAAGCCGGTGATCGCGGCGGTGGCCGGTTTCGCGCTCGGCGGCGGCTGCGAGCTGGCGATGAGCTGCGACATGATCTTCGCCGCCGACACGGCGAAGTTCGGCCAGCCGGAAATCAAGCTGGGCGTCCTGCCCGGCGCCGGCGGCACGCAGCGCCTGCCCCGCGCCATCGGCAAAGCCAAGGCCATGGACATGTGCCTGACGGCGCGCATGATGGACGCCCAGGAAGCCGAGCGCGCCGGCCTGGTGGCGCGGGTGATTCCGGCCGACCAGCTCCTCGCGGAAACGCTGGCGGCGGCCGAGGCCATCGCCGGCTATTCGCAGCCGGTGGTGATGATGATCAAGGAATCCGTGAACCGGGCCTTCGAATCCTCGCTGGCCGAAGGTCTGCTGTTCGAGCGGCGCGCCTTCCACGCCGCCTTCGCGCTCGAAGACCAGAAGGAAGGCATGGCCGCCTTCGTCGAGAAACGCCCGCCCGTCTTCAAGAACCGCTGAAAGTCAGGCGCGGCGACACGCCGCCCTCGTGGCCGCACGCCGCCCTGTTTGAACGCCCGACGCGGACGCGCGAACGGAAAGTCAGCCGTGGCGGCACGCCGCCCAGCGACACGCCGCCTTATTTGAACGGGTGGCGCAGGACGATGGTCTCTTCCCGATCCGGGCCGGTCGAGATCATGTCCACCGGCACGCCGCAGAGGGCCTCCATGCGCTTGATGTAGTTCTGCGCGGTCTTCGGCAGCCCCTCGAAGTTCTTCACGCCGACGGTGCTTTCCGTCCAGCCCGGCATCGACTCGTACACCGGCTCGCAGCGCTCCAGGTCGTCGGCGCCGACCGGCAGGATGTCGGTGAACTGTCCGTCGAGCTTGTAGCCGGTGCAGATCTTCATTTCCTCGATGCCGTCGAGCACGTCGAGTTTCATCACGCACAGGCCGGACACGCCGTTGATCTGGATCGAACGCTTGAGCGCGGCGGCGTCGAACCAGCCGCAGCGACGGGCGCGACCGGTGGTGGCGCCGAATTCGTGGCCCTTGGTGGCCATGTGCTTGCCGATCGGGTCCTGCTTGTCGACCGCGTCGTAAAGCTCGGTCGGGAACGGGCCGCTGCCGACGCGGGTGGTGTAGGCCTTGGTGATGCCGAGCACGTAGTGCAGCATGCCGGGGCCGATGCCGGCGCCGGTGGAGGCGCCGCCGGCGATGCAGTTCGACGAGGTCACATACGGATAGGTGCCGTGGTCGATGTCGAGCAGCGTGCCCTGGGCGCCTTCGAACAGGATGTTGGCGCCGTTCTTGTGCGCCTCGTAGAGCGAGCGCGGCACGTCGGCGATCATCCTGGTCAGGCGCGGTGCCAGCGCCATGGCGCCGTCGAGCACACGCTGGAAGTCGACAGGTTCGGCGCCGAGGAAATTCTTCAGCACGAAGTTGTGATACTCCAGCACCTCGCCGAGCTTTTCGGCGAAGCGCTTGGGCCGCAGCAGATCCTGCACGCGCAGGCCGCGACGGGCCACCTTGTCCTCGTAGGCCGGGCCGATGCCGCGGCCGGTGGTGCCGATCTTCTTGCTGCCCTTGGCCGCCTCGCGGGCAATATCGAGCGCCTGATGGTAGGGCAGGATCAGCGGGCAGGCTTCGGAAATGCGCAGGCGCGCGTCGGCGTCGACGCCGGCGGCCTTCAGCTCGTCGAGCTCCTTGGCCAGCGCATCGGGCGACAGCACGACGCCGTTGCCGATGTAGCAGGTGACGCCTTCGCGCAGGATGCCCGACGGCACCAGATGCAGCACCGTCTTGGCGCCGCCGATCACCAGCGTGTGGCCGGCGTTGTGGCCGCCCTGGTAGCGCACCACGGCTTGGGCGTGATCGGTCAGCCAGTCGACGATCTTGCCCTTGCCCTCGTCGCCCCATTGCGTGCCGACGACTACGACGTTCTTGGCCATGTTCAGTCTTCCTTCAAGGTTTCGACGATCCATTCCGTGCCGCGCCGGACCAGCGCCCGGTCGCAACCCGCCTCCCGCCAGCTGCCGGCGTGTCCCGGCAGCGCCAGCACTACCGTCTCACCGCGGTCGCGCAGGCGTTCGATTTCCCGATGCAATTCCTTGTCTTCCGGCCAGGGCGCGAGGATGGCGCCCGGCGATTCCGGGCGGGGCGCCAATTTCGCCAGCTCGCGCAAGTCCATGGAAAAGCCGGTCGCCGCGCGTGCCCGGCCGAAGCATGCCCCGACATGGTCATAGCGGCCGCCCAGCGCCACCGCGCCGGGCGCGCCGTCGCAATAGGCGGCGACGACGATGCCGTTGTGATAGTGGTAGCCGCGCAGATCGGCCAGGTCGAAACCGATCGGCAGCTCGGCGAGATCCGCGGCCAGTCCGCTCAGGGTGTCGAGGGCGGCGACGATGTCGCCGTCGGCCGGCAGGCGGCGGCGGGCGGCATCGATGACCTCGGCGCCGCCGTAAAGCTCGGGCAGGGCGAGCAGACCGGCGCGCGCGGGTTCCGGCACCGCACCGACCAGCGAGCGCAGCGACGACGCGTCCTTGGCCTGGAGCGCGGCAAACACGGCCTGCTCGGTGTCGGCGGGCAACCCCGCCTTGGTCGCCAGCGAACGGAAGATGCCGACATGGCCCAGATCGATGCGGGTGCCCGAGACGCCGGAAAGGCCAAGCGCGCGCGCCAGCAGCCTGACCATCTCGCCATCGGCCTCCGGGCCCGCGTGGCCGTACAGCTCGACGCCGATCTGCATCGGTTCGCGCGAGGCCAGCAGGCCCGCCGGCAGGGTATGGAGCACGCTGCCGCAATAGCACAGGCGCGTCACGCCCCGGCGGTCGAGCAGGTGCGCGTCGATGCGCGCCACCTGCGGCGTGATGTCGGCGCGCACGCCCATCGTGCGGCCGGACAATTGATCGACCAGCTTGAAGGTGCGCGGGTCGAGGTCGTGACCGCTGCCGGTGAACAGCGATTCGACATATTCGAGCAGCGGCGGCGCCACCAGCTGGTAGCCATGGCGGGCGAATTCGTCGAGCAGGCGGCGGCGCAAGGACTCGACGGCGGCGGCCTCGTCCGGCAGCAGGTCCTCGATGCCCTCGGGCAGCAGCCAGCGTCTCATGGCCGGAACACCGCCATGACCAGCAGGCCGATCAGGATGGAAGTCAGCCCGATGAAGCGGATCTGGCCGTCGGTCATCTCGGTGACACGCCGGAATGTTTCGCGCCAGACGCGAGGCGCGACGAACGGCAGCAGTCCCTCGATGACCAGCATGAGCGCGAGCGCCAGCAACAGCGACGACGTCATCGGCTCGAAGCCTTACTTGCGGGCGTCGCCGCCGCGCCCGGCGTTCTTCAGGTAGCGGAAGAATTCCGAGTTGGGCTCGACCACCATCAGGTCGTGCTTGTTCCTGAACGAACCGCGATAGGCCTCGAGGCTGCGATAGAAGGCATAGAACTCGGCATTCTGGCCGAAAGCCTGGCCATAGATGGCGGCGGCCTTGGCATCGCCCTCGCCCTTGACCTTCTGCGCGTCCCGGTAGGCCTCGGCGACGATCACCTCGCGCTGCTTGTCGGCGTCCGCCCTGATCTTCTCGGCCTCGGCCGCGCCCTGCGAGCGCAGTTCGTTGGCGACGCGCTTGCGCTCGGTCTCCATGCGGCGATAGACGGCTTCGGAAACCTCGGCGGGCAGATCGACCCGCTTGAGGCGCACGTCGATGATCTCGACGCCCATGGCGCGCATGTCGGCGTCGGCCTTCTTCTGCACGTCGGCCATGATCTTGTCGCGCGCGCCGGACACCACGTCATGCACGGTGCGCTTGCCGAACTCCTCGCGCAGGCCGGAATTGACGGTCTGCGCCAGGCGGGTCTTGGCCACCGTCTCGTCGCCGCCGACCGAGATGTAGTAGAGATTGACGTCGTCGATGCGCCACTTGACGAAGGAATCGACCAACACCGGTTTCTTCTCGGCGGTCAGGAAGCGCTCGGGCTCGGTCGAATCCAGGGTCAGGATGCGCTTGTCGAAGAAGCGCACGTTCTGGATCATGGGCCACTTGAAGCGCAGCCCGGGCTCGCGGATCACTTCCTTGACCTCACCCAACTGGAAGATGATGGCGTACTGGCGCTGGTCGACGGTAAACAAGCTGGCGGCCAGCAGGATCAGCAAGCCCGCGATCAGCGCGCCCACGAACGGCATGCGGCCGGATGGCATGGCGGTCATCTCAACGTTCCCCCCGCTCGCGCGACAGATAACGACCGCCCGTCTCGACACCAGGCGTCCTTTCCAATTGAGGCGGCACCTCGCCGCTGGATACCGGCACGCCGGCGGAAGCGGGCGCGGCGGGCAGTTCCGCCGTCACCGCGGCCGGCGCCGCCGTCGACTGCATCAGCTTGTCGAGCGGCAGGTACAACAGGTTGCCGGCGCCCTTGGCATCGATCATGACCTTGCTGGTGTTGGCGTAGACCTGCTGCACGGTCTCCAGGTAGAGACGCTGCCGGGTCACTTCCGGCGCCTTGTTGTACTCGGTCAGGACCTGCTTGAAGCGCGAGGTGTCGCCCTCGGCCGTCGCGATCATGCGCGCGCGATACCCTTCCGCTTCCTGCTGCAAGCGCGAGGCGGCGCCCTGCGCGCGCGGAATGACATCGTTGGCATAGGCCTGCCCTTCGTTCTTCTGCCGCTCGCGATCCTGGCCGGCCTTGACGGCGTCATCGAAGGCCGCCTGTACCTGCTCGGGCGGCTGCGTGCTCTGCATGGTCACCGAGCGGATCTGGATGCCCGTGTCGTAGCGGTCGAGAATGTCCTGGATCAGCTTCTGCGTGCTGGCGGCGATGACGTCGCGCCCCTCATAGAGCACGAAGTCCATCTTGCTCTTGCCGACGATCTCCCGAATTGCCGTTTCGGCGGCCTGGATGACGGCATCGTCGGGATGGCGGTTCTTGAACAGATAGGCCTGGACATCCTTGAGCAGGTACTGCACGGCGAACTGGACGCTGACGATATTCTCGTCGTCGGTCAACATCAGCGCTTCCTTCGGCACCTTGTTCTTTTCGGAGCCGCGATAGCCGACCTCGACCGTGCGCACGCCGGTCAGATTGACGGTCTCGTGGCTCTGGATCGGCCACGGCAGCCGCCAGCGCAAGCCCGGATCGGTGGTTTCGCGGTAGCTGCCAAACTGGAGGACGACGCCGCGCTGGCTGGCATCGACGATGTAGAAACCGCTGGCCAGCCACGCCAGCGCAACCAGCCCGAGCAGCACGCCGATGCCGCCGCCGAACTGCCGCGGGGAAAGGCTCGGCAGGCGCGGACCGCCGCCGTCGCCGCCATCACCACCGCCATCGCCGCCGCCCCGCCCCTTGCGACCGAACAGGCCCGCCAGGCGGCGATTGACGTCGCGCCAGAGTTCATCGAGGTCGGGCGGGCCCTGGTTGCCGCCGCCCTTCTTGCCGCCGCCGGGGTTGTTGCCCCAGCCGTGATCATTGAGTGACATGAGGATGCCAGCAATCATGTTCGAGTCGTCACCATCGTCGCAAGGAAATTTCTTAGGGAAGGTCCGGGGTATTTTGACAGGTTAGTCCGAGGGGCCGTCCGCGAATTCAAGCGGACGCCAACCGTGCCCGGCGCGCGTGTTCACGGGCTGCCGCGGCCAGCGCATCGCGCAGAAGGTCGAGACCCGCGCCCGTGCGCGCACTCACGCGAACGCGCGCGATATTACCACAGTCGTCATGCTCGACCCCGGGCTCGACGCCGGTCGCGTCGATCTTGTTCCAGACCACGAGTTGCGGCACCGCGCCGGCGCCGATCTCCTCCAGCACGCCCGCCACGGCGGCCATCTGCTGATCCCGGTCGGCGCTGGCGGAATCGACGACGTGCAGCAGCAGGTCGGCATGCGCGGTTTCCTCGAGCGTGGCGCGGAAAGCCGCCACCAGGGCATGCGGAAGGTCGCGAATGAAACCGACGGTATCGGAGACGACGATCTGCCCCGCGCCTTCGACGAACATCCGCCTCGACGTCGTGTCGAGCGTGGCGAACAACTGGTCGGCGGCGTAGGCGCCGGCCTTGGTCAACGCGTTGAACAGGGTGCTCTTGCCGGCATTGGTGTAACCGACCAGCGATACCGCCAGCACCTCGCCGCGCATCCGGGCGCGCCGGCGCACCGCGCGCTGACGCTCCAGTTGCTTGAGCCGGTCCTTGAGCACGGCCACGCGCTTGCCGAGCAGGCGGCGGTCGGTTTCGAGCTGTTTCTCGCCCGGCCCGCGCAGGCCGATGCCGCCCTTCTGCCGCTCGAGGTGGGTCCAGCCGCGCACCAGCCTCGTGGCCAGATGCTGCAACTGCGCGAGCTCGACCTGCAAGCGGCCCTCGTGGCTGCGCGCGCGCAGCGCGAAGATGTCGAGGATCAGGCTGCTGCGGTCCACGACGCGCCGCTCCAGGGCCTTCTCCAGGTTGCGCTGCTGGCCGGGCGCCAGTTCGTGATTGAAGACGACCAGATCGGCGTCGTGCAGGCGCGCGGCATCGGCGATCTCGACGACCTTGCCCTTGCCGGCGAAGGTGGCGGGATCGGGCGCCGAGCGCCGGCCGGACACCACCGCCAACGGACGCGCCCCGGCGCTGGTCACCAGAAGACGGAATTCCTCCAGCCGTTCGGCGAAGTCACCCTCGCCGAAATCGAGCTGCACCAGAATGGCATTTTCGCCGGTGGCGGGCCGTTCAAACACGGTCCCGCTCCACCGGATGGCCCGGGATCACTCGCCGCCGCTGTCCTGGGCGAAGTTGACCGGCCGCGCGGGAACGACGGTGGAAATGGCGTGCTTGTACACCATCTGCGTCACCGTGTTTTTCAGCAGTACGACATACTGGTCGAACGATTCGACCTGACCTTGCAGCTTGATGCCGTTGACGAGATAGATTGATACCGGCACGTGCTCGCGGCGAAGTGCGTTTAGAAACGGGTCTTGTAGCATCTGCCCTTTGTTGCTCATGTTGGCCCTCGGCTCTGGTTATCGAAAGGCGAATGTACTTGATTTTGCCATCGCGTGCCAGCGGTGGCGTCCGGCCGATCAATCCTTGTCGGCGAACGGATTGCGCGAACTCTTGTATTGGACGCGCAGTGGCGTGCCTTGCAGGTTGAAGGCATCGAGGAAGGTCTTCTCCAGATAGCGCGTGTAGGCGTCCGGCACGGCGTCGAGCGCGTTGCCATGGATGACGATGATCGGCGGGTTGGAGCCGCCCTGATGGGCGTAGCGCAGCTTGGGCCGGACGTTGCCCCGGCGCGGCGGTTGCTGCTTCTGCACCGCGGCCTGGAGGACGCGCGTCAGTTGTGGCGTCGGCAGCTTGGCCATGGCGGCGGCATAGGCCTGGTCCACCGACGACAGCACCCCGCCGATGCCCTGGCCGGCGAGCGCCGAGATGTAATGGACCTTGGCGAAACCGAGGAAATTGAGCTTGCGCGCGATGTCCTGCTTGATGCGCTGGCGGCGGTAGTCGTCGATGGCGTCCCACTTGTTCACCGCCAGCACCAGCGCCCGGCCGGCCTCGACGCAGAAGCCGGCGATGTGCGCGTCCTGGTCGGAAATGTCCTGGCTGGCGTCGACCATGAGCACGACGATGTTCGCCTGCTCGACCGCCTGCAGCGTCTTGATCACCGAGAACTTTTCGATCGCCTCGAAGACACGCCCCTTGCGGCGCAGGCCGGCGGTGTCGATCAGGATGTAATGGCGGCCGTTCTTCTCGAATGGCACCTCGATGGCGTCGCGCGTGGTGCCCGGCATGTCGAAGGCGATCACGCGATCCTCGCCGAGCAGCGCGTTGATCAGCGTGCTCTTGCCGACGTTGGGCCGGCCGGCGATGGCGACGCGCGGACCGGGCTCGGCCGGCTCGTCCGCCTCCGCATCGAAGGGCGCCAGCGCGAGGTCGAGCAGTTCGCGCACGCCTTCGCCGTGGGCGCCGGAAATCACGCGCGGCTCGCCCAGACCGAGTTCGTGGAACTCCGCGGCGACCATGGCGCGATCCATGCCCTCCGCCTTGTTCACCAGCAGATGCAGCGGTCGGCCGCTCCGCCGCAAAAGATCGGCGATAACCTTGTCCTGGGGCGTGAGACCGGCGCGCGCATCGACCATGAACAGCACGACGTCGGCCTCGGCGATGGCCGCCTCGGCCTGGCGGGCCATCTCGTGCACGATGCCGGTCTTCGCCTGCGGCTCGAAGCCGCCGGTATCGACCACCAGGAAGGGCTTGTTTCCCAGCCGGCCATGGCCGTAGTGACGGTCGCGCGTCAGGCCGGGCAGATCGGCCACCAGCGCGTCACGCGTGCGCGTCAGGCGATTGAACAGCGTGCTCTTGCCGACATTGGGCCGGCCGACCAGCACCAGCGTCGGTTTCACTGGACTCCCAGCGCGATGACACCGCCCTTCCTAGTTTGCACGACGAGCCCGCCGGCGACGCGCTGCGGATCGGCGCGGATGGCGCTGCCGTCGGTGGCCGCGCGCGCGGCGAAGGCGCCATCGTCGGCATCGAGGAAATGGACGAAGCCCTGAAAGTCAGCCACGGCGACACGCCGGCCCAGCACGATCGGCCGCGACAGGCCGCGGTTGGCCAGCGCGTCCTGCCGCCAAAGGCTGGCCCCGCCGTCGCGGGCGAAGGCCTGGACGGCGCCCTTGTCGTCGCTGACGTATATCCGCGTCTGGTCCATATCGAGTCCGGCGCTGCTCGAAATGTCGCGGGCCCAGACCTGGTTGCCGTTGGCCAGCTCGAAACAGGCCGCGCGCCCTTGGTAGGCCACGGCGCAGACCTGGCGGTCGTCGGCCACGGGCAGGCTGGTGATGTCGGCGACGCGCTCGAGTTCGGTGGCGCCCTTGGGCACGGCAACGGTCGCTTCCCACATCGCGGCGCCGTTCTTGCCGTTGATGGCGACCAGCTTGCCTCCAGGAAAACCGGCCAGGACCGTATTGGCGGCCATCGTCACGCCGACGTTGGAGCGCAGGGTCAGCGCCGGCGTGACGCGCTGATAGACCCAGCGTCGCTTGCCGTCGGCCCGATCGAGGCCGACGACACGCGCATCGACGGAGCGCACGATCACCTGGTCGCCATTGACGAGCGGCGCCGCCAGCACCTCGGAACTGACCTTCACCGCCCAGCGGGGCTTGCCGGATTCGGCGTCGAAGGCCATGACCTGCCCCTTCTCCGTGCCCACCACGACGAGGCTCCGGTCCGCACCGACACCGCCCGCCAGTTTCTCGCCGGCGTCGATGCGCCACGACTGACGCCCGTTGTCGATCCTGGCGATGGTGCCGTCGCGCGCCGCCACGAAGATGCTCTCGCCGACCACGGCGGGCGTCAACACGAAATCCTCGGTTTCACCCACGTTGGCCTGCCAGCGCACGGGCAACTCGGCCGCCCCCTGGATCGGCTTCAGCTCCGCCGGCTTGATTTTCGGCTCGGACTTGAAGGGATTCAGCTTGTCGATCGTCGAGCATCCGCCCAGGACCACGCCGAGGAGGCCGATGGCGATCACGCCCAACCGGCGCGTCACTTGGCTTCTCCCGCGGCGGTTGCGGCAGCCGTGGTGGCCGTAGCGGCCGCGCCGCCCAGCGCATCGACCTTGATCTGCAAGGTCTCGCGATAGGCACCGCGCGCCCGGACCTCGGCGCCGCCTTCCTTGATGAGCGCGTCCAGCTTGGCCAGCGCGGCCTCGTAGGCCGCCTTGGCTTCCGCGTTCTTGCCCTGCGCCATCAGGATGTCGCCGCGCAGGTCGGCGAAGCGCGGCGCCAGGGAAGGCGCCGGCTCGGCGGCGATCCTGGCCAGCGCCTCGTCGTAAGCCTTGTCGTCGAGCATGACCGTGGCCAGGCGAAGCCGGGCAAGATCGCGTATGCCGTCGTCCTTGGCGTGGTCGGCGGCCCAGGTCAGTTGCATGCGCGCCGACTTGATGTCGCCGCCCTCGAACTGGGCCTTGGCCGACAACAACGCCGCCAGGCCGGCCTGGGCCGTTCCCGAGAACTTGTCGATCAGTTCGCCGGCCAGCTCGCGGGCGCGCTTGGCGTCCTTCTGCGCCACGGCCGACTGGACACCGCTGAACAGCGCCGATGCCTGGGTGGCCTCGGTGCGCTGCCACCAGTTCCAGCCCTGCCAGGCAAGCACGGCGAGCGCAGCCACGGTCACCACGGTCGTGACCGTGTTGCCATGCATCTTCCACCAGGTCTTCAGCGAATCGAGTTGTTCCTGCTCTTCAAGATCGTAGGTTGCCATCGCCCGTTTTCCCGTTCCCGTTGCTATTCACATTCATTGCCAAGTATCCACTCGCCCGCCACCTCGGCCAACTGTTCGACGGCGACGCGCTTTTGCCCGGCATCCTCGCGCAAGGCCTTGATCGTCGCCTCGTTGGCCCGCGCCTCGTCGTCGCCGATGATCACCGCGACCGTCGCGCCCGCGGCATCGGCCTTCTTCATCTGCGCCTTGAAGCCGCCGCCGCCGCAGTGCAGATGAACGACGAAGCCGACATCGCGCAGATGCTCCGCGACCCGGAATGCGTGCCGGCCGGCCAGTTCGCCCTGATGCACGACATAGACATCGGGCACCGGACGCTCATGGCGATTGCCCTGCTCGGTCCACAGCGCCAGCAGGCGCTCGACGCCCATCGCGAAACCGCAGGCCGGCGCCGGCTTGCCGCCGAGCTGCGCGATCAGGCCGTCGTAACGGCCGCCCGCGCAGACCGTGCCCTGCGCGCCGAGTTGATCCGTCACCCACTCGAACACGGTGAGATTGTAATAGTCGAGCCCGCGCACCAGCCGCGGATTGATCCGGTAGGGCAGGCCGGCATCCTTGAGCAGCATCTGCACGCCCTCGAAGTGCTTGAGCGACGCCTCGCCCAGATAAGCCATCAGCGTCGGCGCGCCCTCGACCAGTTCCCGCATGGCCGGGTTCTTGGTGTCGAGGATGCGCAGCGGATTGGTGTGCAGGCGCCGCTGGCCGTCGGCGTCGAGCCGGTCGCGATGCTGTTCGAGATAGGCGATCAGGTCGGCGCGATGGCGCGCGCGCTCGTCCGGCTGGCCGAGCGAATTGATTTCGAGTTCGATGCCGGCCAGGCCCAGGTCGTCCCACAGCCGCGCGCCCATCAGGATCTGCTCGGCGTCGATGTCGGGACCGGCGTAACCGAGCGCCTCGACGCCGACCTGGTGGAACTGGCGGTAGCGCCCCTTCTGCGGCCGCTCATGGCGGAACATCGGCCCCATGTACCAGAGCCGGCGCGGACTGTCGTAGAGCAGATTGTGCTGAAGCACGGCGCGCACGCAGGAGGCGGTGCCTTCCGGGCGCAAGGTCAATTGCTCGCCGTTGAGGCTGTCGGTGAAGGAATACATTTCCTTTTCGACGATGTCGGTCACCTCGCCGATGGCGCGCGCGAACAGCGGCGTCGGCTCGACCAGCGGCATGCGCATCGGCCGATAGCCGTAGACCCGCAGCCAGTCGCGCACCAGTTCCTCGAACTGTTCCCAGAGTTCAGCCTCGTCGGGCAGGATGTCGTTCATCCCGCGGATCGCTTGCAATGTGCTCATGTTCTAGACGCGCGGCGCGTACTTGCGCGCCACGTAGTTCTCGATGATCCGTTTGAATTCGGCGGCAATGTTCTCGCCGCGCAATGTCGTCGTCCGCTCGCCATCCTCGTAGACCGGCGCCACCGGTTCCTCGCCGGTGCCCGGCAGCGAAATGCCGATGCTGGCGTGCTTGCTTTCGCCCGGGCCGTTCACCACGCAGCCCATGACCGCCAGCGTCATGGTCTCGACGCCGCGGTGCGCGAGCCGCCATGCGGGCATGCGCTCGCGAACGAAGTCCTGGATGTCCCGCGCCAGTTCCTGGAAAACGGTGCTGGTGGTGCGCCCGCAGCCCGGGCAGGCGGCGACCATCGGCACGAAGGCGCGCAGGCCCATGGTCTGGAGGATTTCCTGGGCGACGACGACCTCGCGCGTGCGCTGGCCGCCGGGTTCGGGCGTCAGGGAGACGCGGATCGTGTCGCCGATGCCCTCCTGGAGCAGCACCGCCAGCGCCGCCGTCGAGGCGACGATGCCCTTGCTGCCCATGCCCGCCTCGGTGAGCCCCAGGTGCAGCGGATAGTCGCAACGCCGCGACAATTCGCGGTAGAGGGCGATCAGATCCTGCACGCCGGAGACCTTGCAGGAGAGCACGATCCGGTCGCCCGGCAGGCCGATCTCTTCCGCCCTCGCCGCCGACTCCAGCGCCGAGGCCACCATCGCCTCGCGCATGATGCCGGTCGCATCGAGCGGCTCGGCGCGGCGCGCATTCTCGTCCATGACGCGGACCAGCAGCTGCTGGTCGAGGCTGCCCCAATTGACGCCGATGCGCACCGGCTTGTCGTGCTTGCAGGCGATCTCGATCAGCTGCGCGAACTGCTCGTCGCGCCTGGCGCCCTTGCCGACGTTGCCCGGATTGATGCGCAGCTTGGCCAGCGCCTGGGCGCAGGCCGGCACCTCGGCGAGCAGCTTGTGGCCGTTGAAATGGAAATCGCCGATCAGCGGCACGTCGAGATTCATGGCCAGCAGGCGCGCGCGTATCTCCGGAACCGCGGCGGCGGCCTCGCGGGTATTGACGGTGATGCGGACGAGTTCGGAACCGGCGCGCGCGAGTTCCGCCACCTGGAGGGCGGTGCCGAGGACGTCGACCGTGTCGGTATTGGTCATCGACTGAATCGCGACCGGCGCGCCGCCGCCGACGGCGACGCCGCCGACCATGACGCGGCGCGTTACACGCCGAGCGGGGCAAGCGCCGGCCACGGTGATCGAGGTGGCCATCATTCCAAAGTCAGTCGTGCCACTTCGGCGCGCGTATGCGGCTTGAGGTCGACCACGACATCGTCGTAGCGCAACTCGACGCCGGTGGCGCTGCCGATCACCAGCTGAAAAGGCGGCTGGCCGACGACCACCTGCCGGATGCCAGGACCGTACTGTCCCGTGAATATGATCTGTCCAGTGGCATCACGGACCTCCACCCAACTCGCGCCGAGAAAATCGAAGGCCAGTTGCCTGCCGGTCGCCTCCGGGGCAACGACGGCCGGCGGCGCGGCGCTCGCGGCCGGAACTTCGACCGCCGCCGGTGGTGGCGCCGGACTGGCGGCCGGGCCGGCCGCCGGGACGACGCTGGTGTCGCCGGGATCGCTTCTCGCGCTGGTCGCCCGGGGCTGTTCACCACCTTGGCGATCGCCGAGAAAATGCCAGGCAACCAGGGTTGCCGCAAACACCAGCAGCAATACCGACAGCGAGACCAGCACCGGTATCTGCCGCACGCCGGCATTCGGCATGGCGTTGCCCATGTTGTCAGGCGGCCGCACGTCCGGCACGCTGACCGGCATACGGCTGGCGAGTTCGGCCAGCAAGGGCTCGGAGTCGATCTTGAGCAGGCGGGCATAGCCGCGGATCATGCCGCGAATGAACGTCGCGCCGGGCAGCGCGTCCAGTTGGTCGGCTTCCAGCGCCTCGATCTGGCGCGGATTGAACTTCAACGCCTGGACAACGTCGTCGACACTGAAGCCGCGCGCCTCGCGCATGCGCCGCAACGAGTGGCCGAGGCCCGCCTCGCCGTCGGGCGGCAGGCCGGCCGCGCCGGCATCGATGCCCGCGTTGGTCGTGTCCGGCGATTCGGTCACTCGTACTTGCCCTGCATCAAGAGTTGGTACTCCCGGGATTCCTGGAATTTGCGCCGGAGTTGATTGACGTGGCGCATTTCCTCTTGGCGGTCGCCCATCTTCCGCTCGATGCGCGCGCCCAGCCAGAGCGTCTGGGCCGTCGGCTCGTTCATCTTGTGCACCTCGGCCAGCCGGTTCCTGGCCTGCGCGAGCCGTCCCGTGCGGTAACAGATGTCGGCGAGCAGGAACTGGGCGTCGCTGTTGGTCGAATCGACGCGCAAGGCCCGCAACAGGAACTCCTCGGCGCCCTTGTCATCCTTGATCGAAAGCGAGCAGATGCCCGCGTTGGTCAGCGGCTTGGTCGGCGTCGCATACAACTGACTCTTGGCGGCGGTCTCGAAATAGCTCAGCGACTGCTGCTCGCGCCCGCTCTGGCACAGGAACCAGCCGAAGTTGTTGTTGATCTCGGGATCGGTCGGCGCCAGGCGCAAGGCGCGCGCAAAGCTGTCCTCGGCGGCTTTTTCTTCCTTGAGATACATGCGCACCAGGCCGAGCAGGTTGTAACCGAGCGGATAGCCCGGATCCGACTCTATCGCCAGCCGGGCCTCGTCGAGCGCCACGGCGAGGCGGCCCTCGCGCAGATAGAGCATGCCCAGATCGGTGTGCGCCTTGGCCCGCTGCCGGGCGTCGCCGACGGCGACCTGCTGCGACACGGGCGTCACGGAGGTTTCCGTGTTCGGCGCCGGCAACCCGGCGCAGCCGGCGAGCATCCCCGCCACGACAAGACCCGCCAGCCGAGTGTTCATTGCCACGCCTCCACCGGTTGCGCCATCGCCACCACGCGGCGCGACTTGTCCTTGACCTGGCCGGCCAGTTGGCCGCAGGCCGCGTCGATGTCGTCGCCGCGCGTCTTGCGCACCGTCGCGACGATGCCGGCATCGAGCAGGACTTCCTGGAAGCGGCGCACCCGTTCCGGCCGCGAACGCCGGAAGCCGGAACCCGGGAAGGGATTGAAGGGGATCAGGTTGAACTTGCTCGGCACCTCGCGCACCAGTCGCAACAGTGCGTGCGCGTGGGCGTCGCTGTCGTTGATGCCGTCGAGCATGACGTACTCGAAGGTGATGAAGTCCCGCGGCGCGTCTTCCAGGTAACGCCGGCAGGCCGCCATCAGTTCCTTGAGCGGATACTTGCGGTTGAGCGGCACGAGGCGGTCGCGCAGCGCATCGTCCGGCGCGTGCAGCGACACCGCCAGCGCCACGGGCACGGTTTCGCGCAGGCGGTCCATCGCCGGCACGATGCCGGACGTCGACACCGTTACGCGCCGGCGCGACAGGCCGTAGCCGTGGTCGTCGAGCATCAGGCGCAGCGCCGGCACCAGTGCGTCGAAATTGGCCAGCGGCTCGCCCATGCCCATCAGCACGACGTTGCTGATCACCCGTTCGCCTTCGTCGGCGGCGCCCGGCGCCTTGACCGAGCCGAGGGCGCGGTTGGCGTGCCAGAGCTGGCCGATGATTTCGGCGGTGGTGAGATTGCGGTTGAAGCCCTGCTTGCCGGTCGAGCAGAAGGCGCAGTCGAGCGCGCAGCCCACCTGCGTGGAGACGCACAGCGTGCCGCGGCTGGCCTCGGGGATGAACACCGTCTCGACCGCGTTGCCGGGACCGGCCTCGCCGTCGACACCGAGCAGCCACTTGCGCGTGCCATCGGCCGCGACGGTATCGCGGATCGGCCGCGGGCCCCGAATCTCGGCGATTTCGGCGAGGTTCGCCCGCAGGCTCTTCGCCACGTCGGTCATCCGCCCGAAGTCGTCGCAGCCGGCGCGATGCATCCAGCGCAGCACCTGGCGCGCGCGGAAGGGCTTCTCGCCCGACTGCGCAAACCAGGCCGTCAGGCCGGCGACATCGAAGTCGAGCAGGTTGACCGGCCCGTCCGCCTTCGCCACCCTCGCGGGGGGTTCCGGCATGCTCGCTGCGCTCGATATCACGGGCGGCTCCGCACCACGCTCAGTCGATCAACGACCGGAATAGACGTTCAGCTCGGGAAAGAAGTAGGCGACCTCGACCTTGGCGGTATCGGGGCCGTCGGAACCGTGCACGGCGTTGGCGTCGATGCTCTCGGCGAAATCGGCGCGGATGGTGCCCTTGTCGGCCTTCTTCGGGTCGGTGGCGCCCATCAGCTCGCGGTTCCTGGCGATGGCGTTCTCGCCTTCCAGAACCTGGATCATCACCGGGCCGGAGGTCATGAACTGGACGAGATCCTTGAAGAAAGGACGTTCCTTGTGCACGGCGTAGAAACCGCCGGCTTCCCGCTCGGACAACCAAGCCATGCGCGAGGCGACGATCTTCAGGCCCGCGTTCTCGAAACGGCTGTAGATTTGGCCGATGACGTTCTTGGCCACGGCATCGGGTTTGATGATCGACAGGGTGCGCTCAATTGCCATGCTTTCAACCTTTCTAATGCAGTTTGGTAAGTAAAACAATCAATTGCGGATTTTATCGCAGAAAAGTCAGTCGTCGCGGCACGCCGAACGAAAAAAGCCCGGCCGGGAGCGCCTCCCGGCCGGGCTTTCGCGACGGTCGCGCCGGCCCCGCTACATCATTCCCAAGGTCTTCGGCAGCCAGGTCGAAATGACCGGCACGTAGGTGATCAGCATCAGGAAGAGCAGCATGGTGAACAGCCACGGCCAAACCGCCTTGGCGCAGTCCGTCAGGCCCATTTTGCCGATGCCGCTGGCGACGTAGAGGTTGAGACCCACCGGCGGCGTGATCATGCCGATCTCCATGTTCACCGTGATCATCACGCCGAAATGGATCGGGTCGATGCCCAGCTTCATGGCGATCGGGAACAGGATCGGCGCCGTGATCAGGATGATCGACGAGGGCTCCATGAAGTTGCCCATGATCAGCAGCAGGATGTTCACCGCCAGCAGGAAGCCAATCACGCCCAGGCCGCTGGCCAGCAGCCACTCGGAGATCGCCTGCGGGATGTTCTCGTGCGTGAGCAGGAAGGAGAACAGCACGGCGTTGGTGATGATGTAGAGCAGCATGGCGCTCATGTTGGCCGAAGCCAGCAGGGTCTTCGGCACGTCCTTCAGGCCCATGTCCTTGTAGACGAACACGGCGACGAAGAAGGCATACACCGCACTCATCGCCGCCGCCTCGGTTGGCGTGAACAGGCCGGAGTAGATGCCGCCCATCACCACCACGATGAGCAGCAGGCCCCACACCGACTCGCGGAAGGCCGTCACGCGCTCACGCCAGCTGGCGCGCCTTTCTTTCGGATACTTGTGCTTCCAGGCGCGATACCACGTGGTCAACATCAGCATGGCGGCCAGCACCAGGCCGGGGATGACGCCGGCCATGAACAGCGCGCCGATCGAGCTGTTGGTCGACACCGCGTACATCACCATGACGATCGAGGGCGGGATCAGGATGCCCAGGCCGCCGGCCGAGGCCACCACGCCGGCGCCGAAGCGCAGCGGATAGCCCTGCTTGATCATCGCCGGGATCAGGATCGAGCCGATCGCCACCACCGTCGCCGGGCTGGAGCCCGACACCGCGGCGAACAGCGCGCACGCCAGCACCGCCGACATGCCCAGGCCGCCGCGCAGGTGGCCGACCATGGAGGTGGCGAAGTTGATCATCCGCCGCGCCACCCCGCCGTGGGTCAGGAAGTTGCCGGCGAGGATGAAGAACGGGATCGCCATGATCTCGAACTTCTCGATGCCGGTGAAGAGTTTCAAGGCCACCGATTCGAGCGGAACCTCGGTGAAGGCGAACAGGAAGGTCAGCACCGTGAGGCCGAGCGAGATGGATACCGGCATGCCGGTCAGCATCAGCAGCGCGAGCAGGACGAAAATGATCGCGGTGCTCATTTGCCGTCCCCCTTGCCGTCGCGCTCGCCGTCGCCGTGGTACCCATCGCGTCTCAGGTCGTGCGGATGCAGGTTGTCATCCATGCCGTAGGGGTTGGCATCCACCGGCAGGTGGTCTTCGTCGATGCCATCGACGTGGCCATGATCGTGATGCGGCAGCTCGCCCGTGCGGATGAAACTCACGGTGACTTGCAGGAAGCGGAAGCACATGAGAAAGGAACCGAGCGGAATCGCCGAATAGACGATCCAGGTCGGCCACTCGAGATCGGGCGTGGTCGGCCCTTCCGGCACGTCGCCGACGTCGATCCCCAGCCAGGTGAACGTGGCGTAATGCATGCCGTTTTCCCAGATGAAGTGCGCGCCCAGCGTGCCGACGATGCCGGTGAACAGCGCGCCGGCCAACAGGCCGAAGACGATGAACTTGCCTCGCGCGGCGCTGTCGAGGCGATTGATGAGGACATCGACGCCGACGTGGATGCCGGTGCGCACGCCGTAGGCGGCGCCGAATTTGGCCATCCAGACGAACATGATGATGCACAGTTCCTGCGCCCAGCCGAAATTGAGGCCGAGCAGCCAGTCCTGGAGTCCCGGGATCGCGTATCCGGAGAAATAGCGATGCATCACGGAAACAAAAATGATCAGGGTGGCCGCGCCCATCAGGAAGGTGATCAACCATTCCTCGAGCCGATCGAGAATTCTCATCCCGCTGTCTCCCCGCAGCTTGGCTTGCCAGGGCAGGCACGCCGCCGAGCGGCGTGCCGCCACGGCTGACTTTTACAGCTTGGCCGGATCGAACCCGGTTTCGCGGTAGATGGACTGAATCAGATCCTTGCCGATGCGCGATTCCATGTCGATGTGGGTCTTGATCAGCGCCTTCTTGATCGCCGCGCGCTCCTGCGGCGTGGGCATGTAGATCTGCGTCTTGCCGGACGCCTTGACCGCCTCCAGCGACTTGTCGTTCTCGACCTTGGCGATCTGGTTGGCATAGCGGGTCGCCTGTCCCATGGCGTCGTCGAGCTTGGCGCGGATATCGGTCGGCAGGCTGTCCCAGAATTTCTTGTTCACGATCACGGCATAACCGAGGTAACCGTGCTCGGTCAGGGACAAGTGCTTTTGCACCTCATGCATCTTCTGCGTGTAGAGATTGGAAATCGGGTTCTCGGTGCCGTCCACGACGCCCGTCTGCAAGGCTTGGTAGACCTCGGAGAATGCCATCACCTGCGGCAGGCTGCTCAGCGCCCGCATCTGGGATTCGAGAACCTTCGAGGATTGGATGCGCATTTTCAGGCCCTTGAAGTCCTCGGGGGTCCGCAGGGGCTTGTTGGCCGAGAACGACTTGAAGCCGTTGTCCCAGTAGGCCAGGCCCCGGATGCCCTTGGCTTCGAGCTTGTCCAGCAGCTGCCGGCCGGCCGGCCCCATGGTCACCTTGTGCAGTTCGTCATAGTTGTCGAAGATGTAGGGAAGGTCGAACACCTCGAATTCCTTGACGCCGAGGGGGCCGAACTTCGCCAGGGACGGCGCCAGCATTTGCACGGCGCCCAACTGCAACGCCTCCATCTCTTCCTTGTCCTTGTACAGCGTGCTGTTGGCGTACACCTCGACCTTGACCTTGCCCCCCGTCAGTTCCTCGGCCTTCTTCTTGAAGAACTCGGCGGCATGTCCCTTCGGTGTGTCATTGGCGACGACGTGGCTGAACTTGATGACAATGGGTTGCTGCGCGAATGCCGGCAGGGAAAGTGCCGCGGTCGCGATCAGGCCGATGATGATATTGCGAGCTTTCATGGCTTCTCCTCTGTATATGCCCGGATGGGCTTGGGCGGATTGTCGTTATCCGGCCTGACCGCCGCCATTGTGGATATCCACAGGCACGCCGCGCTCGACTGCGGCCAGAAGGTTTAACATCGTCCCGATGGACATGGCGCGGATGGCCCCGGAAATCAAGACCAGCGGCTGGCTATGGTGGCTGCCGCGCTTGTCGTTCGCCCTCTTCGTCGGCGCCATGGCGGCGCTCTTGTGGCTGTCGAACCGGACCGACAACGAGGAACAGCGGGCCACGTTGATCAGCGACATACTTTGGCTGGAGCAAAGCCTGCGCTTCACGCTCACCCATAACGAAGAACTGCTGGGGCAGATGGGTGCGCGCCAGATTCAGGATCAGGACAGCCTGGCGGCGCATGCCCGCCTCCTGATCGAGAACCAGACCGGATTGCGGGCGGTGAGTTGGCTCGATGGCGCCGGCGGCGTTCGGCTGACCTATCCGGCGGCGGCCACTTCGGCCGTGGACCCGGGGGCCGTCAAGCTGGCGATGTCGCTGGCGAAACCGGTATACGGCAAGCCTTATCTGACCGCCAATGGCGATTGGGCCTTCCAGGTCCATGTGCCCATAGCCGATCGCGATCGCGCGGTCGGCGCGGTGGTGGGGCAATACGAAATACATCGCATGCTGCAAGAAGCGGTCCCCTGGTGGCTGGCGGAGCGCTACCGCATCGTCGTGGCCGACGCCGAAGGCAAGTCGCTGGCCAGTCGATCCAAGGTGGAAACGCCGACATCCACGGGAAGCTACCAACTGGCGCTCGAACCGCCGGGCCATGGCCTGTCGTTGCAGGCGACGCCCTACCGGACGCCGGCACCGCTGGCCGGCCGGCTCCTGTCGGCGGCCCTGGTCTTCCTGGCCATCGTGGTGCTGTGGAGCCTCTGGGCCCTGCGCCGCCATGTGCAAGGACGGCTGGCCGCCGAGGCGGCCTTGCGCAACGAACATGCCTTTCGCAAGGCGATGGAGGATTCCGTGCAGGCGGGCTTGCGCGCGCGCGACCTGGAAGGCCGCATCACCTACGTCAATCCCGCCTTTTGCGCGATGGTGGGCTGGACGGCCGAGGAACTGACCGGCCGGATGCCCCCGATGCCCTATTGGGTCGACGAGGAAATGGAAGCCACGCGCGCCCTGCACGACCGCATTCTCGCCGGCGAAGGCCCCAGGCGCGGTTTCGAGGTTCCCTTCAGGCACCGCAATGGCGAAGTATTTCCGGTCCTGGTCCATGAAGCGCCGCTGATCGATGCCAATGGCCGGCAAACGGGATGGATGAGTTCGGTCATCGATATCTCCGACCAGAAACGGGCCGAGGAACTGGCCCGCCAGCAACAGGAACGGCTCCAGGCAACGGCAAGACTGATCACCATGGGCGAGATGGCATCCAGCCTCGCGCACGAGCTGAATCAGCCGCTGGCGGCGATCGCCAGCTACAACGCCGGATGCCTGCGGCTATTGAACGAGGGCCATGCCGACGCGGAGGAACTGAAAGACGCCCTGGTCAAGAGCACGGCGCAAGCGCAGCGGGCAGGCCGCGTCATCCGGCGTATCTACGAGTTCGTCAGGCGGGCCGAACCCAAGTCGGAGCCGTGCAACATCGTCGACCTGATCGACCGGAGCATTGCCCTGGTGGAACCGGATGCGCGCAGGCATGGCATCCGGATCGAGCGTCATGTCCGATCCGGCCTGCCCACAGTCAATGGCGACGGCATATTGCTCGAACAGGCTTTTCTCAACCTCATCCGCAACGCGATCGAGGCGGTACAGGGACTCCCCGGCGAGCGCCGACGGCTGACTTTGGGCGCGGAACTCGAGAACGGACACATCCACCTCGCCATTGCCGATCTTGGACCTGGCATTCCGGCGACAACCGCGCCCCGGCTGTTCGAGCCCTTCTTCAGCACCAAGACCGAAGGACTGGGCATGGGCCTGAATATCTGCCGGTCGGTGGTCGAGGGGCACAAGGGGCGATTGTGGATGGAGCCGAACCCGCAAGGCGGGAGCATCTTCCATGTCCTGCTGCCGATCGGGAACCCATGAGCATGGGCATCGTGCACCTGATCGACGATGACGAAGCCATACGGGATGCCTTGGCCTGGCTGTTGCGCTCGCACCGTATCGAATCGCACGCCTGGGATTCCGCCGAGAGTTTTCTCGCCGATTATCGTATCGACATGAGGGGTTGCCTGATTCTGGACATCCGGATGTCCGGGATGACCGGCCTGGAGCTGTTCGAGCAATTGCTGGATCGGGGCTGCGCGATGCCCGTGATTTTCCTGACCGGTCACGCCGACGTGCCGCTCGCGGTCCGGACGATCAAGAAGGGAGCGTTCGACTTTCTGGAAAAGCCCTTCAGCGACGGCGAACTGGTCGAGCGCGTGGTCGCCGCGCTCGGCCTGGACGAGCAGAACCACCGCCTTGCCGCTTCCAACGCATCGATCGATGCGCGCCTGCAAAGCCTGACGACGCGGGAACGGGAGGTGATGAAACGGATTCTGGGCGGCCAGTACAACAAGGTGATCGCCGCGGACTTGCAGATCGCCATGCGGACGGTCGAGGTCCATCGCGCACGCATCTTCGAAAAGATGAATGTCAGGTCGGCGGTCGAACTCGCCCAACTGCTGGCGGGCGTGCCGCTTGACTAAGGACGTCGTTGGCGCCAACGAGCACCAGCAGCCTGCCCGCCCGCTTCAAGGTGACGCTGCCGAAGACGACGGCGGGATGCCGGTCGGGAGCCGCCGTCAGGAACTGCCGCATGGCCTCCTTCAGACGTCGCTCACTCGGAATGCCGACGCCGAGGATGACCAACAGGAACCTCAAGACATTGCGCGCGCGCGGCTCCGGCAAGCGCCTCAACAATTCCAGATCCACGGGGAAGGCTTGAGGATGATCGTCGAGATCCAGCCTGGCCAGGTCGTCGAGCAGGCTGGCGGCTTCGGCGAAGTGCATCGCGGCACTGACGAGGCGTTCCTCGACCGAGGGGAAGCGCTGGCGCAAGGCCGGCAGGATGTCGAGGCGAAGGAAATTCCGCGAAAACCGGATGTCCTGGTTGCTTTCGTCCTCGATCCATCTCAAGCCGTGCGCTTGCGCATAAGCGGCGATCTCGGTCCGTTCGACGTCCAGCAAGGGTCTGAGCAGGCGGCCGCTCCGTTCGGGCATCGCACCGGCGCCCCGGACGCCGGCACCGCGAACGATGTTGAAAAGCGTCGTCTCGGCGCGATCACCGCGATGATGGGCGAGGACGATCCAATCGGCCGCCACTTGCCGGTAGCACGCATGGCGCGCGCGGCGCGCCGCAGCTTCCAGGCCATCGCGGGTTCCCCGCTCGACGTCGACGCGATACACGGAACATGGCACCGCCCATGCCCGGCAGGTCTCCTGGCAAAACTCCGCCCAATGGTCCGCGTTGTCACTCAATCCGTGATGCACATGCACCGCGGAGACCAGGCAGCCCGAGGCGGCGGCAAGCACGTGCAGCAGGACCGTCGAATCCAGGCCGCCGGAGAAAGCTACCGTGAGTCGATCGCTTGGGCCGACATGCCGCGCCAGGCATCGGGTGACAGCGGCACTGACAGGGTCAGTGGAGGCTGATTTCCTTGTAGCGGCCATGGCTCATCACCCGCTCCATCCGGCGTTCGACAAGCTCGGCGGGCGAGAGCGTGGCCACCTGCTTCAGCTGATCCTGAAGCGCCTTCTTGAGGGCCACGGCCATCGCACGATGGTCGCGGTGCGCGCCGCCGACCGGCTCGGTGATAAGCCGGTCCACCAGCCCGAGGGACTTCAGACGTGGCGCCGTGATACCCATGGTTTCGGCGGCATCGGCAGCCTTGTCCGCGCTCTTCCAAAGAATGGATGCGCAACCTTCCGGCGAGATCACGGAGTACGTGGCGTACTGAAGCATCAGCAGCGCATCACCGACCGCAACGGCAAGCGCGCCGCCGGAACCGCCCTCGCCGATCACGGTGGCGATGAGAGGTACCTTGATTTGCGCCATTTCGTAGAGATTCCGCCCGATTGCCTCCGATTGACCGCGCTCCTCGGCGTCGATGCCGGGATAGGCTCCCGGCGTGTCAACAAAAGTAAAAATGGGCAACTCGAAGCGCTCGGCAAGCCGCATCAGGCGCAGGGCCTTGCGATAGCCTTCCGGCCGCGGCATGCCGAAATTGCGAAAAATTTTTTCCTTGGTATCCCGGCCCTTCTGGTGGCCGATGACTATGCAGGATTGGCCGTTGAAGCGTGCCAATCCGCCGACGATGGCGTGATCGTCGGAAAACGCGCGGTCGCCATGAAGCTCTTCGAAATCGGTGAACATGTGCTCGATGTAATCAAGCGTGTACGGACGCTGAGGATGTCGCGCGACCTGGGCGATCTGCCAAGGTGTCAGCTTGGCGTAGATATCCTTGGTGAGGGACAGGCTCTTTGCCTCGAGCCTGCTGATTTCCTCGGAGATATCGACAGCCGAGTCGTCCTGAACAAATCTGAGCTGCTCGATCTTGCCTTCGAGCTCGGCAATCGGTTGTTCAAAATCCAGGAAGGTCGTTTTCATGCGGCGAATTGTACGCCCCAAAGCACAAACGCCCCGACTGAGGTGATCAGTGGGGCGTTTGGGTTGAATGGATAGTCTGGCGCTGACCTACTTTCTCACGGGTGATCCGCAATATCA
>CAZRRI010000028.1:0-30345 GCA_964602565.1 uncultured Rhodocyclaceae bacterium | reverse complement strand
GCGCCTTGCGCGTGACGAAGCGCGTCTGCGGCATCGGGCCCTCGACGGCGTCGACTAGCAGCAGCACGCCGTCCACCATCGACAGCACGCGCTCCACTTCGCCGCCGAAATCGGCGTGGCCGGGCGTGTCGACGATGTTGATGTGCGTGCCCTCGAAATCGATGGCGCAGTTCTTGGCGAGAATCGTGATGCCGCGTTCCTTTTCGAGATCGTTGGAATCCATCACGCGCTCCGCCACCTGCTGGTTTTCGCGGAAGGTGCCCGACTGGCGCAGGAGTTGGTCGACCAGCGTGGTCTTGCCGTGGTCGACGTGGGCGATAATGGCGATGTTGCGGAGTGGACGGGACATGGGATGGCGGTCGGCGCGAGGCGGCCGGAAATGGCGCGAAAGGGCGCGGATTCTAGCACATGGGCGGCGTCACGCCATGGCTGACTTTCAACGAAATTCGAGGAATTTCACATGCTTGCAGTGATTGGCGGCAGCGGGCTGACACAACTGGCCAACCTCGACGTGACATGGCGCGAGGTGGTGCGCACGCCTTTCGGCGAACCCTCGGGCGCGCTCACTTTCGGTCGGATCGGATGCCAGGAGGTGGTGTTTCTCGCCCGGCACGGCCATGGCCACACCATTCCGCCGCATGGGGTCAACTACCGCGCCAACCTGTGGGCGCTGGTCAGGAGCGCGGGCGCGGCGGGCGTCGTTTCCGTGGCCTCGGTCGGCGGCATCCGCGCCGACCTGGCGCCGGGCACGCTCGTGGTGCCGCATCAGATCATCGACTACACCTGGGGCCGCAACGCCACGTTTCACGACAATGGCGACGCGCCGGTGGTGCATGTGGATTTCACCGAGCCCTATGACCAGGGCTTGCGCGAACGGCTGCTGGCCGCCGCCGCCGGGGCGGACCTGGCCGCGGTCGACGGCGGCGTCTATGCCGCCACCCAGGGGCCGCGGCTGGAGACCGCCGCCGAGATCGACCGCCTGCAACGGGATGGCGCCGACATGGTGGGCATGACCGGCATGCCGGAGGCATCGCTGGCGCGCGAGCTGGAAGTTCCCTACGCGGCGATTTGCGTGGTCGCCAACTGGGCGGCCGGCCGGGGCGACAGCGCGCGCGCGATCCGCTTCGACGCGCTCGAGGAAGTCCTGCAACGCGCCATGGTTAGCGTGCGCGGCGTCATCGAGCACTTGTGCGCGAAGACCGGCTGAGTTGCGGCTGAATCGCGGCTGAACCGTGGCTCAGACGCGCAAGGCCGCCAGCAGCTCCTGTTCGATATTGACGAGGCTCGCCGTCTTGCCGAGCTCGGCGCCGGTGATGACGAAGGTGTCCTCGACACGCTCGCCCAGGGTGGCGATCCTCGCCGAAGCGATGAGGACGCCGTGCTGGCCGAGGATGCGCGCGATCGAGTAGAGCAGCCCCGGCCGGTCCGCCGCGGCGATCGTCATCACGTGCGAGGCGCCGCGTTCATCCGGCTCGATGTCCACTTCGGGCGTGATCGGAAAGTGCCTGACCTGGCGCGACAGGCGCGCCGGCGGCGGCGGTTCGAGGGGTGGCAGGCGCTTGAGATGCTCGGCCAGGTCGTGTTCGATCAGGCCCAGCACGTCCCGGTAGGCCAGGTGCTCGCCCGGGTCGAGCAGGATGAAACTGTCGAGGGCGTAACCATGACGCGTCGTGTGCACCGTGGCGGCGACGATCGAATAGCCGAGCCGGGCGAAGAAGCCGCAAATCCTGGCGAACAGTTGCGGCTGGTCGGCGACGTAGACCATCACCTGCACGCCCTCGCCGGCGCGGTTGATGCGGGCGCGGACCACGGGCTCGCCGCTCTCGGGGCGATGGTAGAGCGTGTGCGCGTGCCAGGCGATCTCGTCGGCGTCGTGCTTGAGGAAGTAGCCGGTGTCCAGCCATTGCCAGAGCGCCTGCTCGGTGCCCGGGCGCAGCCCCCGGCGCTGCAACAGCGCCCGCGCCTCGTCCTGCCGCTCCGCGACGCCGGCCATCTGGGGCGGCGCGTCGCCGCGCAACAGTAGCGAGGTCGCGCGCAGCAGGTCTTCCAGCAGCTTGCCCTTCCAGGTATTCCAGACCTTGGGGCTGGTGCCCCGGATGTCCGCCACCGTGAGCAGATAAAGGGCGGTCAGCCGCCGCTCGGTGCCGACCACGGTGGCGAAGCGGCGGATGACGTCGGGGTCGGCGAGATCCTGCTTCTGCGCCACCTGCGACATGGTCAGGTGCTGGCCGACCAGGAAGACCACCAGGTCGGCGTCCTCGCCGACGATGCCGTGGCCGCGGCAGAAGCGCCGGGCATCGGCCATGCCGAGCCGCGAGTGGTCGCCGCCGCGCCCCTTGGCGATGTCGTGGAACAGCGCGGCGATGTACAGCAGCCAGGGCTTGTCGAAACCGCTCATCAGCCGCGTGCAGAACGGGTGTTCGTGGGCAAAGTCAGGCATGGCGAGACGCCGCAGGTTGCGCACCACCTGAAGGATGTGCTGGTCGACGGTGTAGGCATGGAACAGGTCGTGCTGCATCTGCCCGACGATGCGCCCGAAGACCGGCAGGTAATTGCCGAGGATGTCGTACTGGTTCATCCGCCGCAGCTCGTGCACGAGGCCGCGCCTTTCCTTGAACAGGGCCATGAACAGCTCCGGCGCCGCCGGCGAACGCCGCAGCGCGGAACCGGCGAGCTTGCGCGCCCGCCAAAGCGCGCGCAAGGTCCGGGCCGTCATGCCGCGCAGTTCGGGCCGCCGGGCCAGCAGCAGGAAACTTTCCAGAATGGCCTCCGGCACGCGCCGGAACAGATCGTCGTCGCGGATGTCGAGCAGGTCGCGCACCATCTGGAAACGATCGTCGATGACGATGGGAATCGGCGAGGGGCCGGGCGTGAGCCGGCCGCCGAGGTTTTGCAGCACGAGCGTGTTGAGTTGGGTGACCAGCTTGGCGTTGCGGTAATAGCGCTGCATCAGCAGTTCCGAGCGCCGCTTGCTGGGCGAGGGGCGGATGCCGAAGCTGGCGGCCAGCGCCTCCTGAAGCTCGAAGGAAAGCCGGTCCTCGCGGCGGCCGGCCAGGTGGTGCAGGCGGATGCGCAGATGGCGCAGAAACAGCTCGGCGCGCGCCAGCTGTCGCGCTTCCTCGGCGACGACCAGCCCGGTTCGCGCCAGATCCCGCCAGCGCTCGCCCAGGCGGCCGGCGCGCGCGGCCCACAGGATCACTTGCAGGTCGCGCAGCCCGCCGGGGCTTTCCTTGCTGTTCGGTTCGAGAGCGAAGGGCGTATCGTTGAAGCGGGCGTAGCGCTCGGCCTGTTCCAGTTGCTTGGCCCGCAGGAAGGACACCGGATCGAGGGTGCCGAGGACACGGCGCTCGAATTCGGCGAACAGGCGCCGGTTGCCGCAAAGCAGGCGGGCCTCGAGCAGCGAGGTGCGGACCGTGATGTCCTGCCCGGACTGTTCGAGGCATTCGGCGACGGTCCGCACGCTGTGGCCGATGTCCAGGCCGATGTCCCACAGCAAGCCGACGAGGGCTTCGAGCCGGTCATGCCGGCCGAATCCTTCCGGAACGAGCAACAACAGATCGACATCGGACGCCGGATAGAGTTCGCCGCGGCCATAGCCGCCGACGGCGACGAGCGCGAGTTCCGAAGGCATGGCCATCGCGCGCTAGATCTCGCGCAGCACGCGGTCGACCGCGCGCGCGCGGCCGCGCAGCAGCGCGACGGCGGCATTGCGGCGCTCGTACTCGGCGCGCAAGCGGTCCTGGCTGGCGCGCAGCGCCTTCCGGGCGTGGTCGCCCAGTGCGGCAAGATCGGGATTCGCCGCGGGTCCGGATGCCACGGCGCCTTCAGGCGATCCCTGGCATGGGCGGCGCTCCCGCCGACAGCGTCAGCACTTCCACGCCGGTGGCGGTGACGGCCACGGTGTGTTCCCACTGGGCGGAGAGGCTGCGATCCTTGGTGACGATGGTCCAGCCATCGGACAGTTCGGAGATGGCGGCCTTGCCGGCATTGATCATCGGTTCGATGGTGAACACCATGCCCGGTTCGAGTTCCGGGCCGGTGCCGGCCTTGCCGTAATGCAGGACCTGCGGTTCCTCGTGGAAGCTGCGGCCGATGCCGTGGCCGCAGAACTCGCGCACCACCGAGAAGCCGTTGCGTTCTGCGTGGCGCTGGATGGCGGCGCCGATGTCGCCGAGCCGGCCGCCCGGCTTGACCTGCGCGATGCCGATCCACAGGCACTCGAAGGTGATCCGGCAGAGCCGCGTGGCCAGGATCGAAGCCTCGCCGACAACGAACATGCGGCTGGTGTCGCCGTGCCAGCCGTCCTTGATGGTCGTGATGTCGAGGTTGACGATGTCGCCCTTCTTCAGCGGCCGCTCATTGGGAATGCCGTGGCAGACCTGGTGGTTCACCGACGCGCAAATCGACTTCGGGTAGGGCGCGTAGCCGGGCGGCGCGTAATCGAGCGGCGCCGGGATGCAGCCCTGCACATCCACCATGTAGTCGTGGCAGAGTTTGTCCAGTTCCAGGGTGGTGACGCCCGGCTTGACGAAAGGTTCGATGTGGTCGAGCACTTCCCCGGCCAGGCGGCCGGCCACGCGCATGTGTTCGATTTCTTCGGCGGTCTTGACGATGATGCCCATGTTGCCTGTGTTCCGGGGTGACGGGCGTGATTCTAGCCGCAAAGCATCGACGATCTTGATGGCATCTCATTGAAATGGATATAATCCGCCGCTTGCACGGGATGGTCCCGCGCAAAATCCACACGCCCGGCGCCGATAGGGTGGCTTCGAATGAAGCAGCACGGCCGGGCGGAGGCTTAACCCATATCGGAGATCGACTCATGAGCACGACCATGCGCCAGATGCTGGAGGCCGGCGTTCACTTCGGCCACCAGACCCGTTTCTGGAACCCCAAGATGGCCAACTACATCTTCGGCCATCGCAACAAGATCCACATCATCAACCTCGAGAAGACCCTCGCCAAGTACAACGAGGCGATCTCCTTCGTCAAGAAGATGGCGGCCCAGAAGGGCACCATCATGTTCGTCGGCACCAAGCGCCAGGCGCGCGAGATCATCGCCGAGGAGGCCGCCCGCTGCGGCATGCCCTGCGTCGACGAGCGCTGGCTGGGTGGCATGCTGACCAACTTCAAGACGGTCAAGCAGTCGATCAAGCGCCTGAAGGAAATGGAGCAGATGGCCCAGGAGGGCAACATCGAGAAGCTGTCGAAGAAGGAAGCGCTGATGAATCAGCGCGAGCTGACCAAGCTGCAAAAGAGCATCGGCGGCATCAAGGACATGGCCGGCCTGCCCGATGCGTTGTTCGTCATCGATGTCGGCTATCACAAGATCGCCATCACCGAGGCCAACAAGCTGGGCATTCCGGTCATCGGCGTGGTCGACACCAACCACAGCCCGGAGGGCATCGATTACGTGATCCCGGGCAACGACGACTCGTCGCGCGCCATCCGCCTGTATGCCCGCGGCGTCGCCGACGCCATCCTCGATGGCAAGAGCCAGTCGATCAATGAAGTCGTCCAGCAGATCGCCGGCGAGGATGAATTCGTCGAGGTCGAGGAAGACGCGGCCGAGTGAACCGCGAAGAAGCCTCTCGATATCGAAAACATTCTGGAGTGAAGTGATGGCGGAAATTACCGCAAGCATGGTCAAGGAACTGCGCGAGAAGACCGACGCGCCGATGATGGAATGCAAGAAGGCGCTGACCGAGGCCGCTGGCGACATGGCCAAGGCCGAGGAAATCCTGCGCGTGAAGCTGGGCAACAAGGCCACCAAGGCGGCCAGCCGCGTCGCCGCTGAAGGCGTGGTCGGCATGTACCTGTCGGCCGACGGCAAGCTGGGCGCCGTGGTCGAAGTCAATTCGGAGACCGACTTCGTCGCCAAGAACGACGAGTTCATCGCCCTGGCCAAGGGCTGCGCCGAACTGGTGGCCTCGAAGAGTCCTGCCGATGTGGCCGCCCTGTCGGCGCTGCCGATGGGCGATGGCACGGTCGAGTCGACCCGTGCCGCCCTGGTCGGCAAGATCGGCGAGAACATGAGCATCCGCCGCTTCGAGCGTATCGCCGCCAAGGGCAAGCTGTCGTCCTACGTGCATGGTGGCAGCAAGATCGGCGTGCTGGTGGATGTGACCGGCGGCGACGACCAGCTGGCCAAGGATATCGCCATGCACATCGCCGCCTCGAAGCCGAAGTCGCTCGACGCCTCGGGCGTTCCCGCCGACCTGCTCGACACCGAGCGCCGCATCGCCATCGAGAAGGCGCGCGAGGCGGGCAAGCCCGAGAACATGCTGGAGAAGATCGCCGAAGGCACCGTCCAGAAGTACCTGAAGGACGTGACGCTGCTGGGCCAGGTCTTCGTCAAGGCCGAGGACGGCAAGCAGACCATCGAGCAGTTGCTGAAGAGCAAGGGCGCGGCGGTCAACGGCTTCACGCTCTACGTCGTCGGCGAAGGCATCGAGAAGAAGGTCAACGACTTCGCCGCCGAAGTGGCCGCCCAGGCCGCCGCCGCCAAGAAGCAATAAACGAAAGTCAGCCGTCGCGATACGCCGCTTCCCAGCCATCCATGACTACCGCCACGCCTGCCTATAAGCGAATTCTGCTCAAGCTTTCCGGCGAAGCCCTGATGGGCGACGACGCTTACGGAATCAACCGGGATACGCTCTGGCGCATCGTCAATGAAGTCAAGGCGGTCGCCGACCTCGGCGTCGAGATCGGCGTCGTCATCGGCGGCGGCAACATCTTCCGCGGCATGGCGGGCGCGTCGACGGGCATGGATCGCGCCACGGCCGACTACATGGGCATGCTGGCCACCGTCATGAACGCCATGGCGCTGGCCGACGCCATGCGCCAGGCCGGCCTCAATGCGCGGGTGCAGTCGGCGCTCAACATCGAGCAGGTGGTCGAGCCCTACATCCGGGGCAAGGCCATCCGCTACCTGGAAGAGGGCAAGGTCGTCATCTTCGGCGGCGGCACCGGCAACCCCTTCTTCACCACCGATACCGCAGCGGCGCTGCGCGGTTCCGAGATCGGCGCCGAGATGGTGCTGAAGGCGACCAAGGTCGATGGCATCTATACCGCCGACCCGAAGAAGGATCCGACCGCGACGCGCTTCGCCAGGATCAGCTTCGACGAAGCCATTGGCCGCAACCTGGCGGTCATGGACGCCACGGCCTTCGCGCTGTGCCGCGACCAGAAACTGCCGATCAACGTCTTCTCGATCTTCAAGGCCGGCGCGCTCAAGCGCGTGGTGACGGGCGAGGACGAGGGAACGCTGGTGTATTGCTAGCGAGGAGTTTGCGATGATTGCCGAACTCAAGAAGAACACCGAACAGAAGATGCAGAAGAGCCTGGAGGCGCTGAGGCACGATCTGGCCAAGGTCCGCACCGGCCGGGCGCACACGGGCATTCTCGATCACGTGCAGGTCGAGTACTACGGCGCCTACATGCCGATCAACCAGGTGGCCAACATCACCCTGATCGACGCGCGCACCATCGGCGTGCAGCCGTGGGAAAAGCCGATGATCCCGAAGGTCGAGAAGGCGATCCGCGATTCCGACCTCGGGCTCAATCCGGCCACGCAGGGCGACCTGATCCGCGTGCCGATGCCGATGCTGACCGAGGAGCGCCGCAAGGAACTCATCAAGGTCGTCAAGCACGAGGGCGAGAACGCCAAGGTGGCCGTGCGCAACCTGCGCCGCGACGCCATCGCCCATCTCAAGGACGCGCTGAAGAAGCACGAACTGTCCGAGGACGACGAGCGCCGGGCGCAGGACGACATCCAGAAGCTGACGGACAAGTACGTGGCCGAAGTCGACAAGATGCTGGTCGAGAAGGAAAAGGATCTGATGGCCATCTGAGCCATCGGCGCCCCGCGATGGCTGACTTTGGCAGTTCCACCCAGAGGGTGCCCGATGTCTCCGACGTGCCGAGGCATCTGGCGATCATCATGGATGGCAACGGCCGCTGGGCGCGCAAGCGCTTCCTGCCGCGGGTTGCCGGCCACAAGCGGGGTGTCGATACCCTGCGCCGCGTCATCCGGACCTGCATGGAACGCGGCATCGAATACCTCACGGTCTTCGCCTTCAGTTCGGAAAACTGGCGCCGGCCGCCCGAGGAGGTTTCCTTCCTCATGAACCTGTTCGTGTCGGCGCTCCACGACGAGGTGGCGCGCCTGCACGAAAACGGCATCCGCCTGAAAGTGGTGGGCGACCTGGGCCGCTTCGAAGCGCGGCTGAGGGAACTGATCGAGGCCGGCGAACGTCAAACGGCCGGCAACCGTCGATTGACGCTGACCATCGCCGCCAACTACGGTGGGCGCTGGGACATTCTCCAGGCGGCCAACCGCCTGGGCCAGGAACATCCGGAGCGTCGCGGTCAATGGACGGAAGCCGACTTGGCACCCTATCTGGTCATGGCGCACGCGCCGGAGCCGGATCTGTTCATACGCACCGGCGGTGAGGAGCGCATCAGCAACTTCATGATCTGGCAGCTCGCCTACACGGAACTGTATTTCACCGACAAGTTGTGGCCGGATTTCGATGCCCGCACCCTGGACGCCGCCATCGCCTCGTACCGCAAGCGCGAACGGCGCTTCGGCCGCACCAGCGAACAACTGCGGGCCGCCGGCGAAGCCCCGCCCGTGGTCGAGGCGTCTTCGTCGATGCAGAATGCTTAAGACGCGGGTCATCACGGCGCTGGTCCTGCTCGTCGGCTTCCTGTGCATCCTTTTCCTGCTGCCCGGGGCGGGCGTCGCCCTGGCCTTCGGCGCGGTCGCCGGGCTGATGGCCTGGGAATGGGCCGGATTGATGCGGGTCGATTCCGCCGGCCGCTTCCTGTTTGCCGGCGTCGTCCTGGTTTCCTGCCTTGCCGCCTACCACCAGCCCGAATTCGCCTTTCCGCGGCTGTGGTGGATGTCGGCGGCGTTCTGGCTCCTGTTGGCGCCGATCTGGTTATGGCGCCGATGGCGCATGGATGCCAACGACATGGCGGGCTATCTCGTCGGCTGGACCTTGATCGTGCCGACCTGGGCGGCCCTGGTCGGCTTGCAGGCGCGGAATCCGTGGCTGCTGTTCGCGGTGATGGGACTGGTCTGGATCGCCGACATCGCCGCCTACTTCGCCGGGCGCGCCTGGGGGCGTCGCAAGCTGGCGCCGGCCATCAGCCCGGGCAAGACCTGGGAAGGCGTCGGCGGCGCCGTGGCGGGCGTTCTGCTCTACGGCACCGTCGCCACGCGGGTGGCGGGTTACGCGCCGGCCAGCATGGCCGGCTGGGCGCTGCTGCTGCTCGGGCTGACCGCGGTGAGCATCATGGGTGATCTTTTCGAGTCGATGATCAAGCGCCAGGCCGGGGTCAAGGACAGCAGCCAACTGCTGCCGGGGCATGGTGGCCTGTTCGACCGGCTCGACAGCCAGACATCGACATTGCCGCTGGCAGCGCTGGTCATCGCCTGGCTATCGTCATGACCGGCCGCCAGCGCCTCGCCATCCTCGGCGCCACCGGGTCGATCGGCCTCAGCACGCTCGACGTCGCGGCCCGTCATCCCGAGCGTTTCGAGGTGGTCGCCTTGACCGGGCACCGCCGGCTCGACATCCTGGAAGCGCAATGCTGCCGCCATCGGCCCCGTTACGCGGTGGTCGGCGACGCGGCCGACGCGAAGAAGCTCGGCGACGCGCTCGCCGGTGTCGGCACCGAGGTGCTGGCCGGCGCCGAGGCCCTGGAGGATGTTGCCGCGCTCGCCGAAGTCGATACCGTGATGGCCGCCATCGTCGGCGCGGCGGGCTTGTCGCCGACCCTGGCGGCCGTGCGCGCCGGCAAGAAGGTGTTGTTGGCCAACAAGGAAGCGCTGGTGATGGCCGGTCCGGTGTTCATGGCGGAAGTCAGCCGTCGCGGCACGCCGCTGCTGCCGATCGACAGCGAACACAACGCGGTTTTCCAGTCCTTGCCGCGCGGTTTCGACGGCAACCTCGCCGCTTGCGGCGTGCGCAAGGTGCTGCTGACCGCCTCGGGCGGACCTTTTCGCGCCACGCCGGTCGAGGCCCTGGCGGAGGTGACGCCGGAGCAGGCCTGCGCCCATCCGAACTGGGTCATGGGCCGCAAGATATCGGTCGACTCGGCCACCATGATGAACAAGGGCCTCGAGGTGATCGAGGCGCGCTGGCTGTTCAACGCCATGCCGGACCAGATCGAGGTGGTCATTCATCCACAGAGCATCATCCATTCCCTCGTCCAGTACGTCGATGGCTCGGTGCTGGCGCAACTGGGCAACCCCGATATGCGCACGCCCATCGCGCATGCCCTGGCCTATCCCGACCGGATCGAGGCCGGCGTGGCGCCGCTGGATCTTTTCGCCATCCGCCATCTGGATTTCGAGCGCCCCGACCTGCGGCGCTTTCCGTGCCTGGAACTCGCCTTCCAGGCGCTGCGGGCCGGCGGCAACGCGCCGGCCATCCTCAACGCGGCGAATGAAGTGGCGGTCGAGGCGTTCCTGGAAGGCCGGCTCGCCTATCCCGGCATTGCCCAAGTCATCGCCGCCTCGCTCGATGGCGTGCCGGCCGCCGCCACCGATACCCTGGAGGCGGTTCTGGCGGCCGACCGCGCCGGCCGCGAGACGGCCCGGGGCGTGTTGGCGCGCCGCGCATCGTGAGCTACTCCGGCATCTTCTGGTACCTGGGCGCCTTCATCGTCGCGCTGGGCGTCCTCATCGTCGTCCATGAATTTGGCCACTACCTGGTGGCGCGCCTGGCCGGCGTCAAGGTGCTGCGATTCTCGGTCGGCTTCGGCAAGCCCATCTATCGCCGGTGCCTGGGCGCCGACGGCACGGAATGGGCCATCGGCGCGTTTCCGCTGGGCGGCTACGTCAAGATGCTCGACGAACGCGAGGGCGAGGTGCCGGCGGCGGAACTCGACCGGGCCTTCAACCGCAAGCCGGTCGGCTGGCGCATGCTGATCGTGGCGGCCGGACCGGCGGCCAACCTCCTGTTCGCCGTGCTGCTGTACTGGGGGCTGTTCATCCACGGCGTCGACGAACTGCGTCCCGTGCTGGCGCGACCGCCGGCCGGCACCGTGGCGGCCGCGGCCGGCGTCGAGGACGGCGATCTGGTGCGCAACGTGTCCGGGATTGCGGTCAGGACCGCCCAGGAACTTCGCTGGCAATTGATGCAACGGATCATGGAGCGGCAGCCGGTCGTCCTCGAGGTGATGACGTCCAGGAACGAGATCGCCCTGCGCCACCTGGATACGTCATCGTTCGACGCCGCGGAACTCGATGCCGACTTCACCTCGCTGCTGGGCGTGCAGCCCCATCACCCGAGGCTGAAACCCGTGATCGGCGCCGTCGCGCCCGGTTCGGTGGCCGAGGCGGCGGGGCTGCTGAAGGACGACGAGGTGCGCGCGATCGATGGCCGGGCCATCGATGAATGGAGCCAGTTGGTGACGGCGGTGAAGGCCGCGCCCGGAACGTCGCTGGTCATGACATTGGCGCGGAGCGGGGCGACCATGGAAGTCACCCTGGTGCCCGAGGAGGTCGACGAACGGGGTGTCCGGATCGGCCGCATCGGCGTCGGCGTCCGCGACGATCCGGAAGTGCGGGCCGGATTGCTGGTGCGCGTGCATCTGGCGCCCGCCGAGGCGCTGGCCAGGGCAAGCCTCCAGACCTGGGAAACCTCGCTGTTCAGCCTGCGCATGATCGGGCGCATGCTGGTGGGCGAACTGTCGTGGAAAAACATTTCCGGCCCGGTCACCATCGCCGATTACGCCGGGCAGTCGGCCCGCATGGGGCTCGACCATTACATCAAGTTTCTGGCCCTGATCAGCATCAGCCTCGGCGTGCTGAACCTGCTGCCGGTGCCGATTCTGGATGGTGGGCATTTGCTGTATTATTTTATCGAGGTCATCAAGGGCGGTCCGCTATCCGAGCGGGCCATGGAGATCGGGCAGCAGGTCGGCCTTGCACTGCTGGCGCTCTTGATGGCGTTTGCTTTTTACAACGACTTCAACCGCCTGGTCTCGGGCTGATTCATGACGAAGAATACGATTACGGGCCTGATTGCGGCCATTCTGGCGCCGGCGGTGTACGCGCTCGATCCGGTGGTCATCAAGGACATCCGGGTCGAAGGAATTCAGCGCACCGAAGCCGGCACCGTGTTCAACTATCTGCCGGTCAAGGTGGGCGACACCATGACCGACGAACAGGCCGCCGAGGCCGTCAAGAAGCTTTTTGCCACCGGCTTCTTCAAGGACGTGCGGCTGGAGATGGACAATGGCGTGCTGGTCGTGGTGCTCGAGGAGCAGCCGGCCATCGCCGCCGTGGATTTCGTCGGCATCAAGGAGTTCGACAAGGATCAGCTGCGCAAGGGCCTGCGCGACGTGGGGCTCGCGGAGTCGCGGATCTTCGATCGCGCGCTGGTCGAACGCGCCGAACAGGAGTTGAAGCGGCAGTACCTGAGCCGCGGACATTACGCGGTCCAGATCACGACGACCGTCACTCCGCTGGAGCGCAACCGCGTCGGCATCAGTTTCAGCGTCGACGAGGGCGAGATCGCCAAGATCAAGCAGATCAACGTCATCGGCGCCACCGCGTTCAAGGAAAAGGAACTGCTCGACCTGTTCGTGCTGCGCACGCCGAACTGGCTGAGCTGGTACACCAAGAATGACCAGTATTCGAAGCAGAAGCTCTCCGGCGACCTGGAAAGCCTCCGTTCCTTCTACCTGAACCGCGGCTACCTCGAGTTCAACGTCGAATCGACCCAGGTTTCCATTTCCTCGGACAAGCAGGATATCTACATCACCATCAACATCTCGGAGGGAGCGCAGTACTCGGTATCCTCGGTCAAGCTGGCCGGCGATCTGCTGCTGCCCGAGGAGGAGTTGATCAAGCTGGTCAAGGTCGCGCCAGGAGAGATGTATTCGCGCGAACGGCTCACCGAATCGACCAAGGCCATCGCCGACCGCCTGGGCAACGATGGCTACGCCTTCGCCAACGTCAATGCCGCGCCCGAGCTGGACAAGGAAAAGCGCCAGGTGGCGTTCACGATTTACGTCGATCCGGGCCGCCGCGCCTACGTTCGGCGCGTCAACGTCACCGGCAATTCGCGCTCGCGCGACGAGGTCATCCGCCGCGAAATGCGCCAGATGGAATCCAGCTGGTACGACGGCGAGAAAATCAACCGCTCGCGCACGCGGGTGGATCGTCTGGGCTACTTCGAGGAAGTGACGCTGGAGACGCCGGCGGTTCCCGGGACGACCGATCAGGTCGACGTCAACGTGAACGTCAAGGAAAAGGCCACCGGCGCGTTGATGCTCGGCATCGGCTTTTCCAGTTCCGAGAAGCTGGTGCTGTCGGGCTCGATCCAGCAGCAGAACATGTTCGGCAGCGGCAATTACGTCGGCATCGGCGTCAATAGCAGCAAGTCGAACACCGTTTATTCCTTGTCGTACACCAATCCGTATTACACGGTGGACGGCGTGTCGCGCGGCTTCGACTTCTACCATCGAAACTACGACACCTCGTCGCTGGACACCATCGCCACCTATGGCGCCCGTTCGACCGGTGGCGGCGTGCGCTTCGGCGTGCCGATCACCGAGGACGACACGGTCAATTTCGGCCTCGCCGTCGACCAGACCAGGCTGAAGGTGGATTCCACCAGTCCGCAGCGCTTCCAGGACTATGTCGCCGAGAACGGCAACTCCTACAGCAGCGTGGTCGGCTCGCTCGGCTGGTCCAAGGACACCATCGACAGCCGTCTTTATCCGACCAAGGGCTACATCCACAGGCTGGGTGCCGAGGTGGCGGTTCCCGGCGGCGACTTGCGCTACTACAAGCTGAGCTACCAGATTCAGCGCTACATGACCTTGTGGGGCGGCTACACGCTGGCGCTGAACGGGGAGTTCGGCTATGCCGACGGCTACGGCAAGAAGTCGTTGCCGTTCTTCAAGAACTTCTATGCCGGCGGTATTGGTTCGGTGCGTGGCTTCGACAACGGCTCGCTCGGCCCGCGCGACCCGACCACCGACGACTCGCTCGGCGGCAACCGCAGGGTGGTCGGTGGCGCCGAGTTGCTGTTCCCGATGCCGGGCATGGGGCAGGACAAGTCGCTGCGCGTCGGCGCCTTCATCGACGCGGGACAGGTCTGGGGCGCCAACGAGAAAATGAAGGCGGCCGATCTGCGCTACAGCGTCGGCCTGTCGGCTGCCTGGAACTCGCCGGTCGGGCCATTGAAGTTCAGTATTGGACAGCCGCTCAACAAGAAGGATAATGACAAGCTGCAAAGATTCCAGTTCCAGATGGGAACGGTGTTCTGACGATGTCGCGTGGGAGTTGGATGCCTTGAACAAGTTGCTTACTCCGTTGGTCTCGTGCCTTTTCGCCGCGGCGCTGCTCGGGGCCGCTTCAAGTCAGCCGGCGTTCGGTGCCGAACCGGAAATCAAGATCGGTTTCGTGAACGGGCAGCGCGTCATCAACGAGTCGCCCCAGGCGGCCCGGGCCAAGAAGAAGCTCGAGAAGGAATTCGAGAAGCGGGATCAGGACCTGCAGAAGCTCGGCAAGCAATTGCAGGGCATGCAGGAGGCCCTCGAGAAGAACGCGGTGACCATGTCGGAGGCCGACCGCCGCAACAAGGAGCGCGAGTTCAACGATCTGAATCGTGAATTCCAGCGCCGCCAGCGGGAGTTCCGCGAGGATCTCAACCTGCGCCAGAACGAAGAGATGTCCGCGATTTACGAACGCGTGAACAAGGTGATCAAGCAGGTCGCGGAAAGCGAGAAGTACGACCTGATCCTGCAGGAGGCCGTCGTTGTCAGCAATCGCATCGATCTGACCGACAAGGTGATCAAGGCCCTGCAGGACGCCAAGGACACGACATCGAAGTGAGCCGTCTTGCTCCGCCTGGATGAGATCGTCGAGCGGTTGGGTGGAGAGCTGGCCGGCAGGGGCGATGTGCGGGTATCGCGCATCGCCACCCTTGATGGCGCCGGTTCCGGCGACCTGAGCTTTCTCGCCAATCCGAAGTACCGGTCGCGCCTGGCCGCGACTCGCGCCTCGGCGGTGATCGTGCCGCCCGACGCGGCGGCCGAATGCCCCGCGGCGGCGATCGTCACGCCGCGGCCCTACCTGTATTTCGCCCGGGTGGCGCAGTGGTTGCATGCCCCGCCCAAGCCGCCATGCGGCGCGCATCCGAGCGCGGTGGTCGAGTCGGTCCTGCCCGCCAGCGCCAGCATCGGCGCCAATACGCAGGTGGCCGCCGACGTCGTGCTCGGCGACGATGTGGTGATCGGCGCCAATTGCAGCATCGGTCCGGGGTGCCGCATCGGCGCCGGTTCCTGGCTGCACGCCGGGGTGACCATCCACCACGGCTGCGTCGTCGGCGCGCGCGCCGTCATCCATTCCGGCGCCGTCATCGGCGCCGATGGCTTCGGCTTCGCGCGGGACGACGACGGCGCCTGGGTGAAGATTCCGCAAACCGGGCGGGTCGTCATCGGCGACGATGTCGAGGTCGGCGCCAATACCACCATCGACCGCGGCGCGATCGACGACACGGTGATCGAGGATGGCGTCAAGCTCGACAATCAGATCCAGATCGCCCACAACGTGCGCATCGGCGCCCACACCGCCATGGCCGGCTGCGTCGGGGTGGCCGGCAGCACGCGCATCGGCCGCCGTTGCACGGTCGGCGGTGCGGCCATGATTCTCGGCCATCTGACGATCGGCGACGACGTGAACATCTCGTCCGGCACGCTGGTGATGAAGTCGATCGCCCGGCCCGGCACCTATACCGGCTCGGTGCCGTTTCTCGATCATGCCGACTGGCTGAAGAATTTCTCCCGGTTGCGTCATCTGGAGGACATGGCCGATAGAATCCGACTGCTCGAAGCCCGCTTGGCCGACTTGGAGAAGAAGACATGACGTCGATGGACATCCATCAGATACTGGACTATTTGCCGCACCGCTATCCGATCCTGCTGGTCGATCGCGTGCTCGACATGGTGCCCGGCGAGCGCATCACCGCGTTGAAGAACGTCACCATCAACGAGCCGTTCTTCCCCGGTCACTATCCGCACCATCCGGTGATGCCCGGCGTGCTGATCATCGAGGCCATGGCGCAGACGGCCGCGTTGTTGTCGTTCGAGACGATGGGGCGCAAGTCGGACGACAACTCGGTGTATTACTTCGTCGGCATCGACGGGGCGCGCTTCAAGCGTCCGGTCATGCCGGGTGATCAGCTGATCCTGGAAGTCTCGATCGTGACCAATAAGCGCAGTATCTGGAAATACGCCGCGACCGCCCGGGTCGACGGACAGGTGGCCGCCGAGGCGGAGCTGATGTGCACGCTGCGCTCGACCGAATGAGCATCCACGCCACGGCCATCGTCCACGCCGGCGCCCGCCTCGGAGCGGGGGTCGAGGTCGGGCCGTATTCGGTGATCGGCGAGCACGTCGAGATCGGCGACCGCACCTGGATCGGGCCGCACGTGGTCATTGGCGGCCATACCCGGATCGGCGAGGACAACCGGATTTTCCAGTTTTCCTCGATCGGCGAGGTGCCGCAGGACAAGAAGTATGCCGGCGAGCCGACCCGGCTGGAGATCGGCGATCGCAACACCATCCGCGAGTTCTGCACGCTCAACTGCGGCACCGCCCAGGATGCCGGCGTGACCCGGCTCGGCAATGACAACTGGATCATGGCCTACGTCCATCTCGCCCATGACTGTCAGGTGGGCAACCATACGATTTTCGCCAACAATGCCCAGCTGGCCGGACATGTACACGTCGGCGACTGGGTGATACTGGGCGGCTTCACCGGCGTGCATCAGTTCGTGCGGGTCGGCGCGCACAGCATGACCGCCGTGGGAACCGTCCTGCTGCAGGACCTGCCGCCCTACGTGATGGCCGCCGGCAACACCGCCGAACCGCACGGCATCAATAGCGAGGGGCTCAAGCGGCGCGGCTTTTCGCAAGAGTCAGTCATGGCGATACGCCGAGCCTACAAGACGCTCTACAAATCCGGGCTCAAGCTGGAGGAGGCGCGCGCCGCCATCGCGGCCGAGGCCGCCACCGTGGCCGAACTGACGCCGATGGTCGATTTTCTGGCGCGGTCGGGACGAGGCATCATTCGCTGATGTCGACGGTAACGGTGGCCATGGTGGCCGGGGAGGCCTCCGGCGATCTCCTTGCCGCCCACCTGATCGCCGCCCTCAAGCGGCACTTGCCGGAGGCGCGCTTCGTCGGCATCGGCGGCCCGAAGATGCAGCGCGAAGGCTTCGATGCCTGGTGGCCTTCGGAAAAGCTCGCGGTGCATGGCTACGCGGAAGCGTTGCGCCACTACCGGGAAATCGCCGGCATCCGCAAACGTCTGCTCCGGCGGCTGATCGACCTGCGGCCCGACGCGTTCATAGGCGTGGATGCCCCGGACTTCAACCTCTGGCTGGAGGCGCGCCTGAAGGCGCGGGGAGTGCCGACGATCCATTATGTCAGCCCCTCGGTCTGGGCATGGCGGGCCGGCCGGCTCGGCAAGATCGCGCGCTCGGTCAGCCACATGCTGGCATTGTTTCCGTTCGAGCCGGACATCTATCGGCGAAATGGCATCCCGGTCAGCTATGTCGGCCACCCGTTCGCCGACATGATTCCGCTCGATGTCAATCGCGGCGCCGCCAAGGAGCAGCTTGGCGTGGCCAAGGCGGGGCGGGTGTTCGCCCTGCTGCCGGGCAGCCGCCAGTCCGAACTGAGGCAACTGGCGAACCTGTGGGTCGACACCGCGAAGCGCCTGCACGAGCGCTTTCCGGACTGCGTGTTCCTCGTGCCCCTGATTTCGCGGGAAACGCGGGGAATGTTCGAGGAGGCCATCTGGCGGCAGGGCGCCCAGGAACTGCCGTTCAAGCTGCTGTTCGGCCATGCCCGCGAGGCGCTCGCGGCCTGCGACGCGGCACTGGTCGCCAGCGGCACGGCAACCCTCGAGGCAGCGTTGCTGAAGGCGCCGATGGTCATCGCCTATCGTCTGGCGCCGCTATCGTGGCACTTGATGCGGCGCATGCGCCTGCAACCATGGATCGGCCTGCCGAACATACTGGCGGGTCGATTCGTCGTGCCGGAGTTCATCCAGCACGACGCCTCGCCCGAGAACCTCGCCCAGGCATTGGGCAATCTGGTGGGCGACACCCAGGTCAAGGCTGCCGTCGAACGGGTTTTCCACTCCATGCACGAACAGTTGCGGCAGGGTACCGCCGACAAGGCCGCCGCCGCGATCCTGCCGTACCTGCAAACCGCATGATCTGCGGCGTCGACGAGGCGGGACGCGGCCCCTTGGCCGGGCCGGTGGTCGCGGCGGCGGTCATTCTGGACCCCGCGCGCCCGGTGGCGGGCGTCGCCGACTCCAAGAAACTGTCTCCGCGCACGAGGCAACAACTGGCGGCCGCGATTCGGGAGCGAGCCCTCGCCTGGGCGGTGGCCGAGGCCAGTGTCGAGGAAATCGATCGGCTCAACATCCTGCGCGCCACCATGCTGGCGATGAAGCGGGCGATCGACGCGCTGAGCCCGCGGCCGGTCGAGGTCCTGGTGGATGGCAACCGCTGTCCCGAGATCGACCTGCCGGTTCGGGCGATCATCGGCGGCGACGCGACCGAACCGGCGATCTCGGCGGCGTCGATTCTGGCCAAGACCCACCGGGATGCCGGCATGCTCCAGTTGCACGCCGCCTATCCGCAATACGGCTTCGACCGCCACATGGGCTATGGCACCGCCTTTCACCTCGACGCCCTGCGGCGGCATGGGCCGGCGCCGTGCCACCGGCGCAGCTTCGGCCCGGTTCGCCTGCTGCTGGAATAAGACCGCTCGTCGCGCGAATCCCGGTCGCGGCCGGCGATGAGTTCGGCATAATGTCGCCTCGACATCCATTCTTGGCGCAGGGGCACCTTTGGGCAGGGTAATCACATCTCGCGACAATGCCGCCATCAAGGCCCTGCGGGCCCTGGTCGGGGATTCGCGCGAGATCAGGCGGCAGGGTCGCACCGTGATCGACGGCCCGCACCTGCTGGAGAGCTATCGACAGCGGATGGGGGCTCCGGCCATGATCGTGGTCGGCGAATCCGCGGTCGCGCGGCCCGAGGTCTCGGCGCTGCTGGCGGCGTGTCCGGAGCTTGCGCCGCTCGTTGTGGCCGACGGCTTGTTTCGGGAGTTGAGCGGCGTCGCCACCCCGGTCGGCATCCTCGGCGTGATCGAGGTTCCGCGGGAACCGACGGGGACCGTCGCGGGCCCTTGCGTCATGCTGGACGCGGTCCAGGATGCCGGCAATGTCGGCGCCATCTTGCGCACCGCGGCGGCGGCGGGTGTCGCCGATGTCCTGCTCGGCCCAGGTTGCGCCGGCGCCTGGACGCCGAGAGTGCTGCGCGCCGCCCAGGGCGCCCACTTCAGCCTGCGGCTGCGCGAGGGCGCGGATCTGCCGGCCGCCGTCGGCGCGTATTCGGGGGCATCGCTGGCGGCCATGGCCGGGGAAGGTGAATCGATCTTCGATCTCGACCTGAGCGGCGACATCGCCTGGATATTCGGCAATGAAGGCTCGGGCATCGCCCGCCCGCTCGCGGACATGGCGACCGGTCGCGTCACCATTCCCTTGGCGGGAAGCACGGAATCATTGAACGTGGCCGCGGCGGCGGCGGTCTGTCTGTTCGAGGCCCGGCGTCAACAGCGTTTGCAGAGGGGGGAGGGGAAATGAAAACAATCACCCGTGAATTCGTTGTCGTGGCGCTTTCGCTGGCCTGCTGGACGGCGGATGCCGTCGGCCGCGAGGATGAGCCGGAATATTTCAGCGACATGCCGGTGGTCCTGTCCGCCTCGCGCTTGACGCAAACGCTCGATGCCGCGCCGGCGGCGGTGACGGTGATCGATCAGCGCACCATCAAGGCTTCCGGTGCGCGCGATCTGACCGGCTTGTTCCGGCTGGTGCCGGGAATGACGGTGGGGCTGTACAACGGCAGGAAGGCAATCCTGGGGTTTCATGGCTTCTCCGACCCCTATTTCCGGCAGTTTCAGGTGCTGATCGACGGCGTGTCGATCTACAGTCCGATGTGGGGCGGCGGGGAATGGAGTGAATTGCCCATCGCGATCGAGGACATCGAGCGACTGGAAGTCGTCCGGGGGCCGAATGCCGCCGCCTTCGGCGCCAATGCCTTCCTGGGCGTCGTCAACATCATCACCCGGGATCCGGCGACCGAAAACCGGTTCGAGGCGGCGACGAATATCGGCGAGTCCGGCATCCGCGACGTGCTGGTCCGGATGGCGGCGCACGAAGGGGATTTGCGGTACAGGCTGACGGCCGGGCAGCGTGTGGACACCGGACTCGATTCCTATCCGGACGACAGGCGATCCAACTTCGTCAACCTGCGCGGCCACTATCGCTTGACCGGTGAAAGCGAACTGCGCCTGCAAGCCTACTATGCCGGAGGGCTGACCCAGGACGGCAATTATTCCGACAAGTCGAACACCATCAACGGTCCGCGCGACGGCAACCATGACTTGGGCATGCTCCAGTTGCGCTGGACGCGAATGCGCGGCGCGGACGAAGAGTTCTGGCTGCAACTTTTCCACTCCACGCGCAGCCACCGTGAAACGCTGCCGTGGCTGATGATCCTGCCGGAGCCGTTCGGCACCTGGAACTATCCCCTGTCGTTCGATTATTCCTATCAACGCACCGACCTCGAGTTGCAGGACTCGGTCCGGCTCGGCGAGTCGGCGCGCGGTGTCTGGGGCGCGCATCTGCGCGAGGACCAGGTCCGGTCAAGCGTGTTCTTCGGCACCTCGTCGGCGCAGCACAGCATGCTGCACCGCTTGTTCGGCACCCTGGAGTGGCGGCCCCGGCCCGGCTGGATCGTGTCGGGCGGCGTCATGTGGGAGGACAACAATCTCTCGGGCAACTCGATCTCGCCCAACCTGGCCTTGAATCGCCAGATTCTTCCCGGCCATACCCTGCGCGTGCGCTGGGCGGAGGGCCGCCGCACGCCGATGCTCTACGAGGAGCGCGCGGACCGGCGCTACGACCAGCCGGCCGGCCTGGCCGCGATCCTGCGCTCGCTGGGGTTGCCGCTGGCCGACTTGCCGATGGCGCAGACCACGCGCAGCCGCGACGCGCTCAAGGACGAAGTCATCCATTCGCGCGAGATCTCCTATCTCGGGCAGTTCCCCGATCAGCGTCTCGAACTCGACCTCCATCTGATCGAGCATCGTCTCGGGCGGCTTATTTCGCTCTATGCCTACCCCTTCGAGACGGCGCTCGGCGCCTTCGAAAGCAAGTATCGCAGCACCCTGGGTTTCCACAACGAGGGTTCGGCCCGCATCAGGGCCCTGAGCGGCGGTGCGCGCTGGCAGCCGGTCCGCGGCACCGACGTCCAGTTGACCCTGGCGCGCACCTCCATCGATGCGCGCGGCGCCAATGCCGCGCTGATCGAGCAGAGCGGCCCCAGGCATACCGTCAGCCTGTTCGTCCGTCATGACTTGCCGGCCGACTGGCGGCTCGGGGCGGGCTACTACCGGGTCGGCTCCATGCGCACCCAGTCGGGAGGAGATCTGCTGCCCCCGGTCGAGCGCGTCGATGTTCGCGTGGCCAGGATGATTCCGCTGGGATCGGGGAAAGCCGAAGTCGCGCTGGTCGTCCAGAACGCCACCGGGGGAGGGCCGCTGTTCGAGCGCAACGACGTGGACCGCCGGACTGCATGGCTGAACCTGCGCTATGTCCATTGAGATGAGCCACCGGTTTTCGGCGGTCGCGACGACGTGATGCCGGCCCGCTGGCGCCAGTGGCTGTTGGCCATGGGCCTTGCCGCCCTGGCGGTGACGGTTCGCGCCGCCGAGCCGAAGGCGCAAATCGTTCGCGAGGAAAGCCCGATCGCCAGCCAGACGGCCCAACTGGTCATCGCGGATCTGGCGCGGCGCGGCTGGAGTGTCACCGAAACCATAGTCAGCCGTGACGGAGCGCCAAGCGAAACGCGCCTCGCCGGTGAAACGATGTTCGTCGCGCTTGGCGCGCGCGCACTGGCGGCGCTGCCGAAGAGCACTGGCGGCACGGCCGCCGTCGCCGCGCTGGTCACCCGGTCGGCGCTCGAAGAAATTCCGCAGGCCGACCGCTGGTCGGCGATCGTTCTCGATCAGCCCGTCGAGCGCTGGGCGAACCTGATTCAGATTGCCTTTGCCGGGCGACCGGCGACTTCGGGCCTGCTGCTGGGAGCCTTCAACACCCGATCAATGCCGCTGCTCCAGCGGAAATTCCAGGAACGTCAATTGGCCCTGATCGAGGAAAGGGTTGCGGCCACCGATGACGTGGTGCCGGCGCTCGACCGCCTGCTGCCGCGCGTGGCGGTGTTGCTGGCGCTGCCCGATCCTGTCGTGCATAACCGCACGACGGTGCAGGCGCTGCTGCTGACCACCTACCGCGCCGGCGTGCCGGTGGTGGCGTACTCCGAGTCCTATCTGCAAGCGGGGGCGGTGATCGCCCTGTACTCATCCCCGTCGCAGATCTCGGCCCAGGTGGTCGAAACCCTGCTGCAACTCCGCGAGGGCAGGCAGGCCGCCGCGATCCAGGCGCCGCGCTATTTCACGGTGGGCGTCAACGCCACGGTCGCGCGTTCCCTTGGCCTGCAATTGCCTTCCGGCAGCGAATTGAAGGACAGGGTGCGCGCGGCCGAACAGTAGGCCGGCCGTTGGCGCGAACTTGGCTTAAACTGGGCGCGAACCCATTCATCGCGGAGGCGTCATGCAAGTCGAATGGTGGCACTGGGCGGTCGGCGGCATCGTCCTGATCGTGGCGGAACTGGTCGTGCCGTCCTTCGTGCTGATCTGGTTCGGGCTGGGCGCGCTGGTCGTCGCCCTGGCGGTTGCCCTGGCGGCAATCGGTTTCACCTTCCAGCTCGCGCTCTGGCTGATCGTTTCGCTGGCGCTGGTGGCGGTCTGGTTCAAAGTGTTCAAGCCGAACATGCACAAGACGAAGGTCGGCATGGCCGACGCCAACGTGGTCGGCGAGATCGGCATGCTGGTGCGCGCCGTCGCGCCGTTCGAGAAGGGCGAAGTGCGTTTCCAGAAACCCTTGCTCGGCGACGACGTCTGGGAGTGCATCGCCGATGAGGCGATCAAAAGCGGCGAGCGCGTGCGCGTCGTCGCGGTCGAGGGCAGTTTCCTGAAAGTCGGGAGGGTTTGACATGGACATGATGATTTTCGTCATCGCGCTGCTGGCCTTCGCCGGCATCACGCTCGCCAAGGGCATCCGCATCGTGCCGCAGGGCGAGGAGTGGATCGTCGAGCGCCTGGGCAAGTATCACGGCACCTTGATGCCGGGCCTCAACATCATCATTCCCTATCTCGACAAGATTGCCTACAAGCTGGTCACCAAGGACATCATCCTCGACGTGCAGGAGCAGGAAGTCATTACCAAGGACAACGCGGTGATCCTCACCAACGCCATCGCCTTCATCAAGGTGACCGACCCGATCAAGGCGGTGTATGGCGTGACCGATTTCGCCGAGGCGATCCGCAACATGATCATGACCACCTTGCGCTCGATCGTCGGCGAAATGCAGCTCGACGAGGCGCTCTCCAATCGCGACCGCATCAAGGCGCGCCTGCGCGAGTCGATCGCCGACGAGGCCATCGACTGGGGCCTGACGGTCAAGTCGGTCGAGATCCAGGACATCAAGCCCTCGCCCTCGATGCAGAAGGCGATGGAGATGCAGGCCGCCGCCGAGCGCGAAAGAAAAGCGATGGTGACGAAGGCGGAAGGCGAGAAGCAGGCGACCATCCTGCAGGCGGAGGCCAGGCTGGAGGCGGCCCATCGCGACGCCACCGCCCAAGTGACGCTGGCCGAGGCGAGCGCCGAGGCGATCAAGCGCGTCACGCAGGCCATCGGCACCGAAGAGGCGCCGATGCGCTACATGCTCGGCGAGAAGTACGTGACGGCGATGACGAAGCTGGCAGAGTCGGGCAACGCCAAGACCATCCTGATCCCCGGCGACTTGCAGGAGACGATCCGCTCGGTGCTGGGCCGGAAAGCCTAGGGCCTGATCGAGCATGTCGCAATCATCCTCGCCGCCCGCCGCGCCGATACTTTTCGTTCGCGGCCCCCATGTCGACAAAATGCGCGATCCGCTCAATGCTTCCTGGAACACGGCATTGAAGGCGCACGCGGCGCCATGCGAAAACAACATTCCTCTCGATCTGGCGGCATTGATCGACTTCAGCCAGCTGAACCAGACCTTCGCCGATTACCTGGACGTGGTCGGCCTGCCGGTCGCCATCATCGATCTGGAGGGAAAAGTGCTGGCCTCATCGAAATGGCAGCGCCTGTGCATGGAGTTCCATCGTGTCAACGAACGAACGCTGGAGCGCTGCCTCGAAAGCGATGTGTCCTTGTCGCGGCAGATGCAGGACGGCAAGGGGTATGCCATCTATGGTTGCCTCAACGGCTTGACCGACTGCGCGGCCCCCATCGTGGTGGAAGGTCACCACGTCGCCAATCTGTTCATTGGCCAGTTCTTCTTGCAAGCGCCGGAGCAAGGCCGGTTTGAACGCCAATGCGCGGAATTCGGTTTCGATCAGGACGCGTATTTCGAGGCGCTGGCCGAGGTGCCCGTCATCGACGAGAACAAGGTGCCCGCCATCATGCGCTTGCTGACCGGATTGGCCAATCAGGTGGCGCAGCAAAGCCTGGCCGCGTATCGCCTGAAAGTCGCCAACGAAAGTTTGAACGAGCGCAATCTCGCGCTATCCCTGGCCAAGGAAGCCGCCGAAGCGGCCAGCGTGGCCAAGACGGCATTCCTCGCCAACATCAGCCATGAAATGCGCACGCCCTTGAATCACATCCAGGGCATGGCGAGCCTGATCCGGCGTGAACCGCTGTCGGCGAGACAAACCGATCGGCTGGAAAAGCTGGAAACGGCCTGTCGCAACATGACGGGGGTGATCGAGAACATCCTCGAACTGACCCGGATCGAAGCCGGCCGGTTTGAAATCGGCGCGGAGATTTTCAGCATGCGGGATCTGCTGCGCGAAACCCTCCAGCTGGTCGGCGAGCAGGCGAGTGCCAAGCGTATTCCCATCGCAATCGAGGCTTCCGGGGTGCCAGATGAATTCATGGGGGGCAGGCAACAGATCAAGCAGGCCCTGCTCAACTATCTGGACAATGCCATTCGCTTCACCGAGGTGGGCGGCGTCGTCATTCGCGTTCGATTGATGGAGAGCAACAACGAACAGGCCTTGCTGCGATTTGAAGTGCATGACTCCGGCATCGGCATCGCGGCGGAAGATCAGCCCCGTCTGTTTTCGATCTTTCAACAGGTGGATAACTCGTCGACGCGGAAGTATGGCGGCCTGGGCGTCGGGTTGGCCATGACCAGGAAGATCGCGCAACTGATGGGCGGGGATGCGGGCTGCGAAAGCCGGCCAAGCGAGGGCACCACATTCTGGTTCACCGTCAGGCTCATGCTGGTATGAGCAAGGCAGGGGACGCTTGTCCTCAATTCCACGCCGGCGCAACGGCCGGCGGACATCCAGGAAACGATCAGGGGACTGCTCGGCAGGAAGCCGTGAAAGTCAGCCGTGGCGGCACGCTGCGGCTGGCCGTCAGCCCGTGCCGCAAAGGGCGAACTATCGTTTTTCCCTCATGAGCCGCCCTTTTTCGCGCTCCCAGTCCTTCTTCTTCTCGCTCTCCCGCTTGTCGTATTCCTTCTTGCCTTTCGCCAGGCCGATCTCCAGCTTGATCCGGCCCTTGGCAAAGTGCAGGTCGAGCGGCACCAGCGCGTAGCCGGCGCGTTCCACCTTGCCGATCAGCTTGGCGATCTCGCGCTCGTGCAACAGCAGCTTGCGCGTGCGGACGGGATCGGGATGGACGTGCGTCGACGCCTGCGCCAGCGGGCTGACGTGGGCGCCGATCAGGAACAGCTCGCCGTCCTTGATGACCACGTAGGCTTCCTTGATCTGGGCGCGGCCGGCGCGAATGGCCTTGGCTTCCCAGCCTTCGAGAACGAGCCCGGCCTCGAACCGTTCTTCGATGAAGTAGTCGTGAAAGGCTTTCCTGTTGTCTACGATGCTCATGACAAGGCTGGGCGATAGAATCGCGTAATTCTAGCGTGGCGAGTCAGCATGGCCGTTGTCGAAAAATCCGTCCTCATCGAGCGCACCGCGGTGCAGATGTTCGAACTGGTCGATCGGGTCGAGGACTATCCGGAATTCCTGCCCTGGTGCGGCGGCGCCGAACTGATCGAGCGCACCGACAGCAGGACGGTGGCGCGCCTGCACATCAACTATCACGGTCTCAAGGCGCATTTCGCCACCGAGAATCCCAAGGAAAGGCCGCGCTGGATGGATATCAAGCTGCGCGACGGGCCGTTCCGCAGCCTCGATGGCGGCTGGAAGTTCACGCCGCTCGGCGACGCCGCCTGCAAGGTAGAATTTCGCCTGCATTACGAGTTTTCCAGCAAGGTCCTGGAAAAAGTGCTCGGCCCCGTTTTCCATCACATCGCCAACACCTTCGTCGAATCCTTCGTCAAGCGCGCACAACAGATCCATGGCTGACCCGATCAATGTCGAAGTGGTATACGCCAGACCGGACCGGCAGGATGTCGTCCCGCTTGCCTTGCCGGCCGGCAGTTCGTTGCGCCAGGCGATCGAAGCCTCGGGCCTGCTGGCGAAGCACGCGGAAATCGACCTGGGCAAGACCAAGTTCGGTATTTTCGGCAAGCTGAGCAAGCCGGACGCGATACTGCGCGACCGCGACCGCGTCGAAATCTACCGGCCGCTGATCGCCGATCCGAAGGAAGTGCGCAAACAGCGCGCCGCCGAAGGCAAGGTGATGAAAAAAGGCGGCGGCCCCGCCGAGGAATAGGGGCGGGGCGGCGAGGCGAGGCGCTTCGCTTACTTGCCCGTCTTGGCGGCGGGTCGTGGCGCGCAGGCGCTGTCGACGGCGCGGCGCGCCTCGTTGAGTTCCGCCTCGCGCACGGCGCCGTCGAGCGCTTCCCGTTCGCCATCCTTGTCCAGGCGGAAGCGTATCTGCCCGGATTCCAGTCCTTGCAGGTTCACCTTGGCGCGCTCGCAGGCTTGGGCGCGTTGCGCCTCCTGCGCCCGTTCCCGCTCGGCATTGGCGGCCTTCTCCTTGGCCTCCGAGTCCCGCGTGGCCGTTTCCAGGCGCCGGTCGGCGGCTGACTTTTGGGCGGCGGGCAGGTCGTCGCTGGCCGAGTTGGCCGGGCCGAGCTTACGGTTTTGGTTTTGCGCCGGCATGCCGGCGGGAGGTTTGTCGCTGTAGTGGATTTTGCCCGTGGCGTCGCGCCACTTGTAGACCTGCGCTTCGGCGCCGGGAGTGAACAGCAGCAAAGTCAGCAGTGACAGGACGGCGATGGACGGCAAGCTGCGCATGGGGTCTCCTCGATCCAGATGCCGGCGACGTTTGCCGGCCGTCGGAGAGCCCTATAATACGTTTTTGGCACCGAGGATAAAAGCATGCGACTCATCCAGAAGGCGCTGACGTTCGACGACGTCCTCCTGGTTCCGGCTCACTCGACCATCCTGCCCCGGGATGTCAGCCTGGCGACCCAACTGACCCGCAACATCCGTCTCAACCTGCCGCTGGTTTCCGCCGCGATGGATACCGTCACGGAATCGCGCCTGGCCATCGCCCTGGCGCAGGAGGGCGGCATCGGCATCGTGCACAAGAACCTCAATCCCAAGGCCCAGGCCGCCGAAGTGGCCAAGGTCAAGCGCTACGAATCCGGGGTGCTGAAGGATCCGATCACCATTCCGCCCACCATGACCGTACGCGAGGTTCTGGCATTGACGCGCGCCCATCGCATTTCCGGACTGCCGGTGGTCGACGCCGGCAAGGTGGTCGGCATCGTCACCAACCGCGACCTGCGCTTCGAAACGCGCCTCGACGAAGTCGTCGGCAACATCATGACGCCGCGCGAGCGGCTGGTCACGGTCAGGGAAGGGGCGTCGGTGGAGGAGGGCAAGGCGTTGATGCACAAGCATCGCCTCGAGCGCGTGCTGGTGGTCAACGATGCCTTCGAGCTGCGCGGCCTGATGACCGTGAAGGACATCCTGAAATCCTCGGAGTATCCCAGCGCCGCCAAGGACGGCCATGGCCGGCTGCGGGTCGGCGCGGCGGTCGGCACCGGTGAGGGCACGGAGGAACGCGTCGCGCTGCTGGTCGAGGCCGGCGTCGACCTCATCGTGGTGGATACGGCGCATGGCCATTCGCAGGGCGTGCTGTCGCGCGTCGAGTGGGTGAAGAAGACCTTTCCGCAGGTCGAGGTCGTCGGCGGCAACATCGCCACGGGCGCCGCCGCCAAGGCGCTGGTCGACCACGGCGCCGATGGCGTCAAGGTCGGCATCGGCCCCGGCTCCATCTGCACCACGCGCATCGTCGCCGGCGTCGGCGTGCCGCAGATTTCGGCGGTGGACAACGTCGCCAATGCGCTCGCCGCCTCGGGCGTGCCGCTGATCGCCGATGGCGGCATCCGCTACTCGGGCGACATTTCCAAGGCCATCGCCGCCGGCGCCCATTGCGTCATGCTTGGCGGCCTGTTCGCCGGCACCGAGGAGGCGCCGGGCGAGACCGTGCTCTACCAGGGCCGCTCCTACAAGTCGTATCGCGGCATGGGTTCGCTCGGCGCGATGAAGGAAGGCGCCGCCGACCGCTATTTCCAGGATTCCGATGCCAACATCGAGAAGCTGGTGCCGGAAGGCATCGAGGGCCGCGTGCCTTACAAGGGGGCGGTCACGGCGGTGATCCATCAATTGATGGGGGGCTTGCGGTCGTCCATGGGCTATGTCGGCTGCAAGTCGATCGAGGAGATGCGCGCCAGGGCGGAGTTCGTCGAAATCACCTCGGCCGGCATCCGCGAGTCGCACGTTCACGACGTGCAGATCACCAAGGAAGCGCCGAACTATCACGTCGATTGATACAGTCACCCACGGGCGGCACGGCGGCCTCTAATGGCCGCTTTCTCGTTTCTGCGCCGTCCTTTTCACATCCGAGGCAGACCATGGCCCACCAGAAAATCCTCATCCTCGATTTCGGCTCCCAATACACCCAGCTCATCGCCCGCCGCGTGCGCGAACAGCAGGTGTATTGCGAACTCCATCCCAACGACGTTTCCGAGGAGTTCGTCCGCGAGTTCGCGCCGGCCGGCATCATCCTCTCCGGCGGCCCGAGCTCGGTCTACGAGGACGAGACGCCGCGCGCGCCGGACATCGTCTTCAAGCTCGGCGTGCCGGTGCTGGGCATCTGCTACGGCATGCAGACCATGGCGGCGCAGCTTGGCGGCAAGGTGGAGAACGCGCACAAGCGCGAGTTCGGTTACGCGGAAGTGCGGGCGCGCGGCCACACCCGCCTGCTCGAAGGTGTCCAGGACAGCGTCAACGACGAGGGCCACGGCCTGCTCGACGTCTGGATGTCGCACGGCGACAAGGTCACCGAGATGCCGCCCGGCTTCAAGGTCATGGCCTCGAACCCCTCGACGCCGATCGCCGGCATGGCCGACGAGGAGCGCCGGTTCTACGCCGTCCAGTTCCATCCGGAAGTCACGCACACCATCAAGGGCCGCGAGATCATCGCCCGTTTTGTCCGTGACTTGTGCGGCTGCCGGGGCGACTGGAACATGCCCGACTATGTCGCGGAAGCGATCTCCAAAGTACGCGAGCAGGTGGGCAAGGACGAAGTCATCCTCGGTCTTTCCGGCGGCGTCGATTCCTCGGTGGTCGCGGCGCTGCTGCACAAGGCCATCGGTGACCAGCTGACCTGCGTCTTCGTCGATAACGGCCTGCTGCGCCTCAACGAGGGCGAGCAGGTGATGCAGACCTTCGCCCGCAACCTCGGCGTCAAGGTCATCCACGTCGATGCCAGCGAGCAGTTCATGTCGGGCCTCGCCGGCGTGGCCGACCCCGAACAGAAGCGCAAGATCATCGGCCGCGAGTTTGTCGAGGTGTTCCAGGCCGAGGCGAAGAAGCTGCCGCAGGCGAAATGGCTGGCGCAGGGCACCATCTATCCGGACGTGATCGAATCGGCCGGCGCCAAGACCAAGAAGGCGCACACCATCAAGAGCCATCACAACGTCGGCGGCCTGCCGGAAACGCTGCACCTCAAGCTGCTCGAACCGCTGCGCGAACTGTTCAAGGACGAAGTGCGCGAACTCGGCATCGCTCTCGGTTTGCCGCACGAAATGGTCTATCGCCATCCCTTCCCCGGCCCCGGCCTGGGCGTGCGCATCCTCGGCGAGGTCAAGCGCGAGTACGCCGACCTGCTGCGCCGCGCCGACGCCATCTTCATCGACGAGCTGCGCGCCGCCGACTGGTACGAGAAGACCAGCCAGGCCTTCGCGGTCTTCCTGC
>CAZRRI010000027.1:0-30383 GCA_964602565.1 uncultured Rhodocyclaceae bacterium | reverse complement strand
TCGCGCAGGTCGTCGATGAAGATGTTCTTCGGCTTGATGCCGAGCTTGAGCGCCTTGTTGCGCGCCGGTTCGAGTTCCTCGCCCTGACCGAGGTCGGCGGTGAAGGTGACCACCTCGCACTTGTAGGTGTCCTGCAGCCACTTGAGAATGACGGAGGTGTCGAGGCCGCCGGAATAGGCGAGAACGACTTTCTTGGCTTGGCTCATTGCTTCTTTCCCGAAAATATTACTGAGTACGGTAGCTGCGGTGGCAGGCGACGCAGGCGCCGGTCACTGACGTCAGCGCCTGCAGCGCCCTGGCCGTGTCGCCAGCGCGCGCCGTCCTGGCGAACTCGCTGCCGGCGCCATGCATGCCGCGCGCCAGGGCGTGCATCTCATTGGGCATGAACATGCCGGGCCGCGCATTCGGCGGCGCATTGCGATGACGGCCCATGGCCGAAACGCCGATCTGGGTTTCGGCGATCTCGGCGGCATCGGCATGCCTGCCTTCGCCGAGGGCCGTGATGATCGAGTTGAGCGCGGTCTGAAAGTCGAGCATCTCGGCGCGCATCTCGGCGCGCGCCTCCTGCGGCATTTTCACGAACTGCCGCATGTCTTCGGCCGCGAAAGTCAGCCATGGCGACACGCCAAGCAGGACGAAAAGAATTCCCTTCATGATTTCACCTCGCCGAGCAGCAGGAACTCCATCAGCGCCTTCTGGACATGCAGCCGGTTTTCCGCCTCGTCCCAAACCACCGAGTGCGGGCCATCGATCACCTCGGCCGCCACTTCCTCGCCACGATGCGCCGGCAGGCAGTGCATGAACAGGGCATCCGCCTTCGCCGCCTTCATCATCCCGCCATCGACCTGCCAGTCGGCGAAGGCCTTGAGCCGCGCCTCGTTCTCGGCCTCGAAGCCCATCGAGGTCCACACGTCGGTCGTCACCAGGTCGGCGCCACGCGCCGCGTCCATCGGGTCGGCGAATTCCTCGAAATGCGCGGTACCGTAGAGGCCGGCGCGCTCGGGCTCGACCTCGTAGCCGGGCGGCGTCGACACATGCACGTTGAAGTCGAGCGCCTCGGCGGCCTGCAGCCAGGTGTTGCACATGTTGTTCGAGTCGCCGATCCAGGCAACGGTCCTGCCCTGTATGGAACCGCGCTGCTCGATGTAGGTGAAGATGTCGGCGAGAATCTGGCAGGGATGGTACTCGTTGGTCAGGCCGTTGATCACGGGCACGCGCGAATGCGAGGCGAAGCGCTCGATGATGTCCTGCTCGTAGGTGCGGATCATCACCAGGTCGCTCATGCGCGAGATCACCTGCGCCGCATCCTCGACCGGCTCGCCGCGGCCGAGCTGGGAATCGCGGGTATTGAGGTAGATGGCCGAGCCGCCCAGCTGCTGCATGCCGGCCTCGAACGACAGGCGGGTGCGCGTGCTGGCCTTCTCGAAGATCATCACCAGCGTGCGGTCGGCGAGCGGCCAATAACGCTGGTAGGTCTTGAACTGATGCTTGATCCAGCGCGTGCGCTCGAAAAGGTGCTCGTGCTCCTTCCGGCTCAAGTCCCTGAACTGCAAGAAATGCCTCAAGCCGGCCACGATCAGGCTCCGAGGAACTTCCGGATCAGCGCCGACAACATTTCGACGAGTTGTTTCGCCTCGGCGTCGGTCATGACCAGGGCGGGCAACAGCCGCACGACCTTGTCCGCGGTGACATTGATCAGCAGGCCCGATTCGATGCCGAGCTTCACGAGGTCGCCGCACGGACGATCCAGCTCGATGCCGATCATCAAGCCCTCGCCGCGAACCGCGACCACGCCGCCGACGCCGGACAAGGCCTCCCGCAAGCCGCCGCAAATGGCGTTCCCGAGCTGGCTGGCGCGCGCCAGCAGGCCGTCCTGCTCGATGACGTCGAGCGTCGTCAGCGCGGCGGTACAGGCCAGCGGATTGCCGCCGAAGGTCGAGCCATGGTTGCCCGGCTTGAACACGCCGGCGGCCGGACCGGCCGCGAGGCAGGCACCGACAGGCACGCCGGACCCGAGCCCCTTGGCGAGCGTCATCACGTCCGGCCGGATGCCCGCGTGCTGGTGCGCGAACCAGACACCCGTGCGCCCGATGCCGCATTGCACTTCGTCGACCATCAACAGCCAGCCCTTTTCATCGCAGATGCGACGCAGGCCCCGCATGTATTCGTCATGCGCAATGTTGATGCCGCCCTCGCCCTGCACCGGCTCGAACAGCACCGCGACGACATTGGGATTGTTCGCCGCCACGTGCTCAATGGCCGACAGGTCGTCGAAGGGAACTCGCACGAAACCGGAAACCAGCGGCTCGAAACCCGCCTGCACCTTGCGGTTGCCGGTGGCCGAAAGCGTGGCCAGCGTGCGGCCATGGAAGGACTGCTCCATGACGATGATCGCCGGTTGTTCGATCTCCTTCTGGTGACCGTACATGCGCGCCAGCTTGATCGCCGCCTCGTTGGCCTCGCACCCGGAATTGCAGAAGAACACCTCGTCCATCTTCGCCAGGGCGACCAGACGATCCGAGAGCGCTTCCTGCTCGCGCACGCGATAAACGTTGGACGTATGCATCAGCCGGCCGGCCTGGCGACCGAGCGCCTCGACCAGGCGCGGATGAGCATGCCCGAGGGTATTGACGGCGATTCCGGCAAGCGCGTCGAGATAGCGACGTCCCTGCTCGTCGAAGAGATGGCAGCCTTCGCCATGAGTGAAGGCGATGGGCTGCCGGTTGTATGTATTCATGAGGTGCGGCATGAAAGCTCCCGCAAAAAAACAGACGGCGGCCACCGTGGCGGCCGCCGTGCTCACAGGGAGGTTATCTTAAGTGAATTCGGGACAAAACGGAACAACGCGGAACAGCGGACGGCGCGGCTGATCCGGCAGCGCCGGATCAGCCGGCGCGTGCACGCTTCAGGTCGTCGTAGCCGGCCACCGGCGTACGCACGCCGCCATGATGGCAAATGCACTCGATGATCTCGCAGTCGCGATACATCTGCCGCAGTTTCCGGTGCGCCTCGGCCGGATCGCGGCCATGAATCATCAGGTTGTTGATCACCAGGCCGACGCGCGTTCTGATGCGGAAGCCATACTTGGTCAGCACGGGTGGCAACATGAAAACCCCTTCCCGATCAGAAAGTTCGGCCGATTATATCGAACCGATATTAGCTACGCAAGGCAGCCTCTTATTTCGACGGACATTGTTGCCGACATCGGTTGGCGCCAAGCAAAAGAAAACGGGCCGCATTGCGGCCCGTTTTCGAGGAATGGCGACGAGATGTCCCGATCAGAGTGCCTTGATCGCGGCCGACAGGCGGCTCTTGTGACGGGCCGCGGTGTTCTTGTGGATGATCCGCTTGTCGGCGATGGAATCGATCACGGCTTGCGACTCCTTGAACACTGATTGCGCCGCAGTCTTGTCGCCGGCGCCGATGGCCTTGCGAACCTTCTTGATTGCGGTGCGCAGCGTCGAGCGCAGGCTCATGTTGTGGGCACGCTGCTTGACGGCTTGGCGGGCACGCTTGCGTGCTTGGGCGCTATTGGCCATATGTCTGTTCTTCCGGTGGTTGGTGTGGCTGGAAAAGCGGCGGATTATAAGTGCTGACATGACCGATTGCAACACCCCTGACAAGGCCGGGAACCGATACCATTGCCGCCATGAGTTCCCCCCGAAGCCTCCTGCGCTCGCTGGCCACCGTCAGCGGCATGACTCTGCTTTCGCGCATTCTCGGCTTCGTCAGGGACTTCGTCATCGCCCGCAGCTTCGGCGCCGGGCTGATGACCGACGCCTTCTTCGTCGCTTTCCGCCTGCCCAACCTGTTGCGCCGGCTGTTTGCCGAGGGCGCGTTTTCGCAGGCATTCGTTCCGATGCTCGCCGAGTACAGGAGCCGCCGCGGCGATGGCGAAACCCGGCAACTGGTGGACCGCGTGGCCACGCTCCTGTTCGTCACGGTCGCGCTGGTCGCGCTGCTCGGCATCGTCGGCGCACCCTTGCTGATTCATGTATCGGCCCCTGGATTCGCCAGCGACGCGAACAAGTTCGGGCTCACCGTCGAACTTGCCCGCATCACCTTCCCCTACATCCTGTTCATGGCCCTGGTGGCGCTGGCGGCGGGCATTTTCAATACCTGGAGCCGCTTCGCGCTGCCCGCCTTCACGCCGGTGCTGCTCAATCTCTCGATGATCGGCATGGCCCTGTTCGCGGCGCCCTGGTTCGATCCGCCGGTGCTGGCGCTTGCCTGGGCGGTATTTATCGGCGGCGCGCTGCAACTCGCCATCCAGTTGCCGGCGCTCCGCCGCCTCGGCATGTTGCCCCGCTGGGACTGGGCGCCGCGCGACGCCGGCGTCCGGCGAATACTGACTTTGATGGGACCGGCGGTCATCGGCGTCTCGGTGGCCCAGGTGTCTCTCCTGATCAACACCATCTTCGCGTCCTTCCTGCCATCCGGCAGCGTGTCGTGGCTGTATTACGCCGACCGCCTGATGGAGTTTCCCGCCGGCTTGCTGGGCGCCGCGCTCGGCACCATCCTGCTGCCCAGCCTGGCGCGATGCCACACCTCCGATCGTCGCCAGGAGTTCTCCGCGCTGCTCGACTGGGGGCTGCGCCTGACGCTGATGCTGACGCTGCCCGCGGCGCTGGCGCTGGCGATGCTGGCCGTGCCGCTGCTCGCCACGCTGTTCCAGCATGGGGCGTTCTCCGCCAACGACGTGCTCCAGACCCGCTCGGCCCTGGTCGCCTACAGCATCGGCCTGGCCGGCCTGATCCTGGTGAAGGTGCTTGCCCCGGGTTTCTACGCGCGCCAGGATATTCGGACGCCAGTGCGCATCGCCGTCGTGACGCTGCTCGCCACGCAGGCGATGAACCTGGCCTTCATCGGCTGGCTCAAGCACGCGGGACTGGCGCTATCGATCGGGCTGGCATCCTGCCTCAACGCCGGATTGCTGTTCCGCGGCCTTCGCCGGGTGGACGCCTACCATCCCGCGCCCGGCTGGCGACCATTTCTCCTCAAACTGGGCGCGGCGCTGATGCTGCTGGCGGCAATGCTCTGGTTCACCATGGGCGAGGAATCATCCTGGCTGGCCATGCCGTTCGGCGAACGCCTGGCCCGGCTGAGCGGAACCGTCGTCGGAGGCATCCTCACCTACTTCCTTGCGCTGTTCGCGCTGGGCTTTCGCGTGGGCGATTTCCGCCGCCAGGCCTGATGGTCGCGCGAGCGATGTAACAAACTGCCACAGTATCGCCGTACCGCGCACCCGCGATCCCGGCAGAATGCCAGAGGCGGTCCGATCGGACCGGCTGATGCAAATCACATCACTCAACTCTCGCGGGGAGAAACAAGAATGAAAGCACTCGGGATTGTCCTGGCGTCGGCCGGACTGGCATTCGCCACGCTGACCCACGCACAGCAGCCCGCCGCCGAGCCGGCCGCCCCGGTCGTGGCGCCGGCCAGCGGCCATGTCATGGAAGGCGTGGCGGCTTGGTATGGTCACAAATTCGCGGGCAGGCGAACGGCCTCGGGCAAGCGCTTCAACCCCAACGCCATGACCGCGGCACATCCCACCCTGCCCTTCGGAACGCGCGTCAACGTCATCAACACCCGGAACAATCGCAACGTGCTGCTAACGATCAACGACCGCGGCCCGACCTCGCCGAAGCGCATGCTCGATGTCAGCATTGCCGCGGCGAAGAAGCTCGGCTTCGTGCGCGCGGGGCTCACCGAGGTCAGGATCGAGATCGCCAACTGAGTCGCCGCCAACTAAGTCGCTAACCGAGCCGCGCCGGCGGCGATGTTCAGGCGATATCCCTTCCAATGAAAAAGGGCCGTCCATCGGACGGCCCTTTCTTCTTGCGCGTGCGCGCGGATCAGGCCACCAGGGGCACGATCAGCAACGCGACGATGTTGATGATCTTGATCAGCGGATTCACCGCCGGGCCGGCCGTGTCCTTGTACGGATCGCCCACCGTGTCGCCGGTCACGGCCGCCTTGTGGGCTTCCGAACCCTTGCCGCCATGATTGCCGTCCTCGATGTACTTCTTGGCATTGTCCCAGCAACCGCCGCCCGTGGTCATCGAGATCGCGACGAAAATGCCCGTGACGATCGTGCCCATCAACACGCCACCGAGCGCCCTGACGCCGGCGCCGGGACCGAGGAGGAAATTGAGGGCAACCGCGGTGACGATGGGCACCAGCACCGGCAACAGCGAGGGGATCATCATTTCCTTGATCGCCGCCTTGGTCAGCATGTCGACGCAAGTGCCGTACTCGGGCTTGGCCGTGCCTTCCATGATGCCCTTGATCTCGCGGAACTGGCGACGAACCTCGACCACCACCGAACCGGCGGCGCGACCGACCGCTTCCATGCCCATGGCGCCGAACAGATAAGGCACCATGCCGCCGATGAACAGGCCGATGATGACGGCCGGATCGGACAGGTCGAAGGCGAAGTGCTTGCCGAGGCCTTCGAGGCCATGCGTGAAGTCGGCGAACAGCACCAGCGCGGCCAGGCCCGCCGAACCGATGGCGTAGCCCTTGGTGACCGCCTTGGTGGTATTGCCGACCGCGTCGAGCGGATCGGTGACCCCGCGCACGGAATCGGGCAGCTCGGCCATTTCGGCGATGCCGCCGGCGTTGTCGGTGATCGGGCCGTAGGCATCGAGCGCGACGATGATGCCAGCCATCGACAGCATCGAGGTCGCGGCGATCGCGATGCCGTACAAGCCGCCCATCGTATAGGCCGCCCAGATCGAGGCGCACACCGCCAGCACCGGCCAGGCCGTCGCCTTCATCGAAACGCCGAGGCCGGCGATGATGTTGGTGCCGTGGCCCGTGGTCGAAGCCTGCGCCACGTGACGCACCGGCGCGTATTCGGTGCCGGTGTAGTACTCGGTGATGTAGACCATCAGGCCGGTCAGCACCAGGCCGACCACCGAGGCGCCGTAGAGACGCATGTGCGCGCCACCGTTGATGCCCATGACGGCATCGAGCGCGTGGTCGTCGATGAAGTTCACGGTGATCGGGTAGAAGGCGATCAACGCCAGCACGCCGGCGGCGATCAGGCCCTTGTACAGCGCCGTCATGATCTTCTGGCCGGGCGAATGCTTGACGAAGTAGGCCCCGATGATGGAAGCGATGATCGAGAAACCGCCCAGCACCAGGGGATAGATCACCGCCTGCTCCGCGAAGCCCTTGAGCATCAGGGCGCCGAGCAGCATGGTGGCGACCATGGTCACCGCATAGGTCTCGAACAGGTCGGCGGCCATGCCGGCGCAGTCGCCGACGTTGTCGCCGACGTTGTCGGCGATCACCGCCGGATTGCGCGGATCGTCCTCCGGAATTCCGGCCTCGACCTTGCCGACCAGGTCGGCGCCGACGTCGGCGCCCTTGGTGAAGATGCCGCCGCCCAGACGCGCGAAGATCGAGATCAGCGACGAACCGAAGCCCAGACCGATCAGCGGGTGCAGGATTTGATCCATGCTCTGGTCACCGCCGTTGGCCTTGAGGTAGGCGTAGAAGCCGGCAACGCCGAGCAGGCCGAGGCCGACCACCAGCATGCCGGTGATCGCGCCGCCCTTGAAGGCGATGTTGAGCGCCTCGTTGATGCCGGCGCGCGCGGCTTCCGCGGTGCGCACGTTGGCGCGCACCGACACGTTCATGCCGATGAAGCCGGCGGCCCCGGACAATACGGCACCGATGACGAAGCCGACTGCGGTGGATACACCGAGGAACACGCCTATCAGGATCGCCAGGACAATCCCGACCCAGGCGATCGTCGTGTACTGCCGCTTCAGGTAGGCTTGCGCGCCTTCCTGGACGGCCGCCGCGATCTCGCGCATGCGATCGTTGCCGCTGGGCTGCCCATTGATCCACTGGGCGGAGATCCAGCCATAGGCGATCGCCGCCGCGGCGCAGATCAGTGCGAATATCAATCCGGTCGTCATCTACTCCCTCCGTTCTAGAAATGATCGGGCCAATTCCGGCAAGCCCTTGAAAAACCCCATAAAAACCCCATAAAAACAAAAGGCGCCCCTGACGGCGCGCCCCAAGACTTCCTTGCTACACCTTGAACTCTCCCGGCAACTTCCGCGTCACCGCGGCATTCTTCAAGGTGACATATCTCGGCAGTCCATCCCGATAAGGCGGATAGTCCTCGCCCTTCATGAGCGGCGCCAGGTACCTCCGGCACTTTTCGGTGATGCCGAAGCCGTCCGCCGTGATGAAACTGGCCGGCATCTTCTTTTCCACGTTGGCCACTTTCGCCAGCGGCGCCATGCCCACTTTCCACTTGTAGGGCTTGTCGGAAACACGGTCGATCGTCGGCATGACCGAATTATGCCCCTTGAGCGCGAATTCCACCGCCGCCTTGCCCACCGCGTAGGCCTGATCCACGTCGCTCTTCGAGGCGACATGGCGCGCGGCGCGTTGCAGGTAGTCGGCGACACCCCAATGGAACTTGTGGCCGAGGGCTTCCTTGACCATGTTGGCGACCACCGGCGCGGCGCCGCCCAGCTGGGCGTGACCGAAGGCATCGCGCGTGCCCTGCTCGGCGAGGAACTTGCCGTCCGGCCAGTGGCAACCTTCCGAGACGACGACCGTGCAATAGCCGAACTTCTTGACCAGGCCGTCGACCCTGGCGAGGAATTTCTTCTGGTCGAACGGCACTTCGGGGAACAGCACGACGATCGGCAGTTCGGCGTCCCGGGTCGAGGCCATGGCGCCGGCGGCGGCGATCCAGCCGGCGTGGCGGCCCATCACTTCCAGCACGAAGACCTTGGTCGAGGTCTTGGCCATCGAACGCACGTCGAAAGTGGCTTCGAGGGTCGACACCGCGATGTATTTCGCCACCGAGCCGAAGCCGGGGCAGTTGTCGGTGATCGGCAGGTCGTTGTCGACCGTCTTCGGCACATGGATGGCTTGCAACGGATATCCCATGGCTTCGCCCAGCTGCGACACCTTGAGGCAGGTATCGGCCGAGTCGCCGCCGCCGTTGTAGAAGAAGTAGCCGATGTTGTGCGCCTTGAAGACCTCGATCAGGCGATCGTATTCGCGCTTGTTGGCTTCCAGGCTCTTCAGCTTGTAGCGGCAGGAGCCGAATGCGCCCGAGGGCGTGTGGCGCAGCGCCGCGATGGCGGCGGCCGATTCCTTGCTGGTGTCGATCAGGTCTTCGGTCAGCGCGCCGATGATGCCGTTGCGGCCGGCGTAGACCTTGCCGATCCTGTCCTTGTGCTTGCGCGCGGTTTCGATGATGCCGCATGCGGAAGCATTGATCACCGCGGTGACGCCGCCGGACTGGGCATAGAAGGCATTCATTTTCTTCGTCGCCATGTCGCCCTCCTATTGCAGCGCCGCGAAGGCGGCATCGCGAACGGACTCGACCTTGCCCTGACCGTCGATCCTGCGATATCTCGGCGCGCCGGACTGGCCGCTCTCGGCCCACTTGCCGTAGTAATTGACCAGGGCCTCGGTCTGCTGATGGTAGACCTCAAGGCGCTTCAACACGGTCTCTTCACGGTCGTCGTCGCGCTGGATCAGCGGCTCGCCGGTGACATCGTCCTTGCCTTCGACTTTCGGCGGGTTGAATTTCACGTGATAGGTACGTCCGGAGGCGACATGCACTCGGCGGCCGCTCATGCGGGCAACGATCTCGCTGTCGGGCACGCCGATCTCGAGCACGTAGTCGATCGGCACGCCGGCGTCCTTCATCGCTTCGGCCTGCGGAATGGTGCGCGGGAAACCGTCGAACATGTAGCCGGCTTGGCAGTCGGCTTCCTTGAGGCGATCCTTGACCAGGCCGATGATGATGTCGTCGCGCACAAGGCCGCCGGCATCCATGATCTTCTTGGCCTCGATGCCCAGCGGCGTACCCGCCTTGACCGCGGCGCGCAGCATGTCGCCGGTCGAGATTTGCGGGATGCCAAACTTTTCCTTGATGAAATTGGCCTGGGTGCCCTTGCCGGCACCCGGGGGGCCCAATAGTATCAAACGCATAATGTCTCCCTATGCGCAAACTAATCGTTGGATTATATTGATTTATCGGGCTCCACTCCAACTGCGCGAAACATAAACCCGTTTTCCGACACGCCGCAATTGAGTTGCGAATGAGGGGATTGTCCGCCCTTATGCAGCCCTTATCCCACCCTTATTCAGCCCCGCCGGCGAATATCGCGCGCACGCGATCGAGGTCTTCCGGCGTGTCCACCCCCGGCTGCGGAGGATGATCGAAGACGGCGACCGCGATGTCGTGGCCGTGCCAGAGCACCCGCAGTTGCTCGAGCGATTCGATGCCCTCGATCGGCGATGGCGCTAGCTTGCCGTAGCAACGCAGGAAGCCGCAGGAATAGCCGTAGATGCCGATATGGCGCAGCGCGCCGAGATCGGCCGGCAGTTGCTGCTGATCGGCGGCAAAGGCGTCGCGTGCCCAGGGAATCGGCGCGCGCGAGAAGTAGAGCGCCCGCCCGGCCGCATCGCACACCACCTTCACCACGTTCGGATTGAAGAAATCCGCCGCCGAGGTCAGCGGATGCGCCGCCGTCGACATGGGTGGCGTATCACCACGACTGACTTTCAGCGCTCCAGCAACCGCATCGATCAGCGCCGGGTCGATCAGCGGCTCGTCGCCCTGCACGTTGATGACGACATCCTCGTCGCGCCAGCCCATGGCATCGACGACCTCCGCGATGCGATCGGTGCCGCTGGCGTGATCGGCGCGCGTCATCACGGCGCGGTGGCCATGCGCCTCGACCGCCGCGCGCACCCGCTCGTCATCGGTCGCGACGCAGATGTCCGCCGCCGCACTCTTCAGCGCCGCCTCGACGACGCGCACCACCATCGGCCTGCCGGCGATGTCCGCGAGCGGCTTGCCCGGCAGGCGCGTCGACGCGTGGCGCGCCGGGATCACGACATGAAACGACACCTCAGTCCTCGTCGGCCGGCATCTGCCGGGCCTCGTCCTCGAGCATGACCGGGATGTCGTCCCTGATCGGGAACGCCAGCCGGCAGGGCTTGCACACGAGCTCGGATTTCTCCTTGCGGTAATCGAGCGGGCCCTTGCAGAGCGGGCAGACGAGGATTTCAAGCAGGCGGGCGTCCATCGATCTTCTCCAGGATGAATTGCGCGAGGTCGGGCGTCACGGTGGCGGTGACCGGCAGCACCCACACGGACAAATGAGCCGGCAGCCTCGCGAGGTCGCCGAATTTTACCGCGTCCTTTTCGGTGGTCAGGATCGCATCGCCATCGAAGTCGAGGTCGGCGGCGGTATAGGCGTGATGATCGGGAAACGGGTGCGCGGTGAATTCCAGGCCGAGGGCGGCCAGATGATCGAAGAAGCGTTGCGGCTCGCCGATACCCGCCACCGCGTGCAGGCGCAGTCCGGCCAGATCGCCCGGCGTGGCGCCACGGCTGACTTTGCCGTACGACCGGAATTCGTCGCCGGCCAGCGTCATGCGAAAGGCGGCTTCGCCGGCCCAGCCGTTGGCGACGACCGCATCGACCGACTTCAGGCGCGAAACGGGTTCGCGCAGCGGCCCGGCCGGCAGCGGCCAGCCGTTGCCGAAGCCGCGCCGGTCGACGACCGCGATTTCGAAATCGCGCGCCAGCCGGTAATGCTGCAAGCCGTCGTCGCTGATGATGACGTCGCACTCCGGATTTTCCGCCAGCAAGGCCCGCCCCGCCGCGACACGATCGCGCCCGACGTAGACCGGACAATCCGCCCGGCGCGCGATCAGCAAGGGCTCGTCGCCCACCACGTCCGGCGTGTCGCCACGGCTGACTTTGCGCACGCCTTCCGCGCTGCCGCCGTAGCCGCGGCTGATGACGCCCGGCTTGCGTCCCTGGCGCTTGAGTTCATCGACCAGCCAGATGACGAGCGGCGTCTTGCCCGAACCGCCCGCCGTGATGTTGCCGACGACGATCACCGGCACGGACAGGCTCGCCGCCTTCAGGATGCCGAATCGATACAACAGCCGACGGACCGCGGCGATCAGGAAGAAGAGCCCGCCGACGGGAAGCAGTAGCCAGGCCGCGAGGCCCCGCCGCCGCCAGATCGATTCAGCGCTGGGTCTGCTGGGTGGCAAAGGAAATATGCGAAAGCCCGGACTGCTGGGCCGCCTGCATGACATCGATGACGCTCTGGTGCGTCGCCTTGGCGTCGGCGTTGATGATGACCACGGGCTCCTTCGCTTCACCCGCGGCATGCCTGAGGGCCGCGCCGATCGCCTCGACCTCGCGGCCGGTGACAGCGATCTTGTTGACCGAAATCTCGCCGGTGGCCGTCACCAGCACGTTGATCTCGTTGGGCTGTTCCTTCTGCGCCTGCGCATCGGCCGTGGGCAGATTGATCTCGAGGCCGGCGAACTTCGAATACGTGGTGGTGATCATGAGAAAAATCAGGATCACCAGCAGCACGTCGATCATCGGGATCAGGTTGATCTCCGGCTCTTCCCGGACGCGGCCGCGCTGGAAATTCATGATGCCTCCGCCGGGCAGCCCCAGGGAAGCATGCGCCCCGCCGTGGAAGGCGATGAGCCGAATTTACGGGCGTGGGGGGCCATTAGTTGCGCTCTCCGTGCACCAGTTCGACGAGCTTGACCGCCTGCTGCTCCATCTCGACCACGAAACTGTCGACCTTGGCGCGGAAATGGCGATAAAAGATCATCGCCGGAATCGCGATGATGAGGCCGAAGCCGGTGTTGTAGAGCGCCACCGAGATACCGTGCGCAAGCTGCTGCGGGTTGTTGCCGGCGCTGGTGGCCGAACCGAAGATTTCGATCATGCCGACGATGGTGCCGAACAGCCCCATCAACGGGCTGATCGAGGCGATCGTGCCCAGGCTGGTCAGGAAGCGCTCCAGGTCGTGCGCGGCGCTGCGGCCGGCTTCCTCGATCGCCTCCTTCATCACTTCGCGCGAGCTCTTCACGTTGCGCAGGCCGGCGGCGAACACGCGGCCCAGGTGGGAATGCGCGTTCAGGTACTTCAGCGTTTCCTCGGTGACGCCATGCTGGCGGTAATCGCCGACCACGCTCGCCAGCAGCCCGGAAGGCACCACCTTGTTCCGCCGCAAAGCGGCGGCACGTTCGATGATCAGGGCCACGGCGATCACCGACGTGAGCAACAAGAAATAAATCGGCCAGCCGGCAGCCTGAATGATGGCGAACACGATCGCTCCCTGAGACTCGAACAAGCGCGCACTTTAGCCTTCGGGCAGCGATTGGGCAAGGCGATGGGCGGCATGGCGCACCCATGGCCGCTGCTAGAATCGGCCGCCATGGACGACTCCGAAGATGGCGCCGTCGCCGCCCGAACCTGGCTGGCGCGGCTGCTGGGCTCGCGCCCGGTCGAAACCGCGAACCTGGGTCGATCGTTCGCGTCCGCCCTGGCGGTACTGGCGGCCGAGGCGATGGCGCGGCAGCGCCGATTGCTGGTGGTCACGCCCGACGACCAGTGCCTCGCCGACATTTCCAACGCCATGGACCTCGATCTGCGGCCGCTCTGCCTGGTGCTGCCGGCCGCCGATCCCGCCTGCCGCATCGCCCTGCGCGCCACGCTGTCCCTGCTGAAAAGCCGGCTGACGCGCGCCGGCAATGCGGCGGAAGGCCCGGTCTGGGCGCGGCAGCGCGAACGGATGGCCCACCTGGCGACGACGTGGCGCCACTGCCTCGAGTGGAGCCAGCGCGACATCGACGCCGAGCCCTGGCCGCGCGGACTGGAATCGCTGTTCCCGGTGTGCATCATGCCGTGGTCGCTGGCGCGGGCCGCCACCGCCGCGCCGGACTGGGTGGTATTGGTGGAAGCCGAGCGGCTCCCGGAACATGCCGCCGACCGCCATCGACCGTGGCCGATGGCGCAACGGACGCTGCGGCTGACCGCCGCCGATGCGCAACCGTCGGCGCTGCGGCCGCTCGACCGCCAGCGCGCCCGCGCCGCCGAACTGGAACTGCTGACCCAGGAACTTTCCGAACTCGAACTCGAATTGGCCACCGCCCAGGCCGAGATCGCCGGTTTCACCCGGCATTACCAGGTCATGATCGGTTCGCGCATGAGCCTGCTCGATTCGTTGCGCGCCGAACTGGCGACGCGGGCGGCCGAGCGCAACCCGCGCGATCCGGCGGCCCGCCGCGAAGCCGAGGCCGCGACGGCGCGCGCCCGCCAAAGCCGGGAGGACAACGAACGCCTGGCGCGCTTCGATCTGTCCGCCGGCGAATCCGCGGCCGCGAGGCACTTCTCGCCGACCGACGATCTCAAGCGGCTGTACCGGAGGCTGGCGCAGCGGATCCACCCCGATCGGGCGCGCGACGACGACGATCGCGCCTGGCGGCACCATCTGATGGCCGAGGCCAATCGCGCCTACCGCGCCGGCGATGAAACCGCGCTGCTGGAAGTCATGGCCCTTTGGCGCGAGGGACCCCGGAACGGAACGGCCGCCCCGTCGGACGACGATGGCTTCACCGCGATGCTGGCGAGCCTGAAGCGGCGCATCGCCGACATCGAACGGGAGCTGAACGAGCTGTTCGGCTCGAAACTGTACGAACTATTCACGGCCTGCAACATCGCCCGCCGGGCCGGCCGCGACCTGCTGGCGGAAATGGCGGCGCGGCTGGACGCGGACATCGCCGAGGCGCGCGCGCGACTCGCGGCCAGTTCGTAAACACAAACCCTAGTTCAGGCTGCGCGAAGCGCCCCTGGCCATGCGTTCGAGGAAGGCCTGGGCGCGGGCATGGCCGAGCGAGGCCGCCGAACGCAGCCACTTCATCGCCTGCGCCCGCCTGGCCGGGCTGGCCGCGCCGCGATAGTACGCGCTGCCCAATTCGTACTGGGCATCCATTTCCCCGAGTTCCGCCGAGCGGGCCAGCCAGCGCAGTCCGGCCTCGCGGTCGCGGCGGGCGCCGCACCCGTGCAGCAGGCAGTAACCGAGGCTGTACATGGCGTAGGCATCCTCGTGCTGGGCGACCGCCTGTTCGTACCAGCGCACCGCCTCGCGCTCGCTCTTGGTCACGCCCCAGCCGAAGAAGTACATGTCGCCCAAGGCGATCTTGGCGTCGAACAGCGTCGCCGCCTTGCGGTACCAGACCACGGCCTGCGGCAGGTCCGGCGCGGCGCCGACGCCATGACGCAGACATTCGGCCAGCATCAGCGCGGCACGCCGATGGCCCAGTTCCGCCGCTTTCCGGTAGCAATCGACGGCATCCTCCACGCGCGTGGAGCCCCTGTTCAGCAGGCGTTCGCCGCGCACGAACCAATAGCGCTCGATCTCGCCGAGCGCCGAGCCCCAGCCCGCCTCGGCGGCCGACCACAGCATGGCCTCGCCGGCGGCGGGATCGGCCGGCGTACCGATGCCGTGCAGCAGGCAACGCCCGAGTTCCGCCAAGCCGTGCGGGTCGCCGGCGGCGGCCGCCGCGCGATAGCAGGCGACAGCCGCGGCCGGATCGGCATCGGCGCCGACGCCGAGTTCCAGGCACTCGCCCAGCCACACGTTGGCGTGGGCATCGCCGGCATTCACCGCCCGCCGATACCAGGCCAGCGCCAGCGGCTTGTCCTCGGCCACCGCGTCGCCCCAACGATAGCAATGGGCGATCTTCAGGCAGGCCCTGCCGTGCCCGAGCCGGCCGGCCTGCCGCCACCAGCGCAATGCCTCGTGGAGGTCGACCTCCCGGCCATGGCGGCCGGCGGCGAATATCTCGCCCAGCTCGTGAGCGGCCTCGCGGCTGCCGGCCTCGGCGGCACGCCGGTACCATTCGATGCCGGCGGCCCGGTCGACGGCGACACCCGCGCCGAAAAAGTGACACTGGCCGAGCATGAACATGGCGCCGCACAGCCCCTGGTCGGCGGCGGCGCGAAACCAGGCCACCGCCCCGGCCTGGTCGATGACGACGCCCTCGCCGGCATACAGGCACAGGCCGTGGGCGAACATCGCGGCGACGGCTCCCGATTCGGCGGCCAGCCGCCACAGGCGCGCCGCCTCGGCGCGGTTTTCGCCGACGCCGCGGCCAAAGAAATGGCAGCGCGCCAGCAGGTCGAGGCCGCGACATTCGCCCTTGCCCGCGGCCAGCGATAGAAGACGCGCCGCTTCGTGGTAATCGCGCGGCACGCCCTGGCCGTGGTACAGCAGCCAGCCCAGCACCGCCTCGCCGGCGCCGCAGCCCGATTCCGCGCTGCGGCCGGCCCAGCGCAACGCCTCGGTGGCGCTGCGCGGCACCCCGGCGCCCGTGACATGGCGCCAAGCCATTTCGGCCTGCGCGGCCGGATTGCCGCCCGCCGCCATCCGCTTGAGTTCGACGAGCCGGACCTGGCGCCAGAAGCCATCCGCCGGACCGAGCAGTTCCAGGCCCTCGGTCGCGCCGCGCTCGATCAGGCTGCTCTCCAGGACCTCGCGGAAGAGCCCGAGGAGCGCGGAAGAACGCAACGGCAGCAGGGATGTCGCGGCGGGGTCGGTCGAATTCATGGCGACGAGCTTAGCCGTTGGCGCACCGGATCGTTTTCCACAAAAACTGTGGAAAAGTCTGTGAATCTTCGGTCAGCAGCCGCGCTAAGTGCCCGGCCGGCAAGACGATTCCTTGGATCGACGCTTAAATCGGCAGCAAAAATACCCATATGAATCAAGTAATTGAAAAGACACCCCTGATGCCGTGGGCGTTTCCGGACGACGACTCCGATGAATGGTCGACCTTGTGGATCAGGTAAGATGATCGCGGCTCCCCACCCACCGTCCCGCCGGCAGCATCGATGGAAATACTCACCGTCAGCGAGCTCAACCGCCTCGCCCGCACCGCCCTGGAGCGGGAGTTCTCCTTGTCGTGGGTCGCGGGCGAGGTCTCGAACCTGACGCGCGCGCCCTCCGGTCACTATTACTTCACGCTCAAGGATGCGGCCGCCCAGGTTCGCTGCGCCATGTTCCGCTCGCGCGCGCAGTCGATCCCGTGGCGGCTCGAAAACGGCCAGCAGGTCGAGGCCCACGCGCTGGTGACGCTTTATGAGGCGCGCGGCGAATTCCAGTTGAACGTCGAGACGCTGCGGCGCGCCGGCCTCGGCCGGCTTTACGAGGCGTTCCTGCGCCTGAAGGACAAGCTCGCTGCCGAAGGCTTGTTCGACCAGGCCCGCAAGCAGGAACCGCCGTGCTTCCCGAAGCGGATCGGCATCGTCACTTCGCCGCGCGCCGCCGCGCTGCGCGATGTTGTGGTGGCGCTGGGGCGCCGCGCGCCCCATTTGCCCATCATTGTTTACCCGACCCTGGTCCAGGGGGCCGAAGCCGCCGGGCAGATCGCCGAGGCGATCGACAGCGCCGGCCGGCGCGACGAATGCGATCTGCTGCTGCTCGTGCGCGGGGGCGGCAGCCTGGAAGACCTGTGGCCGTTCAACGAGGAAATCGTCGCGCGCGCCATCGCCGCCTGCCCGCTGCCCATCATCGCCGGCGTCGGCCACGAAACCGACACCACCATCGCCGACCTCGCGGCCGACCGGCGCGCCGCCACGCCGACCGCCGCCGCCGAGCTTGCCAGCGCCGGCTGGTTCGACGCCGGCCGCGAAGTGGCGGGTTTGCACGACCAGTTGCAGGCACGGATGCGCCGCCGCCTGGAACGGCAAATGCAGCAGCTCGACTGGCTGGGCCGGCGGCTCGTCCATCCTTCCGTCCGCCTCGCGGCCACGCGCGAGCGCCTGGCTCACCTGGCGGCCCGACTGGCCGCGGCCGGCGACCGGCTGCTGACGCGGCGTCGCCAGGCGCTGGCGCCCCGGGTGCTCCGGCTGGCCCGCGCCCGCCCCGACATCCAGATTCATCGCACGCGGCTGGAACGCCTGAGCGCCTCGCTGGAGGCGCTCAATCCGAAGGCGGCCCTGGCCCGCGGCTACGCCCTGGCGCGCACGCCGGACGGACAACTGGTGCGCAGCCACCGGCAACTGACCCCCGGCATGGCGCTGGAATTGCGCTTCGCGGAAGGCGGCGCCGATACTATTGTCAAAAGGATAATTCCCGACTAGTATACTCGGACTTATAACCCTACACCCACAGGAGAGAAAACCATGGAACACACCCTGCCCCCCCTGCCCTATCCCAAGAACGCCCTGGCCCCGCACATGTCGGAGGAAACCTTCGACTACCACTACGCCAAGCACCACCAGGCCTACGTCACCAATCTCAACAACCTGATCAAGGGCACCGAGTACGAGAACCTCGACCTCGAAGCCATCGTCAAGAAGGCGCCCGCCGGCGGCATCTACAACAACGCCGCGCAGGTCTGGAACCACACCTTCTTCTGGAACTGCATGAAAGTCAGTGGCGGCGGCACGCCGAGCGGCGCGCTGGCCGACGCCATCAACAAGAAGTGGGGCTCGCTCGACGAGTTCAAGAAGGCCTTCCAGACCTCCGCCGTCGGCAACTTCGGCTCGGGCTGGACCTGGCTGGTCAAGAAGGCCGACGGCTCCGTCGACATCGTCAACATGGGCGCCGCCGGCACCCCGCTGACCACGGCCGACCGCGCGCTGCTGTGCGTCGACGTCTGGGAGCACGCCTACTACATCGACTACCGCAACCTGCGTCCGAAGTTCGTCGAGACCTTCCTCAACCACCTGGTCAACTGGGGCTTCGCCGAGAAGAACTTCGGCTGAACGACGCCGGCGGGATCGTACGAAACGGGAGCCCGGCGGCTCCCGTTTTTCTTGCCGGGCTCCCTGTCCGGCGTTTGGGCGATACTTTCCCTTTCGTGTATCCGCGAGCCGACACTTCAACATGCCGACGCCCCAGATGAATATCGCCGCCAACCCTTGTCCCACCCGAGCCGAGTACGAGAACGGCACGATGCCCATCGAGCACAGCGGCTGGCGGCCGGTCACGCCGTTGCGAACCTACCCGGCGCTCGAAGGCGAAGTCGATGCCGATGTCGTGGTCATCGGCGCCGGGCTGGCCGGCGCGTCGCTCGCGCTGCACCTGGCGGAGTCGGGCGTATCGGTCGTCGCGCTCGAGGCCCGGCAACCCGGCGCCGGCGCATCCGGCCGCAACGCCGGCCACGTCCAGCCCTTCCTCGACAGGCTGGAGCCCCTCAAGGCCTGGCCCGACGAGGGCCGGGCCTTCGTCGATCATTTCATCCAGCACCGCAACATCGTCTTCGACCTGTGCCGCAAGCATGGCATCGACGGCGACGCCCGCAAGACCGGCATGATCGAGGCCGCCGTCAAGAAGCACGAGGCGCTGGAGCGCAAGGTCGAGCGCTGGCGGGCGCTCGGCCATGACGTGAACATCGTCGGCCAGACCGAGCTCCGCCAGTTGCTGGGTACCGAAACCTACGGTTACGGCATCCACTGGCGCGAGGGCGGACGGGTCAATCCCTATCTGTTCACCAACGGCATGGTCGCGGCGGCCGTCCGCCTGGGCGCCCGGATGTTCGGCGATTCGCCGGTCGTGGCCTGCGAACGGCAGGGACGGCGCTGGCGGCTGACGACGCCCCGAGGTGGCGTTCTGGCGGGGCAAGTGGTCATCTGCACCAACGGCCACGCCGGCAATGCGTTCTTTCCCGACCTGGCGCGCACCAACTACCCGCTGGTCGCGTGCGCCCTGGCCACGCGGCCGCTGCCCGTCTCGCTTGCGGAAACGATCAATCCTTCCGGCGCGGCCTTCACGCAATATCCTTCCGGCCTCTATCCGCTCGTCATCGACGGCCGCCAGCGCATGATCACCGCCACCATTCCCCGGCCCGGCGGCGCCATGGCGGCCGAGACTTACTTCGGCCACTTCCTGCGCTATCTCCATCGCGCCTTCCCGCAAACGCGCAACGCCGGCATCGAACTGGAAGCCTACTGGACCGGCATGACCGCCAATTCCTCCCACGTTCTTCATCATGATTATCCGAAGCTCTACCGGGTCGCCGACGGCGTCATGGCCCTGATGAACCTCGGCACCTGGGGAAATGTCGTGGGACCGCTCCTGGGCATGAACCTCGCCCGCGTCATCGCCACCGAACGCCCGCGGGACTTGCTGCTGCCGCTGGAAGAGCCCCGGACGGCGACTTTCCCCCGCCTTTTGGAACTCAAGACCCGTCATCTGCTGATCCCCCTAGCCCGGCTGGCGGACAGGCTGGGGCTGGCCTGACGGGCCGGCAAGGGTCGACATGCGGCAAACTGTCGCAGGCGGTCGATGTGCCTTGCGGTATGCTGCGCAGCCGTGACTCCCGCCCGCCGTTCCCTGCTCGTCGATTTCGCCATCCTGCTGGCGCTGGCCGCCGTGGCGGTGGTCGGCTATTTCTACTCGCCCCTGCTGCTGCCGAAAAGCGACGTGTCGGCGACGCCGGATCCCGGCTGCGACTTGAACAGCGGGGCTTGCCGGGCCACCTTGCCCGACGGCGGCCAGGTCGAACTCAGCTTGTCGCCGCGTCCGATTCCGGTGGTCCGGCCGATGAAAATCCTCGCGCATGTCAGCGGGCCGACCGCCTCGGCCGTTGACCGCATGGAACTGGACTTTGCCGGCATCACCATGAACATGGGCTACAACCGCGTCACCCTGTCCCCCCTGGGCGACGGGCGCTTCACCGGGGAAACTTCCATTCCGGTGTGCATCACCGGCCGCATGAGCTGGCGGGGCACCCTGATCGTGACCACCGCCCGGCAGAACATCACGGTGCCGTTCGAATTCGAGGCCCCGCTCACCGTCGGCGACACGAGCGTCCCCGCCGGCTGAACCCGGGACCACACCCGGCATCCCCCCTCCACCACGCAACCCCGAAAGGCACATCATGAGACATCTTGCTCCCGCCGCTCTCGCGCTAGCCATGGCCGCGCTGTCGCTTCCCGCCGGCGCCGCCGGCACGGCCGACAACATCACCGTGGTCGACCCTTACGTGCGCATGGCGCCTCCCGGGGCGATGGCCACCGCCGCCTTCATGGTGCTGAAGAACGGCGGCGGCAAGGACGCCAGGCTGGTCAAGGCCGAGAACAGCGCCTCCAGGATCACCGAATTGCACACCCACCTCAACGAAGGCGGCGTGATGAAGATGCGCCAGGTGCCGGCCATCGACATCAAGGCCAAGGGCGAGGCCGTGCTGCACCCCGGCGGCCTGCATGTGATGATGATCGACCTCAAGGCGCCCTTGAAGGATGGCGACAAGGTCGCGATCACCCTCGGCTTCGACGACGGGTCGAGCAAGCAGGTCGAGGTGCCGGTGAAGAGGCCGATGCCGATGGCGGCGCCGATGGATCATTCGGCGCACAAGCACTGAGAAGCCCCCGGCGGCAGCGTGGCGGGCCGGCGCGCCCGCCGTGGCGTCAGGCCTTCACCGGCCGCTTGGACAGCTTGCGCTGAAGCGTGCGCCGGTGCATTTTCAGCGCCCGCGCCGTGGCCGAGATATTGCCGTCGTTCTCGTGCAGGACGCGCTGGATATGCTCCCACTCCAGCCGGTCCACCGACAGCGGCGCCGTCTCGGGCGCTTCCTTGCGCGGACCGTCGTCCTTCTCCTCGAACGCGGCGAGAATGGCCGCCACCTCGACCGGCTTGGCCAGATACTGCACGGCGCCGAGCTTGATGGCGTCCACCGCCGTGGCGATGCTGGCGTAGCCCGTCAGCACCACGATGCGGCAGGCGGGATTGATCTCCAGCAGCGGACCGATCAGCGACAGCCCCGAGGCGCCATTGAGGTTGAGGTCGAGCACGATGCCGTCCGGCATCCGCTCGCGCGCCATGGCCAGCGCCTGGGCCGGCTCGGTGGCCCCCTCGACATCGTGGCCGCGGCGCTTCAAGGCCCGCTTCAGAACACCGTTGAAGGTTTCGTCGTCGTCGATGATGAGTATCTTGTCCATGGATCGTCCCGCGCCTCGTCAGGCTTGCCGGTTCTTCAAGGGCAGGACGACGCGCGCGATACCGCCGCCGTCGTTCGCCAGCGTCAGCCGCCCACCCAGCCGCCCGACGGCGGCATGCGCCAGGAACAGGCCGATGCCGCTGCCGCCGGCGTGGGCGGGGAACGGCGCGCGGCCTGCCTGGGCCAGCACGTGCGCAGGAAAGCCGCGACCGTCGTCCCGAATCTCGATCGTCACCTCGTCGTTTGCCGCCCGCGCCGCGACCGACACGCTGGTGCCGGCGTCGGCAGCATTGTTGAACAGGTTCAGCAGGGCCTGCTCCAGCGTGGTATCCACCACGAAAGTCAGTCCCGGCGACACGCCGCCCAGGTCGAGCGTCGCCACCGCGCGCGGCCGCAGTTCCCGCCAGTGCGCGAACACCTCGCCCAGCCACCGGTCCGACTGGACCGCGCGAACGCTGTCGAGGCGCTCGGCGCCGGCGCGCTCGGCCAGGCCGCTGATGATCCGCTTGCACGCCGCCACCTGCTTGCGCAGCACGCCCACGTCGGCGCGCGCCGCCTCGTCGAGATTGCCGTCGTTTTCCAGTTCCCCGGTGACGATCGCCATGGTCGCCAGCGGCGTCGACAGCTCGTGGGCCGCGCCGGCCGCCAGCGCGCCGAGGGCGATCACCCGCTCGTCGCGCAGGGCCTTTTCGCGGATCGCCGCCAACTCGGCGTCGCGCCGGCGGATCGAAGCGGTCATCCGCACCACCAGCCAGGCCAGCATGGTCGTCGAGAGAACGAAGGTCACCCACATGCCGGCCAGGTGCAGCCGCGCCGCGCGCGCCGCGTCGGCGATGGGCAGCGGCAGATAGAGCACGTTGAGCAGCGAGTAGGCGAGCACCGCCAGGCCGGCGACGACCGCCACCCAGCGTCCGGGCAGGGCCAGGGCGGCGATGGCCACGGGCGGCAGCAGCAGGGAGATCAACGGATTCGCCGCGCCGCCGCTGAAGAACATCAGCACCGCCAGCGCCACGACGTCGATGACCAGTTGCACCAGCACATCGGCATCACGCGCCTGGCGCCGGGCCAGCCGGCGGCCCGCCAGCAGGTTGGCCACCACCTGCAAGGCCACGACCAGCAGCATCGGCGCGCGCGGCAGCGCGATGTCGAGCACGGCCGGCACCGCGAGAATCGCCAGCGCCTCGCCGGCCAGCAGCCACCAGCGCAACACCAGCAGACGACGCAGGTTCGCGGTCAGCTCGGGCTCGTGGTCGGCGGTGGTCAGGGTGGACATGTGCCTGAATTATCCATGATCAAGTTCCATCAACCGCCCCGGACTGTATGATTCGCGCCCGTCCGCGACCATTTGTCGCACCCGCGATGCCATGAAAGCCGTTGCCGCGATATTGCTGTTGCCTGTCCTGACCCTCCTCTGCGCCGACGCGACCGCGCAGGAGGCCGATCTCGAGAAGGGCAAGGAAATCAACCTCACCTGCGCCGGTTGCCACGGGGCCGACGGCCAGGGCGGCAAGCGGGGCGAGTATCCCCGCATCGCCGGACAGCGCGCGGCCTACATCGAGGAACAGCTGCGCTCCTTTCGCGCGCGCCGCCGGGTCAATATTCCGATGGTGCCCTACACCGAGGAACGCGAACTGCCCGAGGAGGACATCAAGGCGGTTTCCGCCTACCTCGCCTCGATCAAGCTCTCGACCAAGCCGCCGACGTTCAAGGGCGACGAGGACGCGCTGACGCGCCTGCTGGCGATGGAGAAGGTGATGATCATCCCGCGCGCGGAGGGCAACGTCGACAACGGGAAGCTGCACTATCAGGAGCACTGCGCCAACTGCCACGCCAAGGACGGCATGGGCCGCAGCGACTTTCCCATGCTGGTCGGCCAATACACCAACTATCTCAAGCGGCAGATCGACGCCTACCGCAAGAAGGAACGGCCGCACGACGAGGACAAGCCGGGCGGCACCCTCGACCGGTTCAGCGAACAGGACCTTCAGGACATGCTGGCCTACCTGACCAGCATCCAGCCGCAGGACTGACCCGGTTCGGCGGGCTCCCGGTCACCGCCCTCGCGCAACGGCCGCCCACAGCACCACGGCGTAGCCCATTGGCGTGATGTAGGCCTTGGCGTGGCGGCCGTCGAAAGTCAGCCGTGGTCCACCGCCGGGCAGGGCGCTCATCACCAGTTCGGTGAGCTGATCCTCGGTCAGCCGGGTCGCGCCCTCCGAATGCCAGATCCTGACCGCGCCGCAGGCATCGCGGTCGAACAACAGCCGCTTGTCGACCACGACGTCGATCATCTCGATCACCACGCCATGTTCCGTCGCGAAGGCCCGCGCCCGCCCGCCGGCAACGGGCTGCGGCGCGCCGCCCTCGGGCCGGGCTGTCGCCGCCACCGCCAGCGCGTCGTCCTCGCTGATCGTCGTGGCGCCTTCGGAGTGCCAGACCTGATAGCGCCCGTCGTGCTGGATCTGGATCAGCAGATTGTCGCCGGCCGCGCCGGCCGGACTCATGGCCAGCAATGCCAGCACAACCGCCACGAATCGCCCGAGTGAATGTCTTTCCATCATGAGTAAACCGCTGCCGGCATTGTGGGTACGACCCCGCGTTCGGAGACAGCCTCGGAGTCTACCGGACGGGCGCGGCTTGTCGCCTTCGGGTTGCCCTCGGGCGCCCCTCTCCGTAAACTGTTTCATCGACCGTATGCAGCGATGAATGAGATGAAAAACACCCCCACCCAATGGCGCCACGCAGCCACGACCGCTTCCAGTCGCGATTCCCGGCGCGACCGGCGCGGCATATCGTTCGGCGGATTCGCCCTTGGCCGGGGCGGAAAGTGCCGGTAGCCCGAACCCGGTTGTGGCGTTGCATGGGAGCGATCGCGGCGATGCACGGCGCCGCGATCGACATGTCATTCGCCGCCGGGGACGACGCGCCCGATCCCGAGACCGCTTCACCGACCATCGTCGTGACGGGCAGCCGGATCCGGCAGCCGAGCTTCGATCTGCCCGCCGCCATCACCACCCTGACGCCGGGCCAGATTCGGGATGGCCAATGGCAGGTCAATTCTTCCGAATCCTTGCGGCGCGTGCCGGGGCTGCACGCCCAGGATCGCCAGACCTTCGCCCAGGACCTGCAAATCTCCTCCCGTGGCTTCGGCGCGCGGGCGCAGTTCGGCGTTCGCGGGGTGCGCATCATCGCCGACGACATTCCGGCCACCATGCCGGACGGGCAAGGCCAGACCGGGAGCTTCGCGCTCTCGTCGGCGCGGCGCATCGAAGTCCTGCGCGGCCCGTTCTCGGCTCTTTACGGCAATCACTCGGGCGGGGTCGTGCAGATTTTCACCGACGACGGCCCGCCGCGGCCGACGGTCACCCTCACCGGGGCGATGGGCAGCCACGATGCCACGCGAACCGGGCTGACGATGGGCGGTCAATCGGACAAGCTCAACTACCGCCTGGACCTGTCGCGGTTCTCGACCGACGGCTATCGGACCCACAGCGCCGCCGAGCGCACCCAGTTCAATGGCAAGTTGCGCGTCGAGCTATCGGAGGATGCCCAGCTCACCTGGGTGGCCAGCCACCTCGACCAGCCCGACAACCTCGATCCCCTGGGCTTGACGGCCGCGCAAGTCCGGAGCAACCCGCGACAGGCGGCCGCCGTCGCGATCCCGGCCAATACGCGGCGCAGCCTCGGCAACAGCCAGTCCGGATGGGTGTACGAGAGGAAACTCGGCGACAGCGACAGCCTGCGCCTCGTCGGTTACATCGGCGACCGCAGGAACGAGCAATTCCTTCCCGTGCCGTTCAATGCCGCGACGGTCATTCGCGGCTCCGGCGGGGATTCGGTCATTGCGCGCGAATTCGGCGGCGCGGGAATGCGGTGGACCCATCGGCAAGGCGGCCTCACCGTGACGAGCGGGCTCGAATGGGATCGCATGAAGGATGAACGCACCGGTTACGAAAACAACGGCGGCCGCCGCGGCGTCCTGCGCCGCGACGAGGACAACATCGCGACCGCGCGAGGCGCGTACAGCCAGGCGGAATGGCAGGCCTCGGATCGCTGGACGCTGTTCGGCGGACTACGCATCAACTCCGTGGAGTTCGAGGTCAAGGACCGCTATGTCAGGCCGCAGATCAATCTGGACGACAGCGGTTCCAAGACATACACGGCGACCACTCCGGTGGCGGGCGCGCTCTTTCGGGTGTCGCCGACCCTCAACCTCTACGCCACCGTGGGCCGCGGCTTCGAAACGCCGACCTTCGTCGAGATGGCTTACCGGCCCGACGGCCAGCCCGGCATCAATTTCGATCTGAAACCGAGCCGCAGCCGTAACCTCGAAGTCGGCCTCAAGGCCCTGCTGGACCAGCAGACGCGCATCGACATGGCGCTTTTCGACATCGAAACCCGTGACGAGGTGGTGATCAGCAGCAATGTCGCGGGACGCTCCACCTACGCCAATGCCGCCGAAACACGGCGGCACGGCATCGAAATAGGCATCGACACGACATTCACCCGCAACCTGAGTGGCAGCCTCGCCTACAGCTACCTGGCCGCCCGATATGCGGGTGGTTTCGAGAGTTGCCTTCCAGCCGCCGGAGCCCCGTGCTCCCGGCAATACGTTCCCGATGGACGCCGCCTGCCCGGCGTGCCGTCGGGCTCCCTGTTCGCGGAGCTTGTCTGGCGACAGCCATCGGTCGGCCTGACGATGGCCGTCAACGGCCGCTACGCGAGCAAGGTCCATGTCGACGACTTCAACTCCCAGGCGGCATCCGCCTACGCCGTGGCCGGCTGGCGCATGACGCTCGAACAACAGGCCGGGCCATGGCGAATCACGGAATCCCTGCATGTCGACAACATCTTCGACCGCCGCTACATCGGGGCGGTGTATGTCGGCGAAGGCAATGGGCGCTATTACGCGCCGGCCCCGGGTCGAAACTGGATGGCGGGAGTGAACCTCACCTACCGTTATTGAGAAAGTCGACGGCGAGAGCCGCCAATACTTCGAGCCAGACGGCATGACATCGATATATGGCCCGTGGCCATCCGTCAGCTTGTACGGCTTTCCTTGGGTTTGGCAGCCTCAATCTCCTTGATCGTCGCACGAGCGCATCTCGACAAAGTGTGGATTTGAGGCTGGTGCCGGGAGAGGGACTCGAACCCTCACACCTTGCGGCGGCGGATTTTGAGTCCGCTGCGTCTACCGATTCCGCCATCCCGGCAGGGAATTGAAGCCGCGTAGAATGCGCGCCTTCGCGTGGAAGCCGCGCATTATCCGCGAATCTTCCCTTTGTAACAACCGATGCCGACCCTCGACGACTTCGACTATTTCCTGCCTCCGGAGCGGATCGCGCAAGCGCCGCTTGCCGAGCGTTCGGCGAGCCGGCTGCTGGTCATGCGCGGCGCGGCGCTGGAGGATCGGACGATCCGCGACCTGCCCGGCCTGCTGAACCCCGGCGACCTGCTGGTGATGAACGACACGCGCGTCATCCACGCGCGCCTGTTCGGGCGCAAGGACACGGGCGGGCGGATCGAGGTGCTGGTGGAACGCATCGCGGCCGACGGCGAGGTGATCGCCCAGGTGCGCGCCAGCAAGCCGCTGAAGATCGGCTCGCGCCTGCAGTTGGAGGATGCGATCGACGCCACGGTTCTCGGCCGCATCGGCGAGTTCTGGCGACTGACTTTCGACGGCGACGCCATCGACCTCATCGAGCGCCACGGCCGCCTGCCGCTGCCGCCCTACATCGAGCGCGCGGCCGACGCGCCGGACGAGGAGCGCTACCAGACCGTCTTCGCCCGCGAGAAAGGCTCGGTCGCCGCGCCGACGGCCGGTCTGCATTTCGATGCCGACCTGCTCGCCGCGATTGCCGTGCGCGGCATCGCCACCGCGCAGGTCACGCTGCACGTCGGCGCCGGCACCTTCCAGCCGGTGCGCGTGCATAACCTTGCCGAGCACCGCATGCACAAGGAGCGCTATTCCGTGCCGCAAGCGACGGTCGACGCCATCGCCGCCTGCCGCGCCCGTGGCGGTCGCGTGGTCGCGGTCGGCACGACGACGCTGCGTACGCTGGAAACCGCCGCGCTCGACGGCGAACTGAAGGCCGGCAGCGGCGAAAGCGGGCTCTTCATCATGCCGGGCTTCGACTTCAAGGTTGTCGACGTGCTCCTCACCAACTTCCACCTGCCCAAATCGACGCTGCTGATGCTGGTCTCGGCTTTCGGCGGCATGGACAACATTCGCGCCGCCTACCGGCATGCGATCGACTGCCATTACCGCTTCTTCAGCTATGGCGACGCCATGCTGATCCACGGAAAAACATGAACTTCGAACTGCACGCCACCGACGGCACCGCGCGCCGCGCAACACTGACACTGGCCCACGGCGCAATCGAGACGCCCGTCTTCATGCCGGTCGGCACCTACGGCACGGTGAAGGCGATGGCGCCGAACGAACTCCTCGACATCGGCGCGCGAATCGTGCTCGGCAACACCTTCCACCTCTGGCTGCGGCCGGGGCTGGAGGTGATCCGCGCCCACGGCGGCCTGCACCGCTTCATGGGCTGGGAGCGGCCCATCCTCACCGACTCGGGCGGCTTCCAGGTGTTCTCGCTCGGCGACCTGCGCAAGATCACCGAGGAAGGCGTCAAGTTCGCCTCGCCCGTCAATGGCGACCGGCTTTTCATGCGCCCCGAGGACTCGATGCGGATCCAGCACGTGCTGAACTCGGACGTGGTGATGATCTTCGACGAATGCACGCCCTACCCGGCCAGCGAGACCGAGGCGGCCGACTCCATGCGGCTTTCGCTGCGCTGGGCGCGCCGTTCGCGCGACGAGCATGACCGCCTGCAAAACACCAACGCCCTGTTCGGCATCGTCCAGGGCGGCATGTACGAGCACCTGCGCGACGAATCGCTGGCGGGGCTCGACGAGATAGGTTTCGATGGCATGGCCATCGGCGGCCTGTCGGTCGGCGAGCCGAAGGAGGATTTCGAACGCATCCTCGCCCACACCGCGCCGCGCCTGCCCGCGCACAAGCCGCGCTACCTCATGGGCGTCGGCACGCCCGAGGACATCGTCTACGCGGTGGCGCAGGGCATCGACATGTTCGACTGCGTGCTGCCGACCCGCAACGCACGCAACGGCCACCTGTTCACGCGCTTCGGCGACGTGCGCATCAAGAATGCCTGCCACAAGCAGGACACCCGGCCGCTCGACGAGACTTGCGGCTGCTACTGCTGCCGCAACTTCAGCCGCGCCTACCTGCACCACCTGCACCGGGCCGGCGAGATCCTCGGCGCCCGGCTCAACACCATCCACAACCTGTTCTATTACCAGACACTGATGGCGGAACTCCGGGCCGCGATCGAGCGTAACGACCTGCGCGCCTACACGGCCGAATTCCACCGGAACCGCGCAAGAGGACCCGCCTCCTAATCAGCCTCCCCCTCCGGGGGCCAGGAAACTCAAGAAACACTCGGGGCGGTCCGGCGTGTTTCCCGTGGCCCGGTATAATTCGCGTTTCGCCTTTTTTCTCCGACTGGAGCCCAACATGCTGATTGCCAACGCCTATGCCCAGGCCGCACCCGCCGCCGATCCGTCCGGCGGACTGCTCGGGCTGCTGCCCATCATCCTGATGTTCGTGGTGCTGTGGTTCCTGATGATCCGGCCGCAGATGAAAAAAGCCAAGGAGCACCAGAAGATGGTCACGGAGTTGGCCAAGGGCGACGAGGTGGTCACCCAGGGCGGCATCGTCGGCCGCATCAGCAAGATCAGCGATAACTACGTCACCGTCGAAGTGGCCGAAGGCAAGAACGGCCCCGTCGAACTGACGGTGCAAAAGCAGGCCATCGGCACGCTGTTGCCCAAGGGCACATTGAAGACACTCTGATGAATCGCTTTCCCCTCTGGAAGAATGCGCTGATCGCCATCACCCTGGTGCTCGGCCTGCTGTACACCCTGCCCAACTTCTTCGGCGAGGTGCCGGCGGTGCAGGTTTCCAGCATCAAGGCGACCATCAAGGTCGACACTCAACTGCTGTCGCGCGTCGAAGACACGCTCAAGACCGCCGCCATCGCCCATACCGGGTTGTTCACGGACCAGCACAGCATCCGCGTCCGACTGGCCGACACCGACACCCAGTTGAAGGCCAAGGACGCGATCGAGAAGGCTCTGAACCCCGATCCGGCCGACGCCTCCTACAGCGTCGCGCTCAACCTGCTGTCGGCGTCGCCTTCCTGGCTGACCGGCATCCATGCCCTGCCGATGTATCTGGGCCTCGACCTGCGCGGCGGCGTGCACTTCCTGCTCCAGGTCGACATGAAGGGCGCGCTGACCAAGCGGCTCGACTCGACCGGCGCCGACCTGCGCAGCCTGCTGCGCGACAAGAATATCCGCCACGGCGGCATCGGCCGCGAGCGGGAAGCCATCGTCATCAGGTTCCGCGATGCCGATACCCGCGACAACGCCCGGAGGGTCATCGCCGATACCCAGCCCGACCTGGAACTGGCCGACCGGCAGGAGGCCGGTGACGCCGGCGACTTCAAGCTGACGGCGACGCTGAAGCAGACCGCGGAGCAGCGCATCCAGGAATTCGCCATCAAGCAGAACATCACCACCCTGCACAACCGCAT
>CAZRRI010000026.1:0-30751 GCA_964602565.1 uncultured Rhodocyclaceae bacterium | reverse complement strand
CGGTGATCGGCTTGCAGTCGATGCCGCCGACCTGCTGGAAGTAGGTGAACTGCGTGACTTCCATGCCGTTGAGCCAGACTTCCCAGCCCAGGCCCCAGGCGCCGAGGGTCGGGTTCTCCCAGTCGTCCTCGACGAAGCGCACGTCGTTCTTCTTGAGGTCGAAGCCCAGCGCTTCGAGCGAGCCGAGGTAGAGTTCGAGGATGTTGGCCGGCGCGGGCTTGAGCACCACCTGGTACTGGTAGTAGTGCTGCATGCGGTTGGGGTTCTCGCCGTAGCGGCCGTCCTTGGGCCGGCGCGAGGGCTGCACGTAAGCGGCCTTCCAGGGCTCGGGGCCGAGGGCGCGCAGGAAGGTGGCGGTGTGGCTGGTGCCGGCGCCGACTTCCATGTCGTAGGGTTGCAGGAGGGCGCAGCCCTGTTTGTCCCAGAATTCCTGCAGGCGCAGGATGATTTGTTGGAACGTCGGTTGGTCAGCCATCGAGAAATCCGCGCATGTCGCAAAACGCGGATTTTACCGAGGTTCCCGCTATTTCATGAGTTCGACGCGTTCGCCCCTGGCCCGCCGGGCCGCAGCGCGCGCCTCGATGAAGCGCTGGAACTGCGGCTGTTCCTTGTAGACGCCCGAGGCGACGTAGTCAAGCGAGGAACTCAGGTGGAAGGGCCGCAGATAGCCCTCGACGCGGAAAACTTCCTTACCGGCCCCGTCGAAGAACACGAAGCTGGGCGTGTAGAAGACACCGATGGCGCGCGCCCAGTCGCGGCCGGGCAGGGTCTTGCCGTCCGGCGTCTGCACCGGATCGCGCGAGGCCGTGTCGATGCGCGCGATGTCGAACTTGCCGAGCAGTTCCTTCACCTCGGGCCGCGGGAAGGCTTCGAGGTGCATCTCGTCGCAGGCGGCGCATTGCTTCTGCTCGAACAGCACGATCAACGGCTTGCCGTTTCCACCATGCCGTTTTTGCGTGTCCGCGAGTTTCAACGGCGCCGGCAGCAGCCAGGGCGCCTCGTTGAGCGTCGCCGAAGCCGGTTCGCGCGCGTGCTTCACCAGATGGTCGGCGAAATTCCCCTGCTTCTCCAGCCGCTGGCCGACGTAGTCGAGCGCGGCTTCGAACTTGTGCGGCTGCAGGTAGCCGTTGAGGCGCAGGGCGACATTGCCCTGCTCGTCGAACATCACCAGCGTCGGCGTGAATTGCACCTTCATCGCCCTGGCGAATTCCTTCTCGGGCATCGTCTTGCCGGCAAGGTCGGTGACCTCGCGGTCGCCCCACATATTGAGCGCGATGACATCGAAATGCTTGCGCGTCTTGTCCGCGATGGCCTTCTGGCCGAAGTTGTCGCGCAGCAGCTTGGTGCAGTAGGGGCAACCGTCCTGGTAGAAGTAGAGCATCAGCCGGCGCTTGGCCTTCTTCGCCTCGGCGATGTCCTCCTTGATGTCGAGGAAGGATTCCTTGAACCAGGGCATGCCTTCGTCGCCGTCGGCGGCGAGGGCCGGCGCGGCCAACAGCAGGAAAAACACGGAAATCAGGAATCGTCGCATCGCGTCCCCCGGGGTCATCGGCCCGGCCGCGAGCATAGCGCAAAAGTCAGCCGTGGCAGCACGCCGGCATCAGGGCGCCGACCAGAAGACGTAGCGGTTGCCGCCGGCCTGCTTGGCCTGATACATCGCCGCATCGGCGCAACGTATCAGCGCGTCCATGGAGTCGCCATGCAAGGGGTACATGGCGATGCCGATCGACGGCAGGATCGTGACCGCCTGCCGCTTGACCATCACGGGCGTCCGCATGGCGGCGAGCACGCTGCCGGCGATCCGCTTCGTGTCGCGCTCCGACTCGATGTTGGTGAGGACGATGAGGAACTCGTCGCCGCCCAGGCGCGCCACCAGGTCGGACTCGCGCACCGCCGCGCGCAGGCGCCGGGCGGACTCGCGCAGGACTTCGTCTCCCGCCTGGTGGCCGAGCGTGTCGTTGATCCGCTTGAAATCGTCGAGATCGATGAAGAACAGTGCGACGGCATGGCGCTGGCGCCGCGCCAGCGCCAGGGTTCTTTCCATGTACTCGTCGAGATACAGGCGGTTCGGCAGTTGCGTCAGCGCGTCGTGCAGGGCCAGGAACTCCATGCGTTCCTGCGCCTGCTTGCGGAAGGTGATATCGCGGACGACGACCATGCGATGGTTCTCGCCGTCGGACATGCTCTTGCCCGTCAGCTCGACCGGCAGCCGCTCGCCGTTCTTGAGCAGCATTTCCGCCTCGTAGGGCTCCTCGGACTTGCCGCGGATCCGGTCGATGATGGTCGGACGCCATTCCGGCGGCGCGAACTCGAGCACGGGACGACCGATCAGGTCCGCCATCTCGTAGCCGCCCATGCGCAGCAGCGCCTCGTTGACATCGGTGACGAGGCCGTCGCGATGAAACATGATGCCCTCGTTCGATGCCTGCACGAACTTGCGCATGCGCGTTTCGCTCTCGCGCAGCGCCCGCTCGGCCCGCCACTGCCGGGTGATTTCGGTGATGAGCACGAAGGCGCCGGTTTGCGCGCCGGTGTCCGAAAAATGCGGAATGAGGTTCACCTCGATGGCGCTAGTCTCGCCGCCCGGCATCACCTGCTCGCGCACGTAGCACACGGCCTGCCCGGCCTGCACCCGACCGACATGCGGCTCGATCTGCCGCCAGGCTTCCTCGCCGACGACCTGGCGCACGGTCCGGTCGAGGATGCTGTCCACCGTGAAGCCGTTGGCCTCGGCGTAACGGCGATTGGCGAAGCGGCATTTCAGGTCGATGTTGTAATAGGCCATCATCGCCGGCACCGAATCGGCGACCAACCGCAACAGCGAGTCCGCGTCATCGCGGGTGACGGGAGGCGTCGAGCGAGTGTTTGACATGGGCTCCTTGTTCTTGGCGACTTCGGACGGAACGGGGCGGCAGGCTCCTCCCCCGTTCACGACTGCCACACTCCAGCGGTCCTGCGCCCCCATGTTAGCCCAGGTGGGGCGAACTTTCATCCGGCATGGCGCCGGTGCGGGAAGCCGGTCGAAAGTTAGTCGCGGCGGCGCGGCGGGAAGGAACGGCCACCCGGCTGGCCGGGCGCCCCCATGCCGGGACTGGGCGGACCCGGCGGGCGAGACACGGAACCCCGCGCAGCCTGCCCTTCATCGCGCCTGAAATCATCATTGAACCGTCGCTCGCCCGGCCGTTCGCCTGTCCATTCGCCCGTCCGCCCGCGTTGTTGATCGCGCTGGAAACGGTCGTCGCCCCGTCGCTCGATCGACGGCCCGCCCGGCTGCATCCCCTGCTGGGGCGTCGGCGCCGGCAGCGCGGCGGGAGGCTGAACGGATTCGAGCCTTTGCCGAGGCGGCGGCGCGGGCCGAGACACCGGCGGCGGCGCTACTGCCGCGCCCCTGGGCGGAGCGATGGCCCCGGAAACCGGTTTCACCGGATGGTCGCCCCGGATGGAACGAAGGTCGCGCCCCGAGGGCGGCGGCAGGCGGGCATCGCGAACGTGGTCGCGGCCGAAGCGGTCGTCGCGCATGCCCACCACGGCGCGCGGCACCAGACGATTGCGATGGACGATCCGGTCCATGTCCCGGACATTCCGCGGGCCGCCCCAGCCGCCCCACCAGATCGAGCCGCGAAAGCCCGGAGCGCCCCACCAGGGCACCAGCGGCTCGTCCCAGCCGAGCGGAACCCAGCCGACACCGGCGCCGACGCCGTAGAAAGCCACCAGCGCGGGCGCATAGACCGGCCGGCCGACCCTCGGCCCGGGCGCCCATGCCCAATATCCATCGAGGTATACCCAGCGGCCGTAATGGCTGGTGGACCAGCCCCAGGGCGCATCGTCCACCCATGTCCAGCCATAGAACGGGTCCCACTGCCAGCGGCCGGCGCTGTAGGGCACCCAGTCGGGGTCGACGACGGGCACCCACACCGATCCATAGGAATCGACGCTGCGCCAGCTGCCGTGACGGTCGAGATCGGATGCGCCGTAAATGTCGGCGGGCAGTTGCTGTCCGCTCAACGATTGCGCGTGGAAATCGGCCCGCGCGTCGTTCCAGCGATCCCAGGCATCCGCCCCCGCCGCCGCGTGCCGCTCGACCACCGGCCGGGCTCCGTCCGGCACGACCACCTGCTCGCCGGCGGCCACTTCGATGCGGACGCCGTCGGCCAGCGTCAGGCCTGCCCCGCCGCGCCGCACACTCAACCGCGTCGCGCCGCCGCGCATGTCCAGCCGATAGTAGCCGCTGCTCCTGAGCAGGATGGCGGCATGGGCGGTGTCGATGGTGATGGCGCGCTCCAGGGCCGCGCCGCGCAGGTCGAAGGAAGCCAGCCCCGAGGCGACGCGAAACCGGGCCGCGTGCGCGTCGAAAACGACGAAATCGAGCCGCGCGTCCGCCGCCAGCCGTATGAAGTCGCGGCCGCCGATCTGGATTTCCGCGGTGCCGTCGGCGCCGGCATGGATGGCGTCGCCCGCCGCCAGCGCGGTGTTGATCCGCGCCGGCTCCCATTTTTCCGCCGCCGGCCGCCAGAACGATACCTGCCCCTCGGCGACGCCGAGCCGGGCCGGCGCCACCATCTCGCCGTCGAAACCGCCTTCGGTGTAAGTCTGCGATGTCGCGCTGGCGCAGGCGCCGAGCACGATCACGAACAAGCCGCTCAATAGTCGCAATAGTCGCCGCATGGAATTCCTCGTCGGGATGAGATGGGACTCGTTCAGTTAACGTTCGCGCCGCCACGCCCGTTGACCCGGCGACGCGCGACGGCGATGGCCACGGCCAGGCAGGCCAGCGATACCGCCAGGGCATTGCCGACGCGGGCGAAGGGCGTCAGGCCGGAAAAGCCTTGCGCCGAAACCTCCAGCGCGCCGGCGGTGAAGGGCGGCAAGACCGAAATCGTCCGGCCGTCCGGCGCGATTGCCGCCGTCATGCCGGTATTCGTCGCGCGCAGGATCATCCGGCCGGTTTCCAGCGCGCGCACGCGGGCAATCTGCAAATGCTGCGGCTGGGCCAGCGAATCGCCGAACCAGGCCGTGTTCGAGAGGTTGATCAGCAGCGTCGCGTCGGGCAGCGCCGGCAGCAGTTCCTCGCCGAACAGATCCTCGTAGCAGATGTTGGGCATGATTTTCTGGCCGGCCACCGCCAGTGGCGGCTGCCGCCGCTCGCCCGCGCTGAAGTCCGACATCGGGATGTTCACCAGCCCGAAAAACCAGCCGAAGCCGGGAGGAACGAACTCGCCGAACGGCACCAGGTGCACCTTCGAGTACGCCTGCACGGCGCCGCCCGGCGACAGCGCCAGCGCCGCGTTGCGGTAAGCGGCGCCATCGCGCGCCACGCCGCCGAGCAGCGCGTCGCCGTGGCGCGTCAGCCCGCGCAGGAAGTCGGCCGGAATCTCGTCGAACCACAGGGGCACCGCCGTTTCCGGCAGCACCGTCAGTTGCGCCGGGTGCGCGCGGGCCAGGCGCGCGTAAGTCTCCAGCGAAAGTTGCAGGTGTTCGGGCGCCCACTTGAGGCTCTGCGGGATGTTGCCCTGGAGCAGGCTGACGCTCAGCGGCGGACCGGCCGGCCGCGTCCAGGCCACGTCGCGCAGGCCGAGGCCGACGAGCGCGACGCCGACCACGACGATCCAGCCGCGGCAGCGATGGAAGACCAGCGCCGCGGCCAGGAAGGCGACGATGAAGCCGACGCCATGGACGCCGGCGACCGGCGCGAAACCGGCGAGCGGGCTGGGCGGCGCCTGCGAGTAGCCGATCGCCAGCCACGGGAAGCCGGTCAGCAGCCAGCCGCGCAGCCATTCGGTCAGCGTCCACAGGCCGGCGGCGAGCGGCACATCGGCAAAGTCAGTGGTGGCGACACGCCGGAACAGGTAGCCGGCCAGCGCCGGAAACAGCGCCAGCCAGGCGCAGAACAGCAGCGTGGCCGTCGCCGCGAGCGGCATGGCCATGCCGCCGACATCGTGGAGGCTGACATAGACCCAGGACACGCCGACGAGGAAGCAGCCCATGCCCCAGGCGAACCCGTGCCACGCGGCCTGGCGGGGGTTGGCGGCGCGACGCCAGAGGTGGAACAGCAGCGCCAGCGTCAGGATCGGCAGCGGGAACAGCTCGAAGGGCGCGAAGCCCAAAACCGTCGCCGCGCCAGCCAGGAACGCGACGAGCGACGCCTGTCTCATTCCTCGCCGTTCAGCGCCAGGCTGCGCTGCTGGTCGACCAGCAGCGTGTGCACGCGCCGGCTGTCGGCGCGCAGCACTTGCAGGCGCAGGCCGTCGACCATGACCATCTCGTTGCGCTTGGGCAGGCGCCCCAGCTGGTGGATGACCAGGCCGCCGACCGTGTCGTAGTCGTCGTCCGCGAACGCGGTGCCGAACGCCTCGTTGAAGTCGGCGATCTCGGTGGCGGCCTTGACCCGGTAGCGGCCGGTGTTGTCGAGCACGACGTTGCCGGCCGCCTCGTCGAAGTCGTATTCGTCCTCGATGTCGCCGACGATCTGCTCGAGCACGTCCTCGATGGTGACCAGGCCGGCGACGCCGCCGTATTCGTCCACGACGATGGCCATGTGGTTGCGCGAAGCCCGGAATTCACGCAACAGCACATTGAGCCGCTTGGATTCGGGAATGAACACGGCCGGCCGCAGCGTGTCGCGCAGGTCGAATTCCTTGCCGGCGAAATGGCGCAGCAGATCCTTGGCCAGCAGGATGCCGATGACATCATCCTTGCCGTCGCCGATCACCGGATAGCGCGAATGGGTCGCCTCGATGACGAAGCCGGTGATCTTCTCCATCGAGTCGGCGATGCTGACCACGTCCATCTGCGCGCGCGGCACCATGACATCGCGCACCTGCATGTCGGACACCGACAGCGCGCCCTCGATGATGGACAGCGCGTCGCCGTCGAGCAGGTTGCGCTCGAAGGCGCCATGCAGCAGTTCCAGGAGTTGTTCGCGGTCTTCGGGCTCGCGCATCAGGAACGACGAGAGCCGTTCGAGCAAGGTAGGCTTGTAACTGTCCGGGTCCATTGCGTCAGAGGTACGGATCGGGATAACCCAGGCCGGCGAGGATTTCGCGTTCCCGCTGTTCCATCTGCTTCGCTTCCCGCACGCCGGCTTCGTGGTCGTAACCCAACAAATGCAGCATACCATGCACGATCAGGTGGGCGAAGTGCGCCTCGACGGCCTTGCCTTGTTCAGCCGCTTCGCGCAACACGACCGGCACGCAGACGACGAGATCGCCGGCGACCTCCGGTTCGGATGCGTAGGCGAAGGACAGCACGTTGGTGGCATGGTCCTTGTGGCGATAGTCGCGGTTCAGCGCCCGGCCCTCCTCGGCATCGACGAAGCGGACCGCCACCGTCGCCGGCCGATCGCAACTGGCGCGCACGTAGCGCCGCACTTGCGGCCGCGTCGGCAGCATCGCGTCCTTGCAGCCGTATTGCACGCTGAGCGCGAGTTCAGGAAGCCTTCTTGGCATGAGCCTCGTAAGCCTCGACGATGCGCGCCACCAGCGGATGGCGCACGACGTCGCGGGCGGTGAAATCGGTGAAGGCCAGGCCGCGCACGTCGGCGAGAATGCGCCTCGCCTCGACCAGGCCCGACTTCTGCCCCTTGACGAGATCGATCTGCGTCACGTCGCCGGTGATCACGGCCTTGGCGCCGATGCCGATGCGCGTGAGGAACATCTTCATCTGCTCGGGCGTGGTGTTCTGCGCCTCGTCGAGAATGATGAAGGCGTGATTGAGCGTGCGCCCGCGCATGTAGGCAAGCGGCGCCACTTCGATATGGCCTTTCTCGAACAGGCGGCCAACCTTGTCGAAGCCCATGAGATCGTAGAGCGCGTCGTACAGCGGCCGCAGGTAGGGATCGACCTTCTGCGCCAGGTCGCCGGGCAGGAAGCCGAGCCGCTCGCCGGCCTCGACCGCCGGGCGCGTCAGCACGATGCGCTGGACCTGGTCGCGCTCGAAGGCGTCGACCGCCGACGCGACGGCGAGATAGGTCTTGCCGGTGCCGGCCGGGCCGATGCCGAAAGTGATGTCGTGCTCCTGGATCTGCCGGATGTATTGCACCTGGTTCGGCGTGCGGCCGTGCAGATCGCTCTTCTTCGTCAGCAGCGCCGGCGCCGGTTGCTGCGCCTGGCCGCGGTTGCGAATCTCGACCAGGCCAAGCTGGATGTCGTCGATGGACAGCGGCTGCTTCGCCGCTTCGTAGAAGTGTTCCAGCGCCTGCGCCGCCTGCCGCGCGCGCGCGGGGTCGCCAGAAATGCGGCAATGCTCGCCGCGCCGGCCGATGGTGATGTCGAAGGCGGTTTCGATCTGGCGCAGGTTCTCGTCGAGCGGCCCGCACAAGTTGGCCAGGCGGTCGTTGTCGACCGGGTCGAGCGTGATTTCGATGGGCTTGCTCCTCACCATTCGCCGGTCACCACTTCGCCGCGCAGGCTATGGGGCAGCGCGGCCGTCACACGGACCTCGGCAAAGGTGCCGATCAGCCGCGGCGAGCCCGCGAAGTTGACGATGCGGTTGTTGTCGGTGCGGCCGGCCAGTTCGTGTTCGCTCTTCTTCGACACGCCCTCGACCAGCACGCGCTGGATGCCGCCGACCATGCCTTCCGACACCTTGAACGCCAGCTCGTCGATGCGCTTCTGCAAGCGCATCAGCTGCGCGGTCTTGACCTCGGCCGGCGTGTCGTCGGCCATTTCCGCGGCGGGCGTGCCGGGGCGCGGGCTGAAGATGAACGAGAAGCTGGCGTCGAAGCCGACTTCGTCGATGAGCTTCATGGTCTTCTCGAAATCTTCCTCGGTCTCGCCGGGGAAGCCGACGATGAAGTCGGTGGACAGCGAGATGTCCGGCCGCGCGGCACGCAGCTTCCTGGCCAGCGACTTGTATTCGAGCACGGTGTAGCCGCGCTTCATCGCCGCCAGCACGCGGTCCGAACCCGCCTGCACGGGTAAATGGAGATGCGAAACGAGCTTCGGCACCGTGCGGTAGAGATCGATCAGGCGCTGGGTCATTTCGCGCGGATGCGAGGTGGTGTAGCGGATGCGCTCGATTTCCGGCATCGCGGCGATGGCCTCGATCAGGAAGGCGAGATCCGCCACTTCGCCATCAGCCATCTCGCCACGGTAGGCGTTGACGTTCTGGCCGAGCAGATTGACTTCCTTGACGCCCTGCAAAGTCAGCCGTCGCACCTCGCCGAGCACGTCGGCCAGCGGCCGCGAAACCTCGTCGCCGCGCGTGTAGGGGACGATGCAGTAGGTGCAGAACTTGGAGCAGCCTTCCATCACCGAAACGAAGGCGGCGGCGCCCTGCACGGCGGCTTCGGGCATGCGGTCGAATTTCTCGATTTCCGGGAAGGAAACATCCACCGCGGCGCGGCCGCTTTCGCGCCGCCTGGCGATCAACTCCGGCAGGCGGTGCAGGGTCTGCGGCCCGAACACGACATCGACATAAGGCGCGCGGGCGACGATGGCCTCGCCTTCCTGGCTGGCGACACAACCGCCGACGCCGATCACCAGATGCGGTTTCCGTTGCTTGAGCAGGCGCACCCGGCCGAGTTCGTGGAACACTTTTTCCTGCGCCTTTTCGCGCACCGAGCAGGTGTTGAGCAGGATGATGTCGGCGTCCTCGGCCTTGTCGGTCTTGACCACGCCATGGGCGGAACCGAGCACGTCGGCCATTCTGTCCGAGTCGTACTCGTTCATCTGGCACCCGAAGGTGCGGATGAACAGCTTCTGGGACATCAGGGCCGTACCGCCGCTTCCTGCTGGGAGAGTATCCAGACCTTGGCGACGGCGCCCGAGACATCCGTCTGGTAGCGCACCGGCACGGCCCGCTGAATCATACCGGGCAGCACCAGCATGTTGAAGGGATCGCGAATCTGCACCCCCGGCGCCAGCGCCACCGGCTGCCCGTCGATCGAACCGCTGGTCGGGCTGGCGACCAGCAATTCGCCCGTTTTCGCGTCCTCGGGAAGAATGCGCGGAATGCCGACGGCGGGCACGGGGGAACTCGGCCCGGGCGCGTTGACGATTTCCTGCACGGCACTGCCGATGACGGAACTGACGATCGCGGACGTGATGGGATCGAGCGGCATACGACCATTATAGACGGGCTGGTCGGGGCACGATACTGCTAACATCGACCCATGAAACCCGCGGTCATCCTGCTTTCGGGCGGTCTCGACTCGGCCACCACGCTTGCCATCGCCCGCCACCAGGGTTGCGACGCCTGGTGCCTGTCGGTCGATTACGGCCAGCGTCACGCCGCCGAACTCGTGGCCGCCGCGCGCGTCGCCGCGTCGCTCGGCGCGCGCGAGCATCGGACCATTCACCTCGACATGGACCAGTTCGGCGGCTCGGCGCTGACCGATCCGGCCATCGCGGTGCCGACCGGCGGCCTGGCCCCCGGCATCCCCGTCACCTACGTGCCGGCGCGCAACACCATCATGCTCTCGCTGGCGCTGGCCTGGGCGGAAGTGCTGGACAGCCAGGACATCTTCGTCGGCGTCAATGCCGTCGATTACTCGGGCTATCCGGACTGCCGGCCGGAATTCATCCGCGCCTTCGAGGCCCTGGCCAACCTGGCGACAAAGTCAGCCGTGGAGGGACGCCGACTCGCGATCCATGCGCCGCTGATGACGATGAGCAAGGCGGACATCATCCGGCGCGGCGCCGAACTCGGCGTCGATTACGGTCTCACGGTTTCCTGCTACCAGGCCGACGCGGCGGGTCGCGCCTGCGGCCTGTGCGATGCCTGCCGGCTGCGCCGCGAAGGATTCGCCGCCGCCGGGATGGCCGACCCCACCTGCTACGCCCGCCCCTGAGCGCAGGCCGTTCGGCGGTATCGGGCACCCCGCCATAGAACGGGGTTATCACAAGACAAATACGATTGCCTTGCCTAGCATGGCGCGCATCCGGGACAATCGTGCCCCTTCGGATGGTAATGATAATTTTGAGGGGAGAGGACTTCGATGCCGGATGTCGGTTCCATCACGAACACGGTCGTTTGGGCAGGTTTCGGCCTCGGCGTGATCTTCGGCTTCTTCGCCAACAAGACCAATTTCTGCACGATGGGCGCCATTTCCGACGTCGTCAACATGGGCGACTGGGGGCGGATGCGCGCCTGGCTGATGGCCATCGGCATCGCCATCCTCGGCACCAACATCCTCGCCTACACCGGCACCATCAACCTCACCCGAACGATTTACACCGGGCAGAACTTCACCTGGCTCGCCTACATCGTCGGCGGCCTGTGCTTCGGTGTCGGCATGACCCTGGCCTCGGGCTGCGGCAACAAGACGCTGGTGCGCGTCGGCGGCGGCAACCTGAAGGCGGTCGTGGTGTTCATGTACATGGGCTACGCCGCCTTCGTCACTCTCAAGGGCATTTTCGCGGTGTTCCGGGTCAATGTCCTGCAGGCGCCGGCGGTCACCATGCAGTTGCCCACGCACCAGACCCTGCCACACTTGCTGCAAGGCTCGACCGGCATGGAACTGGCGACCTTGCAGATCGTGCTGGCCCTGGCCATTTCCCTGGCCCTGATCGGTTTCGCCGTGTTGAACAAGGGCTTCCGGGAGAACAAGGACAACCTCCTCGCAGGGCTGGTGATCGGCGGCGTGGTGGTCGCCGGCTGGTACGTCACCGGCAAGATCGGCTGGGCGGAAAACCCCGACTCGCTGGAGGAAATGGCCTTCGGCACCAACTCGAAGCTGCTCGAATCGATGTCCTTCATCGCGCCGACCGCCTACACGCTCGAACTCTGGTCCTACTGGACCGACACCAGCACCGTCGTCACCTGGGGCATCGCCACGGTGTTCGGCGTCGGCATCGGATCGTTTCTTTACGCGGTGGCCACCAAGTCGTTCCGCTGGGAACACTTCGTCTCGGCCCAGGACATGCTCCGCCACATCATCGGCGCCGTGCTGATGGGCTTCGGCGGCGTCACGGCGATGGGCTGCACGATCGGCCAGGGCATCACCGGCTTTTCGACGCTGTCGCTCGGTTCGATTCTGGTGTTTGTCTCCATCATCGTCGGTGCGACGGCAACCATGAAGTACGAGTACATGCGCATGATGCGCGAGGCCGGCTGATCGCCCGGCCCCGGGCCCGCGATCGAGTTTCTTGTTTTCATATTGGGGGGGAAGAGAAATGAACTATCGCAAGAGCCTTCTGGCCGTCGTCATGGCGGCCGCCATGCAGCTTCCGATGACAGCCCACGCCGCCGACGCGCCGCAAATGCCGGCGATGGACGGCTGGGCCAAGGGCATGGGCGACTGGATGACCGCCATGACCAATCCGCAGATGATGAACTCGATGATGGGCATGATCGATCCCAAGGTCTGGACGCCCTGGGTCACGGCGATGACCGACCCGAAGATGATGGCCGCCATGATGCAGATGGCCGATCCCAAGGTCTGGACGCCCTGGATCAACAGCATGACCGATCCGAAGATGATCAACTCGATGATGGCGATGGCCGATCCCAAGGTGTGGACGCCCTGGATCACCACCATGACCGATCCGAAGATGATCAACTCGATGATCGCGATGGGCGACCCGAAGGTCTGGACGCCGTTCATCACGGCGATGACCGATCCCAAGATGATCAACTCGATGATGTCGGTGGTCGATCCGAAGGTGTGGACGCCCTGGCTGACCACCATGACCGATCCGAAGTTCATGAACTCCATGATGGGCATCGTCGATCCCAAGGTGTGGACGCCCTGGATCACCGCCATGACCGATCCCAAGCTGATGAACAGCATGATGGGCATGATCGATCCCAAGATGTGGACGCCGTGGATCACCGCCATGACCGATCCGAAGATGATCGACGGCATGATGAAGATGGCCGACCCGAAGGTCTGGACGCCGTGGATGAACGCCATGGTCGATCCGAAGATGATGGAAGCCATGATGAAGATGGGCGACCCCGCCATCTGGACCCCGTGGATGAACGCCATGACCGATCCCAAGCTGATGAACAGCATGATGGCCATGGTCGACCCGAAGGTCTGGATGCCCTGGATGACGGCCATGACCGATCCCAAGCTGATCAACGGCATGATGCAGTTCATGTCGCCCGAGGTCATGAACCAGTGGGTCGGCGCCATGACCAGCCCGCAGATGATGGACGCGATGATGAAGATGATGAATCCCGCCATCATGGTCCAGATGATGAACGCCATGGCCGTCGCCATGTCCGGCATGCCGCAAGCGGCCGACGGCATGAACAAGTCGATGTCCGGCGCCGCGACCGGCACGGCGCAAGCCGGCGCCAAGGCGGCGACGGCAGGGGCCAAGGCTGGCGCCAAGGCGGGCACGGATGCCGCCAAGGTGGGCGCGGCCGCGGGCAAGAAGTAAGCAAACCGGCAGCCCTGCTGTTCCCCGGCGCGGGAAGGGCCCACTCCCTTCCCGTCTGCTCCCATGAATCTCCGGAGGATGATTTCCATGCTGCCGAACATCGCTAGAACCATCCCGGCACTGCTGCTCGCGGCGGCAATCGCCTCGGCTCATGCCGAAAGCAAGGCCCCGGCCAAGCCGGCCACCGAGGCAAGGCCGGCAGCCATGATGCCGTTCAACATCCAGTTGCCGCCCACGCGCCCCAAGGAAGATGCCGCGCCGAACACCATGCGCGAGTCGATCAGCGCCGAGGCGCGCGCCAACTTCGTCGGCAGCATGATGGCGATCAACCCCTTCTCCATGCAGGAAATGATCGCGATGATGGCGGTCAAGTATCCCGCCAAGGAAGGACTGAAATTCGACGACGTCGTCGAGGCGATGAAATCGAAGGCCAACGAAATCAACTTCAAGTTCGTCGGCCACAACCCCCTCTGGAAGGACATCATCGCCATCACCGGCAAGACCGACACGCCGCGCGTCGAATTCTTCTCGTTCTGCGACGCCGTGATCGCACGGGAACTGCTCGATCTCAGCCTGGAATTCGCGATCTTCCTGCCCTGCCGCGTCGCGGTGCTCGAGGATGCCCACAAGAAGATCTGGTTGCTGACCCTCGACTGGGACGTACGCTGGCTCGACACCAGCAAGAATCCCAACCAGATATCCGACAAGTTGCGCGAAGGCGCCATCAAGATCCGCGAAGCCATCGACGAGATCATGCGCGCGGGCGCCAGCGGCGACTTCTGAGCAACGGCCGGCCGAAATCGGTTTGACACCGTTTCGGCCGGTTACCTATAATGCGCGGCTTCCCTCAAGGGTGGGGGTGGTTAGCTCAGTCGGTAGAGCAGCTGGCTTTTAACCAGTTGGTCACAGGTTCAAGTCCTGTACCACCCACCAAGAAGCTTGGGAACGTCTCGGGGGTCGTTAGCTCAGTTGGTAGAGCAGCGGACTCTTAATCCGTAGGTCGAAGGTTCGAATCCTTCACGACCCACCACCCGAAGAATGGTTCTCACTCCCCATGGCCGCGCACCTTGAGCGGCAGGAATCCGACGATGGCGACCAGGATGGCGCCGGCGAGCACGAGGAAGGCCGTCGCGTAACTGCCGGTCCGATCGAACAGGTAGCCGGTCATCGGCATGGTCACCATGACCATGATGATGGTGACGGGTTGCATGCGTCCCATGACGCGGCCGAACACCAGCGGGCCGTAGATCCGGGCCAATATCGCCCCCCACGCCGGCAGGAAGGCGCCGGAGGCCAGGCCGACCGAGACTGCCGCCACGACCATCATCCAGTAATCATGGAACTGGACCAGCAGCAGCATCGGCAGACCGGCCATCGTCAACGCGGCCAACAGCGCCCATTTCAGGTTGATCCGGTCGGCGAACACGCTGAATAGCAGCTTGCCGCTCACGCCCGCCACCGAGATTGCGGACACCAGGAAAGCCGCCTGCTTCGGAGCCACGCCGTGACCCACCGCGAATGGCACGAGATTCGCCAGCACGGCCGTGAAGGCGGCCATGAGCACTCCGACGGCCAGGGATATCCGCCAGAAAGGCCCGTCCCTGAAGAGGTTTGGAAGCTCGGCGCTCGCCGCCGCGGCATGCGCGCCCTGGCCCTGCGAAACCCCGGTTTCGCCATCGGGCAGGAGGCCGATATCCTCCGGACGATTGCGCACGATCCAGAGCACCACCGGCAGGAGCATCACGAGGATGATGCCGGCCAGCCACAGACAGGCCTGGCGCCATCCATAGGCGTCGATCAGTGCCTGGAACAGCAGGGGCACCGCCAATCCGCCGAGGGAGGTACCGACCGCGGTAATGCCCAGCGCGCGCCCGCGATACCGGGAAAACCAGCGCGTGACCAAGGTGTTGGCTCCCAGGGGGCCCAGCAGCGTGCTCGCGACCGACATCACGGTGCCAAACACCAGCACGAATTCCCAGACATTGCGCGACAGCGCCAACAGCACCAGCGCTCCGGCGAGGCAGAGCGCGCCAACCGAGAACAGCATGCGCGCGGAACGCTTGTCCATCAACGATCCGGCCGTGGGGGAAATCAGGACGGCCGCCAGCGCGCCGGCTGTCATGCCCCACATCATCTCCATCCGGCTGGCGCCGAACTCGTTGCCCATGGGCAACACCAGCAGGCCGTAGGAATAACTGGCAACCCCGTTACTGAGCCCGAGCGCCAACATCGCTGCGGCAACAATGCGCCAACCGTAATACATGCGTCAAACCTCCAGGAAAATGGCTCCGGCCACGCCCGCGGACGCCGGTGGCGGAATATACGAAAGTCAGCCGTGATGGCACGCCGGCCACCGCCAAGGGAGGAGTACGTCCACCGCGGCCGACCGGGTTAAAGGTTGCAGAAAGTCAATTCAAATCTGATGTCGGTGTCGCACTGTTTCGGACGCAGATCGGTGTCCGGAACGGTGAAGCGAATGTTGAGGGCGTACTTGTTGGCGCTGATCTCGGGGATCACCGAATCCGCGCGCCTCAGGCGCAGGCGCACCAGTTGCGCGGTTCGCCCGGCAAGCATCAACTGATAGCTGCCGCGGACGGCGACCTGCGGCTCCGGCCGGCCGGAGGCGCGCAACAGGCGCAGCACGATGCCGATGCCCTGGCGGATCGGCAACATCGGCGCCAGCCAGGCCTGGAGGTCGCGCTGCCGGAAGGCCGAGTCGCGGTTGAGCCAATGATGGTAACTCGGCAGGTCGAACTCGCAGACGCCGCCGGGAATGGCCGCGCGATTCTTGATGCTCATCAGCCACTCGTTGTCGCGCAGGTATTGCCCGATCTTGCCCTGCATCGCCAGCAGCGCCGCCGAGGCCTGTTCGATTTCGTAAAGCGCGCCGTTGAGCGCCTCTTCGGAAATGTCGGGGTTGTTCCTGAAGGAAAGCAGGATCTGCCGTTGCCGCTCGAGTTCCTGGACAAGATCGAACTTGAGGTCGGAGCGCCCGGCAACTTCGAGGATTTCGAACAGGGTTACCAGCGCCACGTGATGCTCGGCCGGACCTTCGGCCGCGACGAAATGAGCCACTCTTTCGAAAACGTCGTCGAGGCGCAGCAAAGTTCGAATGCGCTCGCTAAGAGGGTATTCGTAGGTGATCACGGGCCGCCCGCTGGCAAATTCTGCTAATTCTGACCGAATCTGCGGCGAATCTCAACGTGTCGGCGCGCTTTCTCCGCGATCGGCCGCCTGGCGGCGGTACATGGCGTGCAGGGCATTCACTCGAGCCGTCAGGTCTTCGAGGGAACCGCTGTTGTCGATCACATCGTCGGCCGCCGCCAGGCGAGCCTCCCGGCTGGCCTGCGTGGCCATGATGCGCTCGATCTCGGCGCGCGCAAGGCCGCTGCGCGCCATGACGCGCGCGATGCGCAGTTCGTCGTCGCAATCGACCACGGCCACCCGCTGGACGCGCTGGCGATAGTTCCCCGATTCGACCAGCAGCGGCACTTCCATCACGACATAGGGCGCGCCGGCCGCCAGCGCCTCGCGGCAACGCCGCTGCGTCTCGGCGCCGATCATCGGGTGCAGGATGGCTTCCAGCCGCTTGCGCGCGCCGGGATCGCCGAATGCCAGCGAGCGCATCGCCGCGCGGTCCAGGCGGCCGTCCCCGGCGATCACGCGCTGGCCGAAGGCCGCCTCGATGGCGGGCATGGCCGCCCCGCCGGGGCCGGTCAGCTGGTGGGCGACGGCGTCGGCATCGACCACCACCGCGCCCAGGCGGGCGAAGGCATCGGCGGCGGCGCTCTTGCCGCTGCCGATGCCGCCGGTCAGGCCGACGATGAAACCCATCAGCCGCCCTCGCAGTCGGCGACGTCCACGCTCGTTCCCGTCAAGGCCTGGTCGATGGCCTCGGCCGGCGCGCGGATTTCCAGGATGGTCTTGTCCGTCTTGCGCGGCCTGCTGTCGATCCTGGCCGACTTGATGCCCTTCTTGCCCAGGCGCTGAAGCAGTTCGTTCGCCGCGTCTTCCTTGTGGTACAGGCCAAGCGAGAAGGCGCCGCGGTTCGGCCCGTCGTCGCTCACCACGAAAAAGTCACTGAAGCCGGCCTGACGCAATTCCGCCGCCGTCTTCTCGGTCGGCTTGGCGGCCGCCGCCGGAATGAAGATCCAGAAACTGCGGCCCTCCACCGGCGTCGACTTCACCTCACCGGCGCTTGCCAGCTGCGCCGCCAACTTGGCTGCGAGCTTGTCGGCATCGGCGGTCGCCAGCGGCCCCAGGCGGCGGCAAACCGTCGCCGGCGGAACCGGCGGGGCCGCGACCGACTCGGTGGGTGCCTCGGGGGGCGACTTAGTGGCCGCCTCGGGCGCCGCCTTGGGCTCGGCAACGGCGACGCTCAGCCTTTCCGGGTTGAGCTGGCCGCGCAGCCGCTCCGGCTCCCGCCCTTCGTCGGTGCCCCCCAGATAGCCGGCCGACCAGACGAAAAAGGCCAGGTTCAGCAATGCCAGCAGCAGGAACGCCAGGCGCGCCACGAGCCGGGATGCCGGTCAGCCCACCTTCGGCAAATGCTGGAGCGAAGCTTCCACCGCCTCGCGCGGATAGTCGTAGTCGTCGAGCGCGCCCGAGAAATAGCGATCGTAGGACGCCATGTCGAAATGCCCGTGGCCGGTGAGATTGAACAGCAAGGTCTTCTTCTCGCCCGTCTGCTTGCAGCGGATGGCCTCGTCGATGCAGGCGCGGATGCCGTGGCAGGATTCGGGCGCCGGGATGATGCCCTCGGCGCGGGCGAACTGCACGCCGGCCTCGAACGTGGCCAGTTGCGGCACGGCCACCGCCTCGATCAACTTCTCGTGGTAGAGCTGCGAGACCAGCGGCGATTCACCGTGGTAGCGCAGGCCGCCGGCATGGATGCCCGGCGGCATGAAGTCGTGGCCCAGGGTATACATCTTCATCAGCGGCGTGTAGCCCGAGGCATCGCCGAAGTCGTAGGCATAGACGCCGCGGGTCAATGTCGGGCACGAGGTCGGTTCGACGGCCACCAGGCGCAGGTTCCTGGCCTTCGGATCGCCGGCCGCCTTGTCGGCCAGGAACGGGAAGACGATGCCGCCGAAGTTGGAGCCGCCGCCGCAGGGCGCGAAGATCATGTCCGGGTATTCGCCGATCTTCGCCAGTTGCTGCTTGGCTTCCAGGCCGATGATGGTCTGGTGCAGCAGGACGTGGTTGAGCACGGAGCCGAGCGCATAGTTGGTGTCGGCGCGGCCCGCGGCTTCCTCGACCGCCTCGGAAATGGCGATGCCCAGCGAGCCCTGGTTGCCGGGATCGCGGGCCAGGATGTCGCGGCCGGCCTGGGTCATGTCGCTGGGGCTGGCGAACACCTCGGCGCCCCAGGTCTGCATCATCGACCGCCGGAAAGGCTTCTGGTCGTAGCTGACCTTGACCATGTAAACGCGCACGGCGACGCCGAACATCTGGCCGGCGAAAGCCAGCGAACTGCCCCATTGGCCGGCGCCGGTCTCGGTGGCCAGGCGGCAAATGCCGGCCTGCTTGTTGAAATAGGCCTGCGGCACGGCGGTGTTCGGCTTGTGCGAGCCGGCCGGCGAAACCGCTTCGTTCTTGTAGTAGATCTTCGCGGGGGTGCCGAGCATCTGTTCGAGCCGGCGGGCGCGGTAGAGCGGCGACGGCCGCCACAGGCGATAGGCTTCGCGCACCACCTCGGGAATGGCGATCCAGCGCTCCGCCGACATTTCCTGCTCGAGCAGATTGCCGGGGAAGATCGCCAGCATTTTCTCGGGCGGCACCGGCTGGCCGTCCGGCCCCAGCGGCGGCGCGGGCGGGTTGGGCATGTCGGCGACGACGTTGTACCAGTGGGTGGGAATCTCGTGCTCTTCGAGCAGGATCTTGGTCGGTTCGGACATCTTCTTGCTTTCCTGGAAACGATAAATCGATAAAGCTGTCTAAATTACCTGTTTCCGGCGGACGGTCAAGTGATTCAGGTCAACGCACCCGGACGGCGTATTCGAGTACCGCCTTGCCGCCGGCCGGCACGCGCAATTGCCAGACGGCGGCATGCGCCTCGCCCTTTTCGTGCGGCTGGCTGGCGCTGACGATTTCCCAGTCGCCCGGCATCGGCTCGACGATCTTCACCGTCACGGCCTGCTCCTTGGCGTTGTTCAGTTCGAGGCGCCAGGCGGTCTCGTGCACCGGGTTCGGCCGGCCGGCCAGCTGCCTGAAGCCGGTCTGCTTGCGCGTCGCCGTGACATCGAAGGCGCTGCCCATTTTCAGCCGGACCCTGTCGTTCTTCGCCGTGTGGTCGATGGCGTCCTCGCCGATGAAAATGGCATTGCCCGCCGAATCCTTCTTGTACACGCGCACCACGCCCTTGGGCAGCGGCCTGCCGAGATCGCCGCCGGCGTTGGCGAATTCCAGGAACACGGCCACCTTCTGCTTGCGGCCCAGGTCCGAGACCTGGCTCTGGTAGTACCAGGCGTCGCCGGCCAGCAGATATTCCTTCCTCACCGCCACGCCGGCGGCGGACAACAGCGCCACCTGCTTGGTCTGGTTGTCGCGGATCGAGGTCGGCTGGCCGAGCGTGTAGAGGTGGTAGTCGAACACTTCCTCGCGCGCCATTTCCCTGGCCATGGGCGCGGCCATCGCCACCGCGGCGCCCTTCGGCGCCATGTCCTGGCGCACGCGATTGACATCGCCGGCGACGAGCTGCAGCTTCGCGTTCTCGTAGCCGGTGCCGCTCTGGTTGGTCAGCGTCACCCAGCCGGCGAGATCGAGCTTCGTTTCGTCGCCGGAAAGCTCGGCCACGTAGTCCGCCTTCCACGACAGGCCGCCGGAAAGATAGGACAGCTCGGCCGTCTGCCTGCCGGCGGCCGGGCTGTCCAGCTTCACGATCAGCGTCGGCCGGTCGCGCAGGTTGGCGGGGACATCGTCGAAAGTCAGCCGTCCCGGCACGCCGGTCTCGATGCGGTCGGCGAACTTCAGCACCGTGCCGCCGCTGGCCGCCAGCACCCGCGCGCTCTCGCGCGTTTCGGCGCCGGTCGCCGGGTTGGTGCGAATCACCGTCACGTTCTGGCCGACGTACTTGTCGAGCAGCTTCTGCGGCGTCAGCAGGTCGAAGTCGAAGTTCTGCTCGATCAGCCGCAGCGGCGGCCCCGACACCGCGCGCAGGCTGGCCGTCTCCGGGCGCATCTTCGCCGACACGTCGCGCAGCGCGATGTCGTTGATGCCGCGCTCGAGATCGAGCCGGCGCGTTTCCTTGATCAGCGCCAGCGAGTCGTTGTAGATGGCCACGGCCACCTCGGCGCGATCCTCGGCGCGGCTGACCCGCTCGCCCGCCTGCGCCGCGAAAGTCAGCCATGGCAACACGCCGAACACCGATGCCCACGCCAATGCACGCATAATGTCATCCGCCTTTCCCAGAGGTTGAAGGAAGCCCATGCCGACCGGACCCCGTGAAATCGTAACGCCCTTCCGCCCGATTCCGCTGACCGTGCCGGAGGGCATGAAACCGAACGAGTTCTTCAACAGCGCCGAGAACCTCGCCGACCTGGTGCACAACAACGGCCTGCTGCGCAATCCCGAGGACCTGCTGCTCTATCGCAAGGCGCTCGGCCACAGCAACGTCTTCGACGCCTCGATCATCCACGACAGCTCGCGGCGCACCCTCGACCCGCTCGGCCGGCCGGTGCGGCGCACCCAGGTGCCCGACGCGGTCAAGCATGTCTGGAACCGCATGAACGGCATCGTCATCGGCTTCATGCTGGAACGCTACCCGGACCCGGCCGCGCATCTCGTGCTGGCGGGCGAGGCCAGCCTCGACGCCACCTGGCCGCTGACATCGCCCGGCGTGCCCAGCATCCGCATGCTGCACAACCACTTCATCGTCTTCGACAAGGCGCAACTGGCGGCGGCGCCGCTGGCCGACCCCGACAACCCCAACCTCACCGACGGCGGACAGCATTCGCTGTTCCAGGCCCACATGCGCAAGGTCTATCGCGCCTTCTTCGCGCGGCTCGACCTGGAAATCCTGCGGCCCTGCGGCGACGAATCGCGCCAACTGGCGCTCACCGGCTATCCCCAGGGCCTGCCGAGCTGGGAGGTGGCGGGCGGCGCGGCGGCGCTCGCCGACGTGCGCTTCTGGAAGGAATACGACATCATCCTCGCGGGCTTCCTCGATTTCTACCGCAGCTTCTTCGGCCAGGTATCGACGCGCAACGCGCCCATGCTGCCCGACCTCCACTTTCCGCGACTGGTGGAGGAGGAACTGCTGTTCGACCGGGATTTCCTCGCCACCGCGAAGATGGTGCGCGACCGCTGCATCGGCGACGCCCGGTACGCCAACGCCATCCGCTGGCAGCCGGCCTTCAAGCAGATCATCTACCGCGACGACCAGGGCGACCTGATCGTCACCATCAGCCAGAACTCGATCGGCAACGCCATCACCGAACTGCTGGGCGTCGTCGTCAGGCGCGAGCCGGATGCCGACGCCTATGCCAGGGCCGAACCGGCGCTGATCGAACAATTGCTGGAAGTGCGGCGGCGCCTGATCGCGGCCGACTGCGGCAGCGGCATCGCCACCGCGCACTGGGCGGCCGACTGAACGGCGCAAACCGGCGTATCGCCACGGCTGACTTTCACGATCAGGCCCCGATCGCTCACGCTCGGAGGCGCCGCGCGGCCTTATTGCGCGCATCCGGTGGAATGATGAGTCTGCCACATACGACTACATGTGCCGTTCCTTGCGTCCCAAACCTTCCGTGATGAATTGCGGGCGGCCCGGCTGACCGATGGGTTGTGTCTCTTACCGGGAAACGAAACGGACATTGAATCGCCCCCCAGACCGAGAACCAGCGAGGCATCCCTCTGTTTCCCGGTGATGATATTGGCAAAGCCAGAGGCCGTTATCCGATCGGTCGGAGCCACCGAGGGAATGCGGTTTGATATGGGCGCCTTCAATCCCGCCCCTGCAGAGAGAGGAAATTTCCGAGTCAGCGGGTCGGTCGAGGATTCGCTTGTACTCGCACTCCTTGGGGTATTTCGCTGAAGTGAGGTTCCGCGCCAAGGAAGCAACCCGCTGCTCAATAGCCACGACTGGGTAAAGGCAGAGGAATAGCGGCCAACTGGACGCAATGACAATAGCAATGTCTTTGGGGCGGAGTGAAGCAGCATTCTCGGCCAGAAGCAGGAAGAAATCGTTACCGGCCCACTTCGCGGGACCGATCCCCGTTTTTTGGTTTTCAATCTTCGGGAAGAGGTCACTGATGAACTGCCTTTCATCAACTTCGCTGAGAAATGCCAAGAACTCTTTTGTGCTGTCTCGAACACCAAACCGCGTTTCGCCATCGCGCTTGGCTAACCTAGAACTCCATAGCATCCTGGGGTTCGACAGGAAGCGGGAGCAGCCGTTCACGGCATGAGCAATCGCGGAGATGCGAAGGTTCTTCTTGAAAATCTGGGCCATCACAGGCGAGTGGACCATGTAGAAGGCAAGCTCATTATCTTCGGCGGAGTAGTAGTATCCGACCCGATAGCCTGTTGCTCCCTTTCTAAGCCCATGCTGCACAAATGAAAACATGGGATCGGAGATGAACCACTCCTCGCAATTCTTGACTTGACGGACGTAAGATGGCCGTCCGAGCCTTGTTTCAAGGGCTCGTGCGCACTCAAGCACCACAGTCGGCGCGATACCAGTGCCAGGGTTACGTCGGCTCATAGAGAAGCCCTTGTAGTTCGAGATCACCAGCGCCGCGCCGCCTTATCGCGTAGCGCCCCATGGGCAAGATTATGCCTCGGGCGGCGTAGTAACGAAAATCCTTGACTTCCAGAATTACTGTTACAACAATAAAGCGCAATGAGCATGCACATTCTCTGGGACGAAACCAAGCGGCAACTCAACTTGGACAAGCACGGGCTGGACTTCACCGACGCGGTGATGGTGCTGGACAGCCCATACCGTCTCGATGTGGAGAGTGTGCGAGGCGGCGAACGGCGGATGCAGTCGTTCGCCTACGTCTTTGATGTGCTGGCGGTGCTGACGGTGGTGCATGTGGCGCGCGAGGATGCCCTGCGGATCGTGAGTTTCCGACCGGCGAGCAATGAGGAAAGGAGCGCCTACCATGGCTGGCTCGAAAATGACTTCAACGACGACCGCTAAGATGCGCGCCGCCGGCAAGCGCGGCGAGAGCAAGACCGACATGGCCAAGGTGCGCGCGGGAACGCCGTATGTCTGGGATGGCGACAACGAGGACGAACGGCCGCTGACACGCGAGGAAATGCAAGCCGGGATCGAGGCTTATCGGAGGCAGCGCGGTCGCCCTGCCGGAAGCGAGAAAGAATCGACCACCATCCGGTTCGACCGCGACATCCTCGCGGCCTTCCGTGCAGCGGGCCCAGGCTGGCAGACGCGAATGAACGCGGCGTTGCGCGATTGGCTAAAAACCCACTCCCCGGGATGACGTCCGGGGAATAAGCCGCGGCTCAGGGGCCACCGGGGGAACGCAGGCCGAGGCGTTCGATCGCGCCGGCCGCGTCGTCCGATTCGAGCAGCGCCTGCTGGACGCGGGCGGGGCTCAACGACCTGTCGGCATAGCCTTGCAGCGAGGCGTCGATCGCCGCCGCCGAGCCGGGATAGAAGCGCAGGAACATGATGCGCAGCATCGCCGCGCTGGCGTTGCCGAGTTCGACCGTCACGTCGACGCGGCCGGGCCGGATCAGCGCCTTGTCGAGACGGTCGAAATGGTTGGTGGTCAGGAAGACGATGCGCCCTTCCTGCGCGGCGACGCCGTCGAGCGCGTTCAGCAGGCCGCTGAAGCTCACCTCGACGCGCGTGTCCTGCTTGTCGCGGGCGACGAAGAAGGCGTCGATGTCCTCGATCAGGATCAGCGAGCGCGGCGGCGTCTTTTGCAGCAGGTCGGAGATGGTCTGGTCGTTGAGCTTCGGGTTGGTCAGCGACAGCGCGCAGAGCTTGAGGTGGAGTTCGCCGGCCAGCGCGTAGGCGAAGCTGGTTTTCCCGGTGCCCGGCGGCCCGTGCAGCAGATAGCCGCGCCGCCACGGAATGCCGAGATCGGCGTACCACTGCCGGCGGCCGAAGAATTCCTTGACGTCGGCGAGAAGTTTCTCGCTCGTGTCCCCGTCCAGCACCACCGACGCGATGTGCCGGCGCGGCCGCGCGCCCGCCAGGTTCCACGACTCGCCCCAGCGGTCGATGGTGTAGAGCATGGTGTGGTCGGCCATGCGCGCGTAGGCGCGACGGATGACGTCCTCCAGCATTTCCTCCAGAAGGCGCCGCGAGGCGAACAGCGCGCTGACCTTCACCGTCTCGATGACCTGGAGATTCATGGCGATGTCGCGCTGGATCCACATCGGCCGGCCGCCGTACCAGAACAGGTGAAAGCCCGGCGCCGGGCTGTAGAGCAGGCGCGGCAGGTCGGAGGCCGCTTCCTCGCCGCCGGCTTCCTTGTTGTCCTGGATCACGGTGAACAGCCGGCTGCCGCAGCCGTAGGGCAGTTCGTTGAGCCAGGCGATGTAGGCGTTGAAGAGATCGTTGCGCGAATCGATCACGGCCGTGCAGATGAACACCCGCTTGGCATATTCCCAGAGCTTCGCCGGCAGGTTGCGCAGCGCGGCGAGCACGAGGCCGACGATGGCCAGCACCAGGCCGCCGGAGACGATCTGGTTTTGCAGTTGCTCGCGGAGGGTGGCCAGCAGGGACTCAAGCATGGCCATCGGCTTCCGCGATGGCGGCCAGCCCTTCCAGCACCAGGTTGTCCACCATCCGGTACGGGAAAGTCAGCGGTGGCGACACGCCGGCAAGCGCGCCGGCGGCGCCGCCCGAGAGCAGGCAGAGCGGATCGCGGCCGGCGTCGAGCTGCCGGAACATGCGCTCGATGGCGCCCGCCGTGGCCTGCAAGGCGCCGCTGGCGATGGCGTCGAAGGTGTTCCTCGGCAGCGGCGCGAACTCGCCGGCCGCCGCCGGCAGGTTGGCGGTGCCGGCCGCCAGCGCCTCGCGCATCAGCGCGAGGCCGGGCAGGATCAGGCCGCCGCGGAATTCGCCGGCGGCGTCCAGCACGTCGACGGTGGTGGCCGTGCCGCTCATGACGACCACGCAATCGCCCCGGTGCAGGGCGCGGGCGCCGATCAGCGCCGCCCAGCGGTCGGCGCCGAGCTGTCCCGGATGTTCGTAGGCATTGCGCACGCCGCACTGGCTGGCGAGCGCGCCGACCCAGCGCACGGCGACACCAAGATCGCGCGCGTGGCTTTCGATCGCCTGCCGCGGCGCTTCGCCGGCGACATTGCAGGCGACGATGCGCGCCGGCCGCGTGGCGACGGCGTCCAGGCCCATGCCCTGCGCCAGCCAGCGGCCGCCATCGCGCACGCCCCACTTGAGCCGGCTGTTGCCGGAGTCGATGCACAGCACGCTCATGCCGGCTTCACGGGTCTCAGCGAGACTTCGCCGGAGAGGATGCGCTGCACGCAGACCGCCGTTTCCAGGAGCAGCGCGCCGTCGACGTCGACGCCGACGCAGATGCCTTCGACCGGCACCGCGAACTCGGCGATGATGCGCACCGGCGCGCCGGCATGGGCGTCGAGCGCCTGCCAGCGGTCGCGCAGGGCCGCGAAGCCGCCCGTGGCGAATTCGGCGAGGACGCCGTGCAGCGAGGCCAGCAGTCGCGCCAGCAGCACGTTGCGGTCGATGTCGGCGTCGATCGCCGCCGCGCCGCGACTGACTTCCGGCGGCAGCCCGTCCGGCAGGAAAAGATTGAGGCCGATGCCGATCACCGCCGCCGGGCCGGCCAGTTCGACGAGGATGCCGCCGAGTTTCCTGCCGTCGCGCAGGATGTCGTTCGGCCACTTGAGCGCGACGCCCCCGATGCCCTGCCCGCGCAGCGCCTCGGCGACGGCGACGCCGACCGCGAGCGAAAGGCCGCTCGGCGACGCGCCCGCCGGCAGGCGCCAGAGCAGCGAGAAGGTCAGGCTGGCACCGGCGTCGGAAAACCAGGTCCGTCCCATGCGGCCGCGGCCGGCCGTCTGGCGCTCGGCGACCAGCACCGTGCCCGAGGCCGCGCCGGTGCGCGCCAGCAGGCGGGCGTTGGTGGAATCGCACTCGGCGAGAACCTCGACATCGAAACGCGCCGCCAGCGGACCGAGCGCGGCGGCGATGGACGAGGGCATGAGCAGGGAATCGGACATGGCCCGATTATCCCTGATCGCCACCGCCTTTCCCATCGTCCAGGCCAAGCTCCTGGATCTTGCGCGTGATGGTGTTGCGGCCGATGCCGAGCAGTTGGGCGGCCTCGATGCGCCGGCCGGCGGTGCTGGCCAGCGCCCGGCGGATCAGCGTGCCCTCGAAGGCCCGCGACAGCCGGTCGAAGACTTCGCCCGGCTGGGTCATGATCATGCGGTCGGCCTCGACCGCCAGCGCGTTGAGCCAGTTGTCCGGCATGGCCGCGGCGGGATGCTCGCGCAGTTCCGGCGGCAGGTCGGCCACCTCGACGACCTGCCCCGGCGCCATCACCGTCAGCCAGTGGCAGAGGTTTTCCAGCTGGCGGACGTTGCCCGGAAACTGCAAGCCTTGCAGGAAGCGCACCGTCGTCTCGGCGAGGCGCTTGGCGTCGACGCCGAGTTCGGCGGCGCTGTTGGCGAGGAAGTGGCGGGCCAGCGCCGGGATGTCCTCGCGGCGCTCGCGCAGCGGCGGCAGGCGCAGGCGGATGACGTTGAGGCGATGGAACAGGTCCTCGCGGAACAGGCCCGCCTTGACCCGCTCGTCCAGGTTCTGGTGCGTGGCGGCGATGACGCGGACATTGGCCTTGACCGACTGCTGGCCGCCGACGCGGTAGAAGTGGCCGTCCGACAGCACGCGCAGGAGCCGCGTCTGCAATTCGGCCGGCATGTCGCCGATCTCGTCGAGGAACAGCGTGCCGCCCTCGGCCTGCTCGAAGCGGCCGCGCCGCTGACCCGCCGCGCCGGTGAAGGCGCCCTTCTCGTGGCCGAACAGCTCCGATTCGAGCAGGTCGCGCGGAATCGCCGCCGTGTTTATGGCGATGAAGGGCGCATCCTTGCGCGGGCTGTGACGGTGCAGCGCACGCGCCACCAGCTCCTTGCCGGTGCCCGACTCGCCGTTGATCAGCACCGTGGCATGCGACTGGCTCAGCCTTCCGATGGCGCGGAAGACTTCCTGCATCGACGCGGCGTGGCCGAGGATTTCCGGCGCCAGCGCCGGCGTGTCGCCATGACTGACTTTCGGGGCCGCCTGTTCGATGGCGCGACGGACCAGGGCGACGGCCTGATCGACGTCGAAAGGCTTGGGCAGGTACTCGAAGGCGCCGCCCTGGAAGGCCGCGACGGCCGAATCGAGGTCGGAATACGCCGTCATGATGATGACGGGCAGCTCGGGGAAATTGGTCTTGACGAGCTTGAGCAGGTCGAGGCCCGAGGTTCCGGGCATGCGGATGTCGGACACCAGGGCGCGCGGCGCTTCGCCGGCGTCGAGCGCGGCCAGCGCCTCGTCCGCGGAACCGAAGCTGCGGCAGGGGATGTTCTCGCGCGCCAGCGCCTTCTCGAGCACCCAGCGGATGGAACGGTCGTCGTCGATGATCCAGACTGCGTTCATTTCGTCGTCTCGTCTTCCTTGCCGGCCGAAAGCGGCAGGCGGATGATGAAGCAGGTTCGGCCGGGCCTGGACTCGACCTCGATGCCGCCGGAATGCTGCTGCACGAAGCTTTGCGCCAGCGTCAGGCCGAGCCCGCTGCCGCCCTCGCGGCCCGACACCAGCGGGTAGAAGATCTTGTCGCGGATTGCATCGGGGATGCCGGGGCCGTTGTCGATCACTTGCAATTCGAGTGCCAGGCGATAGCGCTTCTTCGCCAGCGTCACCTGACGCAGGGCGCGGGTGCGAAAGACGATTTCACCCTGGCCGGCCATCGCCTGGGCGGCGTTGCGGGCGACGTTGAGGATGGCCTGGATCAGTTGCTCGCGGTCGCCGGTGATGTCGGGCAGCGAGGTGTCGTAGTCGCGGTGCACGCGCACCCCGGCATACTCGGCGTGGATCAGACGGCGCACGCGCTCCAGCAGTTCGTGGATATTCACCTGTGCCGGCTGCATGGCGCGATGCGAGGACAGCAGGCGCTGCATCAGATCCTGCAGGCGGTCCGCTTCCTTGATGATGACCTGCGTGTATTCCTTGAGCGCGGGCGCATTGTCCAGATTCGCGAGTTCGCGTTCGAGAAGCTGCGCCGAGCCGCGAATGCCGCCGAGTGGATTCTTGATCTCGTGGGCGAGGTTGCGGATGAGCTCGCGGTTGGCCTGCTGCTGCACGGCCTCGCGCTCCTCGCGGATCGCCTTCAGCTGCTGGTCGATCGGCCGGAACTCGAGCAGCAGGCGCGTGCCGGCGACATCGACGGGATTGACCGTGCAGTCGAGATGGAGCGGCTCCGCCGGCTCGCCCCCCAGGCCCTGGCGCGTGACCGCGATATTGTGCCCGGTGTAGCTCCAGTTGTTGCGCAGGGCATTGTCCAGCGCCGTGTCGAGCGCGGCGGGCGTGCCGGCCAGCCGCGCCAGCGGCCGGCCCAGCCAGGCGCGCTGGCTGACGGCGAAGAGATTTTCGGCGGCGGGATTGAGATAGCGGATCAGCAGCCGCCCGTCGAGCAGGACGACGGCGGAAGAGAGCAGGTCGAGCCCGGAAAATCCGGCGGGCATGGTCGCGGAATCAACGTCGTTCATCCCGCCGAATGCAGCAAGAAGCGAGCCATGGCGGCTTCACTTCAGGTTGCCGATCTCCTTTTGCAGCGCCTCGATGTTGCGCTCATGCAGCTGCACGGAGTCCTGGAGGGGCTTGAGGCGATCGAGATACTTCTGGTAGTTGCGTTCGCCGCCTTCGCGGATGGCTTCCTGCTCGGCCAGCGTCCGCTTCGCCCCGTCGAGGGCCCGGCGTTCGGCGGCGAGTTCGTCCTCCAGGATGCGGCGGCGGTCGGAATCGCGCCCCTTTTGCGCCTCCGAGCTGACCTTGGGGAAGCTCTCCGGCGTCGGCGTGCTGGCGCGCGCCTTCGTCGTCGGCGGCGCGAAGGTCGAGACCGGCTTGTCCTGGGACAGGATGACGCAGTTCTTGGCGTCGCCCTTCTGGTTGGTGTAGGTGGTGTGGCCGGCGGAATCGGTGCACTTGTACAGCGTGTCGGCCTGGGCGGCGCCCGCGAACAGCATCAGCAGCAGGGAAATTCGGCGAGGGATCATGGCGGCGGATGGGCTAGGGACCGGCTCAGTGTATGCGAAAAAAGAAAGGACGGGCAACGCCCGTCCCTTCTTAACGCGGGAAACCGCTATCGGTTTATAGGGAATAGTACATGTCGTACTCGACCGGGTGGGTCGTCATGCGGAAACGCTGCACTTCTTCCATCTTCAGCTCGATGAAGGCGTCGATGAACTCGTTGGAGAACACGCCGCCGCGGGTCAGGAACTCGCGATCCTTGTCCAGATAGTCGAGCGCCTGGTCGAGCGAGGAGCAGACGGTCGGGATCTTGGCATCCTCTTCCGGCGGCAGGTCGTACAGGTTCTTGTCGGCCGGCTCGCCCGGATGGATCTTGTTCTGCACGCCGTCGAGGCCGGCCATCATCAGCGCCGCGAAGCACAGGTAGGGGTTGGCCGTCGGGTCCGGGAAACGGGTCTCGATGCGGCGGGCCTTGTCGCTATGCACGAACGGAATGCGGATCGAGGCGGAGCGGTTGCGCGCCGAATAGGCCAGCTTGACCGGGGCTTCGAAGCCTGGCACCAGACGCTTGTAGCTGTTGGTGCCGGGGTTGGTGATGGCGTTCAACGCGCGGGCGTGCTTGATGATGCCGCCGATGTAGTAGAGCGCGAACTCGCTCAAGCCCGCGTAGCCGTTGCCGGCGAACAGGTTCTTGCCGTCCTTCCAGATCGACTGGTGCACGTGCATGCCGGAGCCGTTGTCGCCGACGATGGGCTTGGGCATGAAGGTCGCGGTCTTGCCGTAGCTGTGGGCGACGTTATGCACGATGTACTTGAGAACCTGCGTCTGGTCGGCGCGCTTGACCAGCGTGCTGAACACGGTGCCGATCTCGCACTGGCCGGCGGTCGCGACTTCGTGATGATGCACTTCGACCGGGACGCCGCACTCTTCCAGTGCGAGGCACATGGCGGAACGGATGTCGTGCAGGCTGTCGACCGGGGGCACGGGGAAGTAGCCGCCCTTGACGGTCGGCCGGTGGCCGGTGTTGCCGCCCTCGAACTTCTCCGCCGTGGCCCAGGCGGCCTCTTCCGAGAACACCTTGCAGTAGGCGCCGGACATGTCCACCTTCCACTCGACGCTGTCGAAGATGAAGAACTCGGGCTCGGGGCCGAAGTAGGCGGTGTCGCCGATGCCGGAGGACTTCAGGTAGGCCTCGGCGCGCTTGGCGATCGAGCGCGGGTCGCGGTCGTAGCCC
>CAZRRI010000025.1:7282-32992 GCA_964602565.1 uncultured Rhodocyclaceae bacterium | reverse complement strand
GTGCTCGCCGTGCACCCGCGCGATCAACGCCTCGGGGGTGATGCCTTCCTTCTCGGCCCGCAGCATGATCGGCGTGCCATGCGTGTCGTCGGCGCAGACGTAGTGGCACTCGTGGCCGCGCATTTTCTGGAAGCGCGCCCAGATGTCCGTCTGGATGTATTCGACGAGATGACCCAGGTGGATGGCGCCGTTGGCGTACGGCAGTGCGGATGTGACGAGAATCTTGCGCGGGGTCATGACGGCGGGAAAATGGCAGTTTGGACTGGAAATTCTAGCAAACGACCCCAATTGAACCGCGGCTGGGTTATACTGTACAAAACTTATCAACTATTCCGGAGCCTTCGAAATGTCGCTTTCCGAGCAGCAAGTCCAGTCCGCCCTCAAGGAAGTGGTCGATCCGAACACCGGCAAGGATCTCGTTGCCGGCCGTTGCGTCAAGAACATCAAGGTTTCCGGTGCCGACGTGTCCCTGGATGTCGAACTCGGCTACCCGGCCAGGAGCCAGATCGACGCCATCCGCAAGCTGACGATCGACAAGTTGAAGACCATCGGCGGCATCGGCAACGTCAGCGCCAACGTCTATTCGAAGATCGTGCCGCACACCGTCCAGAAGGGCGTCAAGCTGGTCAATGGCGTCAAGAACATCATCGCCGTCGCTTCCGGCAAGGGCGGCGTCGGCAAGTCGACCACGGCGGTGAACCTGGCGCTGGCGCTGGCCGCCGAAGGCGCCCGCGTCGGCATCCTCGACGCCGACATCTACGGCCCCTCGCAGCCGCAGATGCTCGGCATCTCCGGCCAGCCCGAGTCGATGGACGGCAAGAAGCTCGAACCGATGACGGCCTACGACCTGCAAGCGATGTCGGTCGGCTTCCTGATCGACCCCGAGACGCCCATGGTCTGGCGCGGCCCGATGGTCACGCAGGCGCTGACGCAACTGCTCGGCGACACCAACTGGCAGGACCTCGACTATCTCGTCGTCGACCTGCCGCCCGGCACCGGCGACATCCAGCTCACGCTGGCGCAGCAGGTGCCCGTCACCGGCGCCGTGATCGTCACCACGCCGCAGGACATCGCGCTGCTCGACGCCCGCAAGGGCCTCAAGATGTTCGAGAAGGTCGGCATCCCGATTCTCGGCATCGTCGAGAACATGAGCATCCACATCTGCTCGAAGTGTGGCCACGAGGAACACATCTTCGGCTCCGGCGGCGCCGAGAAGATGGGCAGCGACTACGAGGTCGAGGTGCTCGGCCACCTGCCGCTCGACATCAACATCCGCATGCAGGTCGACGGCGGCAAGCCGACCGTGGTGGCCGACCCCGACGGGCGCGTGGCGGAAATCTACAAGGGCATCGCCCGCCGGGTGGCCATCAAGATCGCCGAGAAGGCCAAGGACATGACTTCCAGGTTCCCGAACATCGTCATCCAGAACACCTGATTCCCGCGCGCCGGATCACCCGCGGCTCGCCCTCGCGCCGCGCCCGATCCGGCTTTGCGAGTCGATATTGACCCCCTATCGAAAGAGCGGATAATCCGCTCTTTCTTTTTTTGGCCCCGCCCGAAGACGCCGGCAATGACCATCAAGTCCGACAAGTGGATCCGCCGCATGGCGGAGCAGCACAAGATGATCGAGCCCTTCGCGCCGGAGCTGGTGCGCGAGGCCAACGGCCAGAAGATCGTCTCCTACGGCACCTCGAGCTACGGCTACGACATCCGCTGCGCCGACGAATTCCGCGTCTTCACCAACATCAACTCGACCATCGTCGATCCGAAGAACTTCGATCCGAATTCCTTCGTCGAGGTTTCGGGCAAGGGCTACTGCGTGATTCCGCCGAACTCCTTCGCGCTGGCGCGCACGGTCGAGTACTTCCGCATTCCGCGCAGTGTGCTGACGGTCTGCCTCGGCAAAAGCACCTATGCCCGCTGCGGCATCATCGTGAACGTGACCCCGTTCGAGCCCGAGTGGGAAGGCTATGTCACGCTGGAGTTTTCCAACACGACGCCGCTGCCCGCCAAGATCTACGCCGGCGAAGGCTGCGCGCAGGTCATCTTCTTCGAATCGGACGAGGTCTGCGAAACCTCGTATCGCGACCGCGGCGGCAAGTACCAGGGCCAGGTCGGCGTCACCCTGCCGAAGATCTGAAATGAACAAGGCAGCTTTTCCGACGGGCCGCCCCGAGGAAAAGCGGTACGCGCCGAAGGCGCAATCTGCAATCACCGATCAACCAAGCCTCCCCGTGGCCGTCGAGCGCAGCGAGCCGACAGTCTCCCCCGCCGGGAGGCGGGGGCCGGGGGGGTGGAGGGACTTAACATGCGGTTTCATTTTCCGGTCATCATCATCGACGAGGACTTCCGGTCCGAGAACGCATCCGGCCTCGGCATCCGCGCGCTCGCCGCGGCGATCGAGAGGGAAGGCCTGGAAGTGCTGGGCGTCACCAGCTATGGCGACATGACTTCGTTCGCGCAGCAGCAAAGCCGCGCCTCGGCCTTCATCCTGTCCGTCGACGACGAGGAACTGGCCAACGAGGAAGAAGAAACCATCGCCGAACTGCGCGCCTTCGTCACCGAGATCCGCAACCGCAATGCCGAGATTCCGATCTTCCTGCACGGCGAGACGCGCACCAGCCGCCATATCCCGAACGACGTGCTGCGCGAGCTGCACGGCTTCATCCACATGTTCGAGGACACGCCGGAGTTCATCGCCCGCTACGTGGTGCGCGAGTCGCGCGCCTATCTCGATTCGCTGCCGCCGCCGTTCTTCCGCGCCCTGACGCACTACGCGGCCGACGGCTCCTATTCCTGGCACTGCCCCGGCCATTCCGGCGGCGTGGCGTTCCTCAAGTCGCCGGTGGGCCAGATGTTCCACCAGTTCTTCGGCGAGAACATGCTGCGCGCCGACGTCTGCAACGCCGTCGAGGAGCTCGGCCAGCTGCTCGACCACACCGGGCCGGTGGCGGCCTCGGAGCGCAACGCCGCGCGCATCTTCAACTGCGACCATCTCTACTTCGTCACCAACGGGACGTCGACCTCGAACAAGATCGTCTGGCATTCGACCGTGGCGCCGGGCGACGTCGTCATCGTCGACCGCAACTGCCACAAGTCGGTGCTGCACTCGATCATCATGACCGGCGCGATCCCGGTGTTCCTGATGCCGACGCGCAACAACTACGGCATCATCGGCCCGATCCCGAAGAGCGAGTTCGAGTGGAAGAACATCCAGAAGAAGATCGCCGCCCACCCGTTTGCCGCCAAGGTCAAGGGCAAGCCGCGCGTGCTGACCATCACGCAGAGCACTTATGACGGCATCCTCTACAACGTCGAGGAAATCAAGGAGATGCTCGACGGCAGGATCGACACCCTGCACTTCGACGAAGCCTGGCTGCCGCACGCCGCCTTCCACGATTTCTACGGCGACTATCACGCCATAGGCGAAGGCCGGCCGCGCTGCCAGGAATCGATGGTGTTCTCGACGCAATCCACGCACAAGCTGCTCGCGGGCCTGTCGCAGGCCTCGCAGATCCTCGTGCAGGACGCCGAGAACAGCAAGCTGGACCGCGACGTGTTCAACGAAGCCTACCTGATGCACACCTCGACTTCGCCGCAATACGCGATCATCGCCTCCTGCGACGTTGCCGCGGCCATGATGGAAGAGCCGGGCGGCACGGCGCTGGTCGAGGAATCGATCCGCGAGGCGCTCGACTTCCGCCGCGCCATGCGCAAGGTGGACAAGGAGTGGGGCGCCGACTGGTGGTTCAAGGTGTGGGGCCCGGACGACCTCTCCGAGGAGGGCATCGAGGAGCGCGACGCCTGGATGCTGAAGCCCGGCGCGCGCTGGCACGGCTTCGGCAAGCTGGCCAAGGGCTTCAACCTGCTCGACCCGATCAAGGCCACGGTCATCACCCCGGGCCTCGACGTCGATGGCGACTTCGCCGACTGGGGCATCCCGGCGGCCATCGTCACCAAGTATCTCGCCGAGCATGGCGTCATCGTCGAGAAGTGCGGCCTCTACTCGTTCTTCATCATGTTCACCATCGGCATCACCAAGGGCCGCTGGAACACCATGGTCACCGAGCTCCAGCAGTTCAAGGACGACTACGACAAGAACCATCCGCTGTGGAAGGTGCTGCCCGAGTTCGTCGCCAAGCATCCGCGCTACGAGCGCATTGGCCTGCGCGATCTCTGCCAGCGGATCCACGACGTCTACAAGGCCAACGACATCGCGCGCCTGACCACCGAGATGTACCTGTCCGACATGGTGCCGGCGATGCGGCCGGCCGATGCCTTCGCCAGGATGGCGCACCGCGAGATCGAGCGCGTGCCGATCGACCAGCTTGAAGGGCGCGTCACCGCCGTGCTGCTGACGCCCTATCCTCCCGGCATACCGCTGCTGATTCCCGGCGAGCGCTTCAACCGCACCATCGTCCGCTACCTGCAATTCGCCCGCGAGTTCAACGCCCAGTTCCCCGGCTTCGAGACCGACATCCACGGCCTCGTCAAGGCCGAGAGCAACGGTTACTACGTCGATTGCGTCGCGCAGGACTAGTCGCGGCGAAAGTCAGGCGTGGCGGTACGCCAGTCGGGCACCGGGAAGTCGGCGCGCGGCGCCGTGCCGTCGATTCGTTGATTGCATTTGTCCCCCTGTTGAGCGCGATGGTCATCGCGTGAGCAAAGGCTTGTTCCCATAATCTCGCCAGCGGCCACCGAGTCGGCGCGACACGCGCCCGTGGCGTTCGGTCCACACCGTCCGCACCGCGCAAGGAGGAAACATGCTATTCGAGACACCAGAAACCGAAGTCAGGCCGGTCGGGCTCGCCCAGGAAACGCAGAGAGGGACTTGTCCGATCTGCGGGATGGGCTGCTTCGTCGAAGTCAAGGTCCAGGATGGCATTCCCGTTCGCTTCAAGGCCGATCACGGTTCGCCGCATCCGGCGGACTGCCCTCGTGCCGGCCAGGCCAAGACGTATCACAACCACCCCGATCGCCTGAACTTTCCACTCAAGCGGGTTGGCAGGCGGGGCGAGGGCAGGTGGGAGCAGATAGGCTGGGATCAGGCGCTGGACGAGATCGCCGCCAAGTTGGCCAGGATACGTGACACTCACGGGCCCGAGGCGGTGCAGACCCTGGGCGGCTCGTTCAAGGGCCCCGGCGATGCCGCCTGCTGGCGTTGGGCGAATCTGTTCGGCACGCCGAACATCATGCACCAGGGCAAGAACTGCGGCTCGGCAGAATACCTTGCCGAGTGGTCCGTCTACGGCACCATTGGCGTCGTCGGCTATTGGCCGATGCCTTATGTGACCAAGTGCGCCGTGTTCTGGGGTGGCAATCCTCCGGTGCCGGGCGGCATCGCCGCCGAAAAGGCCATCAAGGCGGCCCGCAAGGCCGGCACCAAGATCATCGTGATCGACCCGCGCCGCTCCGAGGCCGCCGAACTTGCCGACATCTGGTTGCGCATCCGCCCGGGGGCGGACGGCGCCCTGGCGTACGGATTGATCCACGTGATCATCAACGAAGGGCTTTACGACAAGGAGTTCGTCGACAAGTGGTGCCTGGGCTTCGATGAGTTGAGGAATGCGGTCGCGGACTACACGCCGGCCCGGGTTTCCGAACTGACCTGGCTGCCGGTCGAGCAAATCATCGAAGTGGCGCGCGTGTATGCCACCCATAAGCCGGGAATCATTTCCTTCGGCCTCGGCACGGTGGAACTTGGCAATGCCACGAATGCCACGGTTTTCGGCAAGGCCTACCTGCGGGCCATCACCGGCAATCTCGATGTCATCGGCGGGCAGTTGCTCGACGACATGCCCGAGTTCATTCGCTATCGCGAAGAGCTGCATTGGGATACCCTGCTCGATCATCCGCTGCGCAAGCGGGACAACGTGAGCGCGGGTCGCTGGCCGGTGGCCGGGGTCGGCGGCATGAAGACCTTTCGGGAAGCGATGGCGCGGGTCCATCCCAAGGGCCCCGGACCGGCTTTCTACATGATGTGCACCGCCCCGTCGGCTGTCTGGAACGCCATCCTCGACGAGGACCCCTATCCGGTCAAGGCAGTCATCGCCCAGGGCACGAATTCCCTGGTGGCGTTGGCCAACTCGCGCCGTATTCATGAGGCATTCACCAGCGCCAATCTCGACCTTCACGTGGTCATGGACCACTGGATGACGCCCCACGCGCAGCTGGCGGACTACGTCTTGCCGGCCACGGACGGCATCGAGCGGCCGAACCTGGGGGGCATGTGGGGGTTCGGCAACGTGACCTCGGCGGCGATGCGTGTCGCCAAGCCCCTGCACGAGCGACGGGATGATTACCAGCTCTGGCGCGAGTTGGGCAACCGCCTGGGTCAGCGCGGCCAATGGCCGGATACCCTGGAAGAATGGTTCGACAAGCTGCTGGAGCCCTCGGACATCACATTTGCCGAATTGGCGGGCCGCGACATGCCATGGCTGTTTCCGGCGCCGCCCACGGAGCGACGCTACGAGACGACCGGTTTCGCCACGTTCTCGGGGAAGGTGGAGCTATCCTCCAGCCTGATGAAGCGGCTGGACTATCCTGGCATTCCCCGCTGCGAGGAGCCCGGCTGGAGCCCCTTCCGCACGCCGGATCTTTTCAGGGACTACCCGCTGGTGATGACTGCCGGCGCCTCCTCGCCCTATTACTATCGCTCCCAGCACAAGCAACTGGAAAAAATGCGCCGGCAGCATCCCAAGGCCTTTGCCTCCATCCATCCGGAAACGGCCGGCAAACTCGGCATCGGAAACGGCGATCCCGTATGGGTGGAGACGCCCATGGGCCGTGTCAGGCAGTGGGCCAGGCTCGACGAGGCCCTGCATCCGGGCGTCGTGCATGCCGACGGGTTGTGGTGGTATCCGGAGCAGGAGGCCTATGAGCCCCATCTCTCCGGGGTCTGGGAGTCCAACATCAATTCCATTCTTCCCGACAGCCCCGATTTCGCCAGCTTTGCCGGCGACAATCATCTGCGGGCGCATATCTGCCGGGTCGTGCCGGTGGAGGCTGGAACTCATTTCGGTGCCGACTGACATGCGCTGGGGTATGACGATCGATTTGGGAAGGTGCACGGGGTGTTACGGCTGCGTGCTGGCGTGCAAGCAGGAGCACAGCACGCCGACGGGCATCCACTTCCGGCGCATGATGTTCGAGGAAGTCGGGGAGTATCCGACGGCACGGCGGCTGCACGCCCCGGTGCAATGCAACCACTGCGCCGAGCCGCCCTGCGTGCCGGTCTGCCCGACCAAGGCCACCTACCGGCGGAACGACGGCCTCGTGCTGGTCGATGCCGACGTCTGCATCGGCTGCGGCTACTGCATGACCGCCTGCCCCTATGAGCAGCGCCACTTCGTCGAGGACAGGATCGGGCATTTCGACGACGGCCTCACTCCCCACGAGCAGGCGGGCGGCGAAGCCGGCCACGACTGGGACGCCAAGCGCGACACCGTCGTCAAATGCACCTTCTGCGAGCACCGGCTGGCCAGGGCCGAGGGCACGGAGCTCAAGCCCGGCGTCGACCGCGAAGTCACCCCGGCCTGCGTCATCACCTGCCCGGCCGACGCCATGACCTTCGGCGACCTGAGCGACCCCGACAGCAAGATCAGCCGGCTGATCGTCGAGCGCAAGGGCTTTGGCCTGCTGCCCGAGGCCGGCACCCGTCCCTCCATCTACTATCTCCCCGACCGATGAACTCCGCCCTCTCCGATCCCCCCCTGCCCGGCACCGCCGCCGAGTGGTCGGGCGCCGCCCACCGGCAGACCAAGTGGGACTGGCGCGCCGTCGCCAACTTCATCGGCGGCGGCACCGGCGCCGGCCTGCTCACCGCCGCCGTGTTCGCCGCGCCCTCCGTCCTGGCGTTCCGCATCCAGTTCGGCCTGGGCCTGGCCATCATCGCCCTCGGCCTGCTCTGCATCATGGCCAAGCTTGGCCGGCCCGACCGGGCCCTGAACATCTTCCGCCAAGCCGAAAGTTCCTGGATGACCCGCGAAGGCCTGGCCATGCCGACCCTGTTCGGTGGCGGCCTGGTCGCCCTGTGGCAGGGCAGCGCGGGCGTGATGGCCTGGGTCGCCGTCCTGTCGGCGCTGTTCTTCCTCTACTGCCAGGCGCGCATCCTGCGCGACGCCAAGGGCATTCCGGCCTGGAGCGCGCCGGCCCTGGTGCCGCTGTTGCTGGTCGGCGGCCTGGCCGAAGGCTTCGGCCTGGCGGCACTGGTCGCGCCCTTGACCGGCGGCGTCCCGCCCGTGCTGGCCGCCGCGCTGCTCGGTGCCCTGCTGCTGCGCCTTGCGTCCTGGCGCCATTACCGGGCGGGCCTTGCCGCCACGGGGGTGCCGGCGGAGTCCCGCCGGGTGTTGGAAGATTTCTCCGGCAACTTCACGGTCGCCGGCCATGGCGTGCCCATGGTCCTGCTGGCGCTGGCCCTGCTGCTGGGCGAGCCGGCCACCACCGGCCTGGCCGCCACCGCCGGGCTGTTCGCCTTCCTCGCCGGCTGGGCCTTCAAGTTCACCCTCGTCACCCGTGCCGGCTTCTTTTTCCGGAAGAGTTTTTCCTTGTCGGCGGCCATGGCGCTCGGCGGGAAACGCGGATGAGCGGTCGATGAACGCGCTGACCGTCACCGCCAGGGTCACGCTCCACGGCTTTCCCGACCTGGGCCTGGGCGGCGGCAACAGGCCGACACTGGAACTGCGTCTGCCCGCGTCTGGCCTGTCCGGCAGGACGGTGTGCCTGGCATTGCTGGATCGCTTCGACGCTTCGCTGGCGCCGGTTCTCGGCCGGGCCAGGGATGCCGCCTGCGGCATGAAGGGCATCCACCTGTTCGCCAACGACAAGGCGATCGACGACATCGACGAAACGCTGGATGCCCGCGTCGCCGGGGAAGGCCGGATCGACATCCTGCTGATCCTGGTGCGCCCCATTGCCGGCGGGTAGCCACGACTGACTTTGGTTCATGACCGACGAAGGAAACCGCAACATGTCCGAGCGCTGGATTCCATCCCATTGCAGCATGTGCTATCACGGCTGCCCCATCCTCGCCCACGTGCGCGATGGCGTGCTGGTCAAGATCGAAGGCAACCCGGCCACGCCGGGCACGCGCGGCCGCCTGTGCCCCAAGGGCAACGCCGGGGCCATGCGCCTGTACGACCCCAAGCGGCTGAAGAAGCCCATGCGGCGGACCAATCCGCGCAAGGACCTCGGCGTCGATCCCGGCTGGGAGGAAATTTCCTGGGACGAGGCGATGCGCATCCTCGAAGTGAAGTTGCGGGACATCCGCGAGCGGAATCCCAATCTGCTGGCGCTCGGCGGCTTCAACACGCATTCGTGGCACTGGGGCAACGCCTTCGGCCTGTCCTTCGGCACGCAGAACACGCTGAAGAACCTGTTCAGCGCCATGGGCCACATGTGCGGCAACGGCGCCCACACCGCCGGCGAGATGATCCACAACTCCATGAACACCCACCCGGACATGGAGTACGCGGAGTACGTCATCGTCGCCGGCGCCGCCCTGGGCGAGGCGTTCCAGTCGGCGGTGGCCTACGGCCGGATTCTCGGCGACGCCAAGGCGCGCAAGACCTTCAAGATGGTGGTGGTGGATCCGCAGCAGAGCCGCGCCGCCGCCATGGCCGACGAATGGGTGCCCATCCGTCCCGCCACCGACGGCGCGCTGTTCATGGCGATCATGAACGTGCTGGTCCACGAAGCCGGGATTTACGACAAACACTATCTGCGCGTGCACACCAATGCCGGCTACCTGATCGGGCAGGACGGCTATTTCCTGCGCGATGCCGAGAGTGGCAAGCCGCTGGTGTGGGACACGTCCTCGAATCGCGCCCGGGCATACGACGATCCATCCCTGGCGGCGGACGACATCGCCTTGCTGGGCAGTTTCCAGACGCCCGCGGGAGAGGGCCGGCCGGGATTCCAACTGCTGCACGATCACTTGCGATCCCACACGCCGGAATGGGCCGGGGCCATCACCAGCGTCCCGGCCGCGACCATTCGCCGCCTGGCCAACGAACTGGGTCAGGCCGCCCACATCGGCGAGACCATCGAGATCGACGGCGTGTCCTATCCCTACCGTCCGGTCTCCGTGAGCGGCTACCGCGGCGTCAGCACGCACACCAACGCCATGCATACGTGCTGGGCGATGGAACTGATCAATGTGCTCCTCGGGTCCACGCGGGCCGTCGGCGGTGCCCGCGCCTGGATCGGCACCATGATGCCAACGTCGCCGGCGGCCACGCTGCCCGGACCGGACGGCCTGATCTTCACCCCGTTCCAGCCCCATGCCTTCAGCTTTCCGCCCAGGATGGCCAGCCTGCCCGAGTATTTTCCCGTGGCCTTCGACGCCGGGCTGTTGTGCTTCGAAACGCAGGCGCATCCCGACCAGTTCGGCAACACGCCGGTCGAAATGCTGATCTACGAAGGCGGCAACCCGGTGCTGACCGGCCAGAATCCAGCTTCCGCCATCGCCGGCCTGAAGGCGATTCCCTACATGGTGGATATCACGCTGTACGTCGACGAAACAGCCCAGTTCGCCGACTTGCTGATTCCGGACGTGACCTATCTGGAGCGTTGGGCCTGGGAAGGCATGTGGTCGGTCGAGGACGAAGGCATCCAGATCCAGCAGCCCGTCGTCGAGCCGCTGCATGGCATTCCCCACAGCGCCGACCTTTACATCGAACTGGCCAATCGGCTGGGTTTCATGACCGGTCCGCTGGGCTTCAGTTCGTTCCTGAACATGATGCAGATGACCGGCGGCGCCACCGAGGCGGTGTCGAAAGCCGCGGTCAACGACATCCATCATGTCTACCGCAGCGCGCGCGAGTATGTCGAGGGCTATGTCAAGGCCATGGCGCCGGACGAGGTGGCGCTGGTCTGGCGGCAGGGCCACAATCTCAAGTCGAAGCCGGCCTGGAAGCGCTATGTGCCCGGCTGCTTCGACGGCCATCGCATTCCGCTGTATTCCACCTGGTTCAAGCAGATCGGCGATACCTTGCAGCAGAACATGTCCGCCAGCGACGTGTTTGCCAAGGCGCCAGGCCTCGACCCCGAGCGCGTGTTTTTCGAATACGCGCCGCTGCCGTTCTGGCATCCAAGCGTCATCGAGGACGAGCCGTCCGAGTACGACATGTATGTCATCAACTGGCGCACCGCGATGGCCGGCGTGGGCTCCGGGACCGTTCCCGCCACCAACGTCTGGCTGCTGGAAGCGGCCGAGCGCGACCCGTACCTGAGCCGGATCCTGATCAACTCGGCGACCGCGAGGAACAAGAAGCTCGCCGATGGCCAGCGGGTGCGCGTCGAGTCGCCGCACGGCAGCATCGAAGGCACACTCAAGTGCACCGAGACCATCCATCCCGAAGTGCTCGGCACCATCGGCTGCTGGGGACACTACACGGACGCGGCGGTCGCCAAGGGACGCGGGCCGGGCAATTTCAACAGCCTGCTCGGTCGGGGATTGCGCTACATGGGACCGTCGACGCTTCAGGCGGAATGCGCGGCGCGGGTCAGGATACGGGCCGTGTAGCCGCGGACGCCGGCCGCGTGCATTGCCGGTGCGACTCCGTCCATGGATGGAGGGCTTGCATGCGAACCAAATACCGGCGGCACTGACTTGGCCTGAAATTTCGCCTCGACATTCTTGAGTTCCCCGGTGGTCGCCTCGGCGTGCTTCGCGTGTCGCGGCGCGGTTCCGCGGGTGGCGCCGTCTTGCGAAATTTACCCGCGCCAATCTTGTTCCGATGATTGCATTTGTCCCACGAATGATCGGTTTTGACCTTACCCGGGCTTGGGTCTCTGACCATAATCGGCGCCGGCTGGTCCTGTGTCCTTACTACAAGTCGACAACCATGAGGGGGTAGGTAACGATGTTCAAGCGCAATCGAATTCACCTGGCTGTGTCAAGCTTGCTTGTGTCCGGCATGGCCGTTGCACAGCCGGGGTTCGCGGCTGAAACCGCGCAGCTCGAAGAAGTCATCATCACGGCTCAGAAGCGATCCGAGAGCCTCCAGGACGTGCCGATTTCGATCCAGGCCTTCGACGCCAAGGCCCTGGAGCAGAAAAGCATCGTCACGCTGTCCGATGTCGGCGCCTACGTGCCCGGTTTGATCATCCAGCCCTATCCCGGCAGCAGCGAGGTTCTTTATCCCTCCATACGGGGGGTGGTGCCGAACATGGTGTCGGTGGCGGCATCCATGCCGATGGCGGTGCATATCAATGGCGTTTACCTTTCGCAAACGGCAGGCATGAACCTGGCCGCGGCGGACCTGGAGCGGATGGAGATTCTCAAGGGTCCGCAAGGCGTGTTGTCCGGCCGCAACGCGACAGGCGGCGCGCTCAACCTCCATACCGTCAAACCGGAACTGGGCCAGTTCGCTTTCAAGCAACAGATCACGGTGGCGGAGCGGGGCCAGTTCCTCTCGAAGACCATGGTCAACATACCGTTGACGGAAACCCTGGCGGCCAAGATATCGTACCTGCATAGCGAGCAGGACCATGAGGGGGTGAAGAATTCGGCCCCGGGGGGCATCAAGTTCGGCGAGAAGTCCGCGGACGCCTGGCGCCTCGATGTGCGCTGGAAGCCGGTCGGCAATGTCACGGTCGACTACGGCTTCGATACGAACACCACCAAGTCATACGGAACGCCTGCTCAATGCCTGGAGCCGGGCAACATCATGCTTTACGGCGGATTCATGTCCGCCTTCATGGCAGATCCCCGCGTGGCGGCCTATGCGGCCGGATGCACGTACAAGAAACTGTCGTCGCTCTACTATCCATACGCGATGCCCCGGAATAACAACAAGGCCGAGGGGCATGTCCTGAACGTTGACTGGAATATCAGCCCCGACCTGACTTTCCGCTCCATCACCGGCTATCGCAAGGTGGATACGTCCAACGGCTACCTCTATACGGCATACCAGGGCGCCGCCGACATTCGCTCCGATTCCGGCGCCTTCACCATCCTGCCGCTCGGTTCGACTCCCTTCAATGGCCGGGGCGAGCCAATCACGCTGTTCAACGAATCGTGGTCGCAGGAATTCCAGTTGCTCGGTGACGTCAGTCCCCACCTGAAGTACACCGCCGGCGCGTACTTCGCCGAGGACAAGGGGCACCAGAACAGCGGCCCCAATCTCGTGATGTACATTCCAGGCGCCGGTGCTAGTTCCGGCGGTCCGCCCGGATCCGATGTGGCAATGATGGAAAAGCGGGGAATCTCGTCCGCCAAGAGCACGTCGATGGCGTTCTTCGGGCAAGTGTCGTGGCGGCCCGATGTGCTGTCGAGGAAATTGGAAATCGTTCCGGGAATCCGCTACACCCGCGACAGGCGCGAGGCCACGGGTTTCAACCAATCCTTTTCCGGTTTCGTCGTAACGCCGACGGCGACTCCCGGCGTCGTCAACGGATTGTTCTCGTGGCCGGCGGGTTACACCGGCGCCCGCGGCAAGGCGACCTTCTCGGAAGCCACTCCGGCCTTGTCGCTGAACTACCACTGGACCGAGGACAAGATGCTCTACGGCAAGGTGGCCAAGGGGTATACCAGTGGCGGTTTCGACCTGGCAAGCGGATCGCCGGCCAGTTTCTCCAAGGGCTTTGATCCCGAGACGATCACCTCCACCGAGATCGGCATGAAGGGCGAATTCCTGGATCGCCGGCTACGCGCCAACCTGGCGGTATTCCAGAGCGAATACGACAACGAGCAGAAGTCGGTGGCGACTCTCAACCCCGCAACCGGGGGTACCGACTGGATCATCCAGAACGTCGGGCGCTCCGTCTACGACGGGGTGGAGCTGGATCTGACGGCCGCGGTGACGAACAATCTCCGCATCAGCCTGAACGCGGCCTGGCTGGATCACAAGTACGAGCGTTTCAAGGATCTGGTGACGGGGGCGGACGTGGCGGACACTCGCAGGCTCGTGGTGCCGGACAAGGCGTATTCCATAAGCGTTGATTACCGCTTCCCGGATTTCGGCCTTCCCGGCAAGCTCGATGGCAACCTGAGCTATTCCCACCGAGGCGCCCAGTCGACCCCGATCGATCTGGCGGGCGCGTGGCCGACGCGCTCTTTCATTACCCCTGCCTTCAGTGTCTGGAACGGCCGGCTGGCCTTGTCCCGGATCAAGGTTCCACCGTCCAACAACGGAGCTTTGACCGTGGCGCTCTGGGGCAAGAATCTCGCGAACAAGAAGTACAGAATCTACGACACGGTGAACTATTCGACCGACCACGGCAGCCCATGGGGCGAGCCTCGCACGTACGGCATCGATCTCATCTACAACTATTGACGCTCACCCGTTGTCGGCTGGAAACCCGTGCGTGGGCGGGTTTCCAGCCCGGAATGGAACCATGCCCAGTCGATGGTTCCGTTCCTCTTGCTTCCTTCCTTCGGCCAGCTGTTTCGGCCGACCTTGATCCGCCCCGAGGGGCGGTTTTTTTGTGTCGCCGAAAGAGCCGACGCAAGGACTATAGAATCGCCGGGTGGATGCCGCCGGTGCGCGACGCGGTGCCCTTTGTCCAGATGAGCGGGCGCGGAGCCCCCGGTATATGAGGAGATGTGCGAATGGCGGCTTCAAGTGATCAGACCACCCAGGGGCAGCAAGCGGTGATCGTTTCGACGAACAAGAGCCTGGGCATTCTTTCGCATCGTCCCGATTTGTCGCGAGAGCATTTCCAGCGCTATTACGAAACCAGCCACGCGCCGCTGGGCATGTGCCACTACCCATTCGCGAAGTATGTGCGCAATCACGTACAGGGTGACAGCGATCCGGGTTTCGACACCATCTCCGAGTTCTGGATGGATCGGCAAGCGGCGAGCCAGGGTTTCGACCCGGTCAAGTCCGGCGCGATCCTGGACGAGGACGAGATGAAGTTCATGGATCGGTCGAACAAGCGTGCCGGCTCCGTGATCGAATATCTGGTGTCCGGTGCGCAGAGAATCGTCGAGGCGGCGCCGGCGAACAAGCTGGCCATCCTGCTACAGCGAACGCCGGCACTCAGCGAGGAGGAGTTTCTGGACAAGGCCGCGACCTTCGGTCGACAGTTGTCGGACGAGAACAGCGGCACCGTCTCCCGGACGATGCTCGATATCGTGCGCGTCGTGCCCGGCGGCGGCGTCGCATCAGCCTCGATCCCTTATCTGACCATCCCCTATGCCGGCATCCTCTGGTTCTGGCTCGAGGGAGGCGGCGGCCTGGGCCGCATTCCCGAGCCGCCCTCCGGGATCAGCGTGGCGGGTTCCATCCCCATGACGAGCCATGAAACGCCGCCGGAGGTGCTGGCGGCGGCGTATGCATCGGGTGACAAGTGATTCCCGGTGCGCGTGATCGTTCACGCCGGCGGCAGGAGTAGTCCGCAGCCGAAGGCATAGGGGGTGCTGCCGGCCAGCAGGCAGGGCTTGGCGAGGGGCGCCCGTTTCAGCAGTGTGTCGAGCCCCACCACCAGATCGGCCGAGCCCACGTGGCCGGTTTGGTGGCCGGTGACGACCACCCGTTCCGGGGCCATTCCGTAAACGTGGGAAACCAGTTGCACGAACTGGGCAGCCGTCTGGTTGCAGACCACCTGATCGGGGATGATGCCGAAGCGCTCCTTCAGGGCGGTGTAGGCGCCGCTGTAGCCCTGGATGTAGCGGTCGCGGATTTCGTCGCGGCGGTCCACGCCCAGGAATATCCGCTCGCCCGGGTGGGTGCCGGGCGGTGCCACCGGGTTGCGGGTGCCGCCATATTTCACCAGCACCAGGCCGTTCAGATCGCTGGCGCTGATCATCTCGGCACCGGCGAAGACGGCCTTGGCCGGCGGCGTCGCGTCCATGCCGACGACGATGGCGCCGGCGCCGTCGCCGTGGGCCCAGAGGCCCATGCTGGCCACCGAGGAGCGGTCCACGGTGTAGGCCCAGCGCTCGGCGGCGACCACGGCGGCCAGGCCTCCGCCATGGGTAGCCAGCCAGCCCTGGGCGAAATCCAGGCCGGACAGCGCGCCCAGGCAGCCGATGGTCAGGTCGACGCCGAGACAGTGACTGCCGGTGCCGCAGTCCTTCATGATCTCGGTGGCCACCGAGAACGAGGGCAGGTAGTCCCGGGAGATGCCGGCGAAGATCACCAGCCGCAACTGCCGCCCGTCCACGCCGCAGTCGGCCAGGGCCGCGCGCAGGGCGGCGGCGCCCATGCTGCTGGGATGGTCGCCGTCGCCGGCCAGGCAGACCCGGTCCCAGCCCTGATAGGCGCTGACATCGGCGCCGGCGGCGGCCGCGATTTCGCGCACCGGGCGGGCCGGCGGCAGATGTATCCCGGTGCCGAGGATGGCCAGGGGATATTCACATTTCATGGACTTTCACCTTTCAATAAACGCTGTACCGCGTCGGCGATCTGCCCGGCGCGCAGGCGCAGCACGTCCTCGCCGACCATCTGCACCGGATGGTCGATGACCACGGCCGGCAGGGGCCGGTCCGCGGGCTGGTAGGCCATGGCCCGGGCCACCTGTTCGCCGAAGGGGGCGGTCAGGATGGCGAAACCGGCGACGCCCAGTCCTTGCAATGCGATCGAGTCAAGCGAACTGCCCGACGAACAACTACCTCAATCGGAAACACCGCAAAGGACCAGGCCCGGCTCGCCGGCCAGGGCCTGCAACATCGCCGCCGGCATGCGCTGGCTGGCGTCCGGCTTCAGCAGGATCTGGTCGGCGACCTCCACGCCCCGCGCCCGGAGGATCTCCCCGGCATGGCCGAGAATGATGGCCGAGTTGGGCTTGCCGTGGTCGATGAACGTGACCCGCGGCTGCCGGGGCTGCAAGGTGATCGTGATGGCCGCCGGTGCCGGGCGGGGTATCGGGTCGACCAGCCACTCGCAACTGCGGTCGCCGCAACTGGTCAGTCGCCGGGCGGGAATCTGGTCGGAAATCGTCTGGCTCATCTGGCCTCCTTTGTGGTTACAGGTTCGGGATGGTGCGGCAGATCGCATGCAGGCTGCCCACCCAGCGGGGAATCACCGCCGAGAAACGGCCGCCGGCGGCGCCGCATTCGATGAAACTCAATTGCTCCGGGCTCTTCAGGGGCGAGCGCGGCCGGCCCGGTTCCACCTCCGCGTAGGGCAGGGGCGCATGGGCGATGCGGCCGACCCGGATCAGGTCGTCGGTGGGGCGCCGCGCCTTCTCGTGGAGGTAGGCGCGGGCCTGGTCCCGGCTGAATTCCTGGCGCACCAGGTCCATGTGGTCGGGCGGCAGGACCACCACGAAGCCGCCGCTGCGGTAGTACCAGTTGGTCTGGCCGAAGTGGGCCATGCAGTCCGCGATCGTGTCGAGCACGGCGCCGCCGGTGGCGGCATAGTGGTTGTTGCAGGAGTTCGGCCCTTCGGTGGCCATCAGCGTCACGGCCGAGCTTTCCGCCGGCAGCCCGAACTGGGTGTGGAAGGGCGCCCAGACAGTGCTTGGGTGTTCGGCGACGCAGAAGGAAAGCCGCCCCGGGTGGCCGATGGTGCCGTGGCACTTGAGCACGCCGCCGCCTCGGCCGCAGAAGTGGCGCAGCATCTGGGCATAGCGGCCGACCGTGGCGTTGGCCCGGTTGTTGGCGCCGAGGGCGTTGGCTTCGTGCTCGAAGCCCAGGGTCTCGACCACCGGGCCGCTGACGAAGACCGTGACGCTGGCCCCGCCGGTGGTGACTTCGGTGCCGCTCAGATTGAAGCGTGGGTCCAGAGCCGCCAGGGCCAGTTCCCGCAGCAGCGGGCCGTAAGCGGTCTTGCAGCCGGCCATGACCGCCGTCGCCGCCACATGCTCGGCGCGCACCCGGATCTGCTGGTCGGAAATCTCGCCGACGATCTCGGTCGCGGTCCAGCCCATGGCGGCGAGCATCGCGTCCACCAGGCCGGCATAGGGGGGAATCACCGGCAGGCCGTCGGACCAGCCGTTCTCTAGGCAGTTTTCGATGTCGGCGACGAGCGAATCGGTCATGGCTTGTCCTCCTGGCCATGAGCGGCCGTCACGGGAAGCAGGGCCGCGGCGGTGAACTGCCGCGCATTGCCGACGCGGCGGGTGAAACGGGCCGCATCGAAGTATTCGAGAATCTCGATGGTCAGGTCCCGGCCCAGGCCCAGGTGGGTCTTGGCCTCGATCACCGAGAAGCGGCCGCCGGAGCCGGCCAGGGTCAGCAGTTGTCGCCGCAGTTCGCCGATCACTTCGGGCAGGGTGACGCGGCGGCGGCTTACCCGTTGCAGCCGGCCGTCATGCACAGCGAGGTTGATGGCCGCGAACAGATCCTTGCGGCTCACCGGCAGCGCCTTTTCCATTTCCGAGAACAGCGGAATGCGGCTGCCGCCTTGGGCCAGGCACTCGCGCAGCAGCCGCCAGGCCTGCTCCTGGGCGGGCGGACGCCGAGGCTGGAAGCCGGGTTCCGCGACCGCGGCGCCGCGCGGCACCAGCACCCGGTCGGCCAGCAGGTCTTGCAGGGCCGCGTCGAGGGCGGGCGGCGGCGCCAGGTCGGCGGCCAGGCGCGGCAGATCCCTCAAGGGCAGGCCTTCGGCGGCGGGGCTGGTCCGATGGCGGGTCTGGACCGCGCCGAGCAGCCGCTCGCGGATACGCGTCCAGCGGTTGGAGGTCAGGAGGTAATGGGCGCCGGCCTGCCGGGCCTGAACCAAACCGTCGAAGCCCGCCAGCAGCGCCTCGCCCTCCGCCCCGGTCAGATTGGCGGCGCGACGAAACGCGGGCCAGTCGATCACGTCGTCGTCGCGCAGCGCCTGGGCGAGACACTCGCCGGGCGTGGGCAGCCCCAGCGCGTGCAACTGGCGCAGGCGCTCGGGACGGCGCCGGCCTCGGCGCGGCGCGTGAGGCGCCAATACCCGGCCGCCGCCGAGGATACGATCCCCGCCCTCGTCCTGGATCAGGAAACGGTCGCCCCAGGCCAGCGGCAGGGCGCGCGGCAACAGCAATTGCCAGTGGCCCTCATCGTCGAGTTGCAGGACCTGGGCCGCCATGCGCTTGGCGCCGACGTGCAGCCTCACCCGCTGCTGCCGTAGCCCCAACTGCCCGGCGCCCAGCGCGTCGAAACGCAGGCCGGGGGCGACGGTGTCGGCCGCGCAGAGCCAGTCGCCGCGCTCGATGTCCTCCAGGTCGACGTCACCCGCCAGGTTCAGGGCGCAGCGCTGGCCGGCCAGGCCCGACTCGGCCGGCCGGTTGTGCACGTGCAGGCCGCGCACCCGCACCGGCACGCCCCGGTCGCCGGCCCTGGCCGTGAACAGGCGCAGGCTGTCGCCAACGCGCACCCGGCCGGCGGCGATGGTGCCGGCGACCACCAGGCCGGCACCCTTGAGCAGGAAGCGGCGGTCCAGCGAAAGCCGGAACAGGCCTTCGCCGCGGCGTGCCGGCGCTTGGGTCGCCTGCCGGTCCAGGCAGGCGGCCAGGGCGCCGATGCCCTCACCGCTGATGTTGGAGACGGGGAAGACCGGGCTGTCCGGCAGCAGTTCGGCGATGGCCCGCCGGGCCGCGTCGCGTTGCGCCGGCTCGGCCCGGTCGATCTTGGTCAAGGCGATCAGCGTTTGCGTCACGCCCAGGTGATGCAGTACCTGCAAATGCTCCCGGGTCTGGGGCTTCACGCCTTCGCCGGCATCCACCACCACCAGGCCCAGGTCGATGCCGCTGATGCCGGCGATCATGTTGTGCAGGAAACGCCGATGCCCCGGCACGTCGATGAAACCGATGGCCTCGCCGGCGGGTGTCGGCCGGTAGGCGTAGCCCAGGTCGATGGTCATGCCCCGGCGGCGCTCTTCTTCGAGACGGGCGGTGTTCACGCCGGTGAGGGCCTTCACCAGCGAGGTCTTGCCATGATCGACATGGCCGGCGGTGGCGACGATCACGCCGATGGCCTCCGGGAATCAATGGCCGGCCGCGACGGCGCGGCGGCTTGCGCTGCGATAATCAGGCACGGGCCCCCTTCGGCGGTGCCGGCGGCTGCTGCGCCAGTTCCATGCGATAAGCGTCCGGCGGACGGCCTTGCCAATGGATGAACGCCCGCCGGAACGCCCGGGCGTCGCCAAAGCCGAGCCGCGCGGCAATTTCGGCGATCTTGAGGTTCGATCCCGGCGCGAGCAACTCGTTGGCCAGTTGGCGGCGGCATCGTTCCTTGATGTCGCGCAAACTCACGGCCTCGTCGGCCAGGCGCCGGCGGAACGTCGCGCTGCTGATGTTGAAGACGCTCGCCAGTTGAGCCACGGTCGGAATGGGTTCGCCGCGCGCCAATTGCGTGTTGATCAACTGTTCGAGGGCTTCCGCGAAGCGGAACTCGCCGGAGGGATCGCGCATCAGGTCGAAGGGAAACAGGCGCAACAGTTCCACCAGCCGTTGGTAGTTCCGTACCACGGGCTTGGCGAGACAACTTGCCGGAAAGCGAAAGTGGTTGCCCGGTTGCTGATACAGGATGGGATGATGGAACAGGCGCAGGAGGGTTTCCGTATTGCCTCGATGCTCGTAGGTAACCGCGTATCCCGAAATCGGAATGGCCTCGCCGATCAGCCAGCTGAAGAGCCGGTGATAGAAGGACAGGCCGGTCAGGTCGGCGAGCAGGCCGCTGGTGCTGTACGGCAATCGCAGGGTATCCATGTGGAAAATGGCGTCATCGTCGCGGATCTCCAGGGAAAGTTCGGATGCCCGGCCGCCCAGCATGGCGCAGAAGCGCACGGCGCGGCGGATGACCTCCTCGAGCGTTTCGCAGTTGATCACGCAGTAGCACAGCATGTCGACTTCGTCCTTGCTCATCGGCGGCAGGTCGCGCTCCCGATTCGCATGATCGGACAGCACCGTGATGCAAGTCCGGTAGATCGCCATGAAGTGCTCGTCCGACACGAGGCGCACGCCGCCGCGGCGCAGATCGTCGATGGTGAAGGGCAGGCGCAGCCGTGTCAGGATTGCCGAGGGATCTTCCCCGATGGCCTCGACGTCCTCGAGGAGGGTCAAGGGGAAATCGGCCGGCACGGCCCGAGGGGTTTTCCCGGTCGATGAATGGCTCATGGCCACCAATCTAGCTCCGATCGCGAGGTGTCGGCAAGTCCTGAGTGTTTTTGTCCCCCTGTTGAACCTTTGCGCCCTTCGCCAAATGCGATTGGCCGACCATAATTGCTCCAATGGACGCGGGGGTGCCGCGTCCATCGACGCATACACGAGAGGAGATTTTCAATGGCAATTGCCAAGAGGGAAATTCGTTATGGCGGCGCCATGCTCGATCAGAAGGAGATCGATGCCGTCGTCAATGTGATGAAGACCAGCATGGTGGTGGGTCCGCAGACGCAGAGCTTCGAGGCGCGCTGCGCCCGCCTGCTCGGCCACGAGCACGGCATCATGGTGAACTCGGGCAGTTGCGCGCTGATGCTGGCGCTGCGCCTGGCCGACCTGCCCAGGGGCGCCGAGGTGATCACCCCGACGCTGACTTTCGGCACCGATATTTCCAGCATCGTCCTCAACGGCCTGGTACCCGTGCTGGTCGATGTCGAGCCGGACACCTACCAGATCGACATCGACAAGATCGAGCGCAACATCACGCCCAAGACCCGGGCGATGCTGGTGCCCAACCTCGTGGGCGGCATGCCGGACTGGGACCGGCTGCGCGCCATCGCCGACAAGCACAAGCTGATCCTGATCGAGGACAGTTGCGACACGCTGGGCGGCACCTACCGGGGCCGGCCCGCCGGCGAACGCGCCGACATCAGCGTCACCAGCTTTTCCATATTCCACATCATCACCTGCCTGGGCAACGGCGGCCTGGTGGCGGTCAACGGCGACAAGCTCTGGGATCGCGGCCTGATGCTGCGCAACTGGGGGCGGTCCTCGGAAAAATTCATGCACGGCACGCGCAAGGGCGACAGCGACGGCCGCTTCCTGGAAATGCTGGGCGACATCGAATACGACGGCATGTTCATTTTCGAGGAAATCGCCTACGGCTTCATTCCCAACGAGGCGGGCGCCGCCTTCGGCCACCAGCAGCTCGACAAGCTCGACATGTTCACCCGCCTGCGCCAGGAACGCTTCGATCTCCACACGCAGTACATGGAGGCGCACTCGGACGTGTTCATCAAGGCCCGCGTGCATCCGGACGTGTTCACCACCTGGATTTGCTATCCGGTGATGCTGCGTCCCGAACTCGGCTGGAGCCGGCGCGAGTTGCAGGTCCATTTGGAGGAGGCGGGCATCTTCACCCGGGTGATATTCTCCGGACATGCCGCGCGGCAGCCGATGATGAAGGGCGTCGAATATCGCGTCGATCCCGAGGGCTGCCCCAACGCCGATCAAGTCATGCGCCATGGCCTGATGCTGCCCTGCCATCCGACCATGACCGTCGAGGATTGCCAGTATCTCTACCAAGTGCTCGACGAGTTCATCGCCCAGCGCCGCAAATGAAATTCGAAAGGAGCAGGTCATGCTAGCCAAACTGCCGATTGCCGCCACCGATCTCGTCGTCAGCCAGCTTTGCCTGGGCACCAACATGTTCGGCAGCGCGCAGCCCGTCGAACAGGCGCGGGAGATTCTCGACACCTTTTTCGCCGGCGGCGGCAATTTCATCGACACCGCCCATTCCTACGGCGACTGGATTCCCGGCATCCCGAACGCCGCCAGCGAGCGCGCGCTCGGCGAGCTGCTGAAGGGCCGGCCGCGTGACGGGTTCGTGATCGCGACCAAGGGCTGCGAGTTCGACTACCGCAAGGGCGACTTCGCGCTGCGCGTCACGCCGGCCCATCTCGACGCCGACTTGTCGGGCAGCCAGGAGCTGCTGGGCCTGGACTGCATCGATCTGTACTGGCTGCACCGCGACGACCCGGCGCGTCCGGTCAAGGAGATCCTCGATGCGCTGATCGGCCACCAGCGGGCGGGGCGCATCCGCCACTTCGGCTGTTCCAACTGGAGCGTGGTCCGCATCCGCGACGCGCAGCAGTACGCCGCCAGCCTGGGCCACGCGGGCTTCGTCGCCTGCCAGCCCATGTGGGGCCTGGCCGAGCCGGACCGCACCGCGATGATGACCTACGCCCCCGGCGGCTACTACGAGGACGGCTACCAGGAACTGCACCGCGCCGGCATGACGATGGTTCCCTACTCGGGCCAGAGCCGCGGCATCTTCAGCAAGATGGCGGCGGGGCTGGCGAAGGAAGCCATCGGCCCGGATGTCGCCGCCCTCTACTATCACGAGCGCAACCTCGGCAAGGTCGAGGTGCTCAAGGCGATCGCCGCCCGCCGCGGCACCACCGTCAACGACATCGTGCTGGTCTACCTGACCTCGCAGCCCTTGCCGACCATTCCCATCGTCGGTTGCAGTTCGGCGGCGCAGTTGCGCGAGAGCATCGCCGCCTGCTCGATACGCCTGTCGCCGGAGGAGTTGCGCCAGTTGAAGGAGGCTTGAGATGGCGCCGCCGCGCCGCCGGGAGGTTTTCGATGTCTGCGTCATCGGCACCGGCGCCGGCGGCGGCGTCATGATCGACGAGCTCACCCGCGCCGGCATGTCGGTGGTGGCCCTGGAGCGCGGTCCGCGCCTGGCGCACGCCGACTTCATGGCCCACGACGAGCTCACGAACATCATTCGCGGCACCGGCTTCGCGCCGAAACTGAAGGAAACCCTGCGCCGGAGCGAGACGGAGACCGCGCAGCCGCGCCACTTCTCCATGATCGGGCAATGCGTCGGCGGCAGCAACGTGCATTGGGGCGCCATGTCGTGGCGCCTGCGGCCCGACGAATTCAAGGCCTTGAGCCAGGACGGGCCGGTCGAGGGCGCCAGCCTGGCCGACTGGCCGGTCGACGCCGCCGAAATGGCGCCCTGGTACGACAAGGCGGAAGCGACTTACGGCGTGGCGGGCGGCGCGGTGCATAACGCCTTGCGGCCGGGCCGGCGCTATCCGAATCCGCCCCATCCGCCGCGCAGCGGCAGCCAGGTGTTCGACCGCGCCGTGCGCAAGCTCGGCTATACGCCCTTCCCGACTCCGATCGCCGTCAACAGCCGGCCCTACCGGAACCGCGCCGGCTGCACCAACAGCGGCATGTGCGTCATGTTCGGCTGTCCGGTGGACGCCAAGGCTTCGCCGATCGCCGTGGGACTGCCGCGCGCGCTGGCCACCGGCCGGCTCGACCTGCGCCCGCAAGCCCTGGTCCATGAGCTGGCCATCGACGAGACCGGGCGCATCCGGGCGGCGCGCTATCTCGACGCCGCGGGCGCCCAGCACGAGGTGCGCGCCCGCCAGTTCGTGCTGGCCGGCGGCAGCCTGGGATCGGCGCATCTGCTGTTGATGTCGCGTTCCGGCCGCTTCCGCGACGGCCTGGCCAACGGCAGCGGCCTGGTCGGGCGCAACCTCATGTACCACGTGCTGCCGGCCGTCTACTACCGGCACGAGACGGTGACCCGCGGCTGGCTGGGGCCGGTTTCCGGGCAAGCCATCGACGACCTCCACGCCAGCGATCCGGCGCGCGGCTTCGTGCGCGGCGCTGTCATCACCGAGTCCTACCCGGCCACGCCCATCGTCTATGCCAGCAGCGCCGGCGGCCTGTGGGGCGCGGCGCTGAAGGACTATCTGCGCCAGTTCAACCACGTGCATGCCCTGATCGGCATCGGCGAAGACCTGCCGGTGCACGGCAACCGCGTCGATCTCGACCCGACCCACAAGGACGAATCCGGCCTGCCGGTCTGGCGCATCACCCACGCCCACCACGCCAACGATCTCAAGCTGAAGGCCTACTACGAGGGCAAGATGCGGGAGATCGCGACGGCCGCGGGCGCCGAGCGGAGCTGGGTGGTGGACATGACGCAGGGGAGCACCGGGCATTTCATGGGCACCTGCCGCATGGGCACCGATCCCGAGAAGTCCGTGCTCGACCGCTGGTGCCGCAGCCACGAGGTGAACAACTTGTGGGTGGTCGACGGCGGCTGCTTCCCCACCTCCGGCGGCTACAACCCGACCCTGACCATCGTTGCCAACGCCTATCGCGTCGCCAACCGTTTCGTGCGCGAGGCGCGGCGTCTCAATCTGAGGTAAGCCATGCAGCAACCCGACCGCCGCAACTTCGTCAAGACCGTCGGCGTCTGCCTGGTGGCGATGCAACTGCCGCGGCCGCTGACGGCGCTGGCCGCCGCGCGCGGCGCGCAACCCGTCAGCCTTGCCCCCGCCGAATGGCGCTGCGTCGAGGCCATTTGCGCCGAAATCATCCCCACCGACGGCGATCCCGGCGCCGCCGAGGCCGGCTGCGCCAACTTCATCGACAAGGCGCTGGCGGCCGAGGATGCCCATGCGCTGCCGCTCTACCGGGAGGCGCTGGCCGCCATCGACGCGCTGTGCGTCGACACGCACGGCCGCGTGTTCGCCGACCTCGACGGCGCGCGGCGCCAGGGCGTGCTGAAGGCGATGGAGCAGGGCAGCCTGGCCCACTGGAACGCGAGGATGGCGCGCGCCCAGGACTTCTTCGCGACCATCCGCTTCCACACCCTGCTCGGCTTCCTCGCCGATCCCAAGTACGGCGGCAACCGGGATCATGTCGGCTGGAAGCTGATGGGCTTCCCCGGACCGCTGCACATGGTCGGCGGCGTCACGCCCGAGCAGATGATGGGCCTCCAGCCGGTGGCGCCGGCCTGGGAAACCCCGGCCGGCGACGGCCATGGCGGCGGCCATCGCTGACCGGTCCGCCAAAGTCAGCCGTCGCGGCACGCCAAAGTCAGCCAAAGTCAGCCGTGGCGGAGCGCCAAAGTCAGGCGTGGCGGAGCGCCAAAGTCAG
>CAZRRI010000025.1:0-7182 GCA_964602565.1 uncultured Rhodocyclaceae bacterium | reverse complement strand
CGTGGCGGAGCGCCAAAGTCAGGCGTGGCGGAGCGCCAAAGTCAGCCGTCGCGGGACGCCGGCATCCGCTGGTAGGTGACGAAGCTGTAATCCCATCCGGCCTCGGCGCGATGCGTTTCGCGCCCCGCCTCGCGCCACTCGCGGCGGTCCCAGTGCGGGAAATGCGTGTCGCCCTCGATATCGGCGTCGATCTCGGTCAACTCCAGCCGCCGCGCCAGCGGCAGCGCGTGGGCGTAGAGTTCGGCGCCGCCGATGACGAAGGGCGTGCGTCCCGCGCTGGCTTCGATGGCCGCGCCGAGCGAGCCGGCCACCGTGGCGCCCTCGGCGCGGAAGTCCGGATTGCGCGTGACGATGATGTTGAGGCGGTTGGGCAGCGGCCGGAATTTCACCGGCAGCGATTCCCAGGTCTTGCGGCCCATGATCACGGCATGGCCGGTGGTGATCGCCTTGAAGCGCTTCAGGTCCTCGGGCAGTTGCCAGGGCAGCCGGTTGTCGCGGCCGATGACGCCATTGCGGGCGACCGCGGCGATCAAAGTCAGGGGTGGCGGCACGCCGGCGGTTTCGCTTCAGCGGCCGGCGGGGCGGCTGGCCAGCTTGTCGTAGAGCGCGGCGTACTGGCTGGCGGGATTGGCCCAGCCGAAGTCGCGGCTCATGCCGTCGGCCTGTAGCCGGCGCCAGGCCGTCTTGTCGCGCCAGGCGGCCAGGGCGCGGCGCAGCGCGGCGAGCAGGGCCTCGGCGCTGGGTTCGCGGAAGACGAAGCCATTGACGCCGTCGATCACGGTGTCGGCCAGCCCGCCGGTGGCCCGCACCACGGGCGGCGTGCCGTAGCGCAGGCTGTACATCTGGTTGAGGCCGCAGGGTTCGAAGCGCGACGGCATCAGGAAGATGTCGGCGCCGGCCTCGATGCGATGCGCCAGTCCCTCGTCGAAGCCGATCAGGGTGGCGAACTGGCCGGGGTGTTCGGCGACGAGTTGGCGGAAAGTCTCTTCGAGGCCGCGTTCGCCGCTGCCGAGCACCACGAGCTGCGCCGGCATGTCGGCGATGCGTTCCGCGAGATGGGCGGCGAGGTCGAGGCCCTTCTGGTGGGTGAGGCGGCTGACCACGCCGAGCAGGGGCAGGTCGTCGCGCACCGCCAGGCCCATTTCCTTCTGGAGGTCGGCCTTGTTGCGGCGCTTGGCGTCGAGACGGTGGACGTCGTAGCCGAACGACAGGTGGCGGTCGCGCGCCGGGTCCCAGGCGACGGTGTCGATGCCGTTGATGATGCCGGAAAGCTGGGCGGCGCGGGCGCGCAGCAGCCCGCCGAGGCCCATGCCTTCCTCGTCGGTCTGGATCTCGGCGGCGTAGGTCGGGCTGACGGTGGTGATGGCGTCGGCATAGTGCAGGCCGGCCTTGAGGAAGGACAGGTGGCCGTGGAATTCGACGCCGTGCATCGACCAGGCCGACTCCGGCAGGCCGACTTCGCGCAGGGCGTGGTGGCCGAACATGCCCTGGAAGGCGAGGTTGTGCACGGTGATCAGCGACCGGGCGTGGCTGCCTGGCAGCAGCTTGAGGTAGGCGGGGGCGAGGCCGGTCTGCCAGTCGTTGCAATGGATGACGTTGGGCTGCCACGGCAGGTGGTTGTCGGCCGAGGCCAGCCAGGCGGCGACGCGCGACAGCAGGCCGAAGCGCAGGTGGTTGTCCAGCCAGTCGTAGCCCTCGGGGCCGAGATAGGGATTGCCCGGCCGGTCGAAGTAGATGAGGCTGTCGAGCAGCAGCATGGGCGTGCCGTCGGGCGCCACGGCGGCGCGCAGGGCCGAGCCGGCGAAGTGGGCGCCGAAGTTGCCGAAGCCGGCGACCACCGGCGCCTGTTCCTCGGGGAAGGCGCGCCGCAGCGCCGGGTAGTAGGGCACCAGCACGCGCACGTCGAGGCCGGCCGCGCGCAGCGCGGGCGGCAGCGCGGCGGCGACGTCGCCGAGGCCGCCGGTCTTCATCCAGGGCGCGATCTCCGGGGTGGCGAAGAGGATCTTCATCGCCGGCAATAGGCGATCAGCCCGGCGGTGGAGCTGTCGAGCCCCTCGGGCGCGGCGCGGCCGTCGATGACGGGCAGCAGGCGGTTGGCCAGCTGCTTGCCGTACTCGACGCCCCACTGGTCGTAGGTATTGAGGTTCCAGATGGCGCCGAGCGCGAACGTCTTGTGCTCGTAGAGCGCGATCAGCTGGCCCAGGCCGTGCGGGTCGAGGCGCGGCAGCAGCAGGGTGGTGGAAGGCTGGTTGCCGGGGAAGACCTTGTAGGGCAGCAGGCGCTCGATCACCGCCTCGGGCACGTGCGCCGCCGCCATCTCGGCGCGCGCCTCGTCGGCGGTCTTGCCGCGCATCAGCGCCTCGCCCTGCGCGAAGCAGTTGGCCAGCAGCTTGTCGTGGTGGCCGGGCAGCGGGAAATCCGCCTCGCGGCAGGCGATGAACTCGCAGGGGATCAGGCGGCCGCCCTGGTGGATCAGCTGGTAGAAGGCATGCTGGCCGTTGGTGCCGGGTTCGCCCCAGAGCACCGGCGCGGTGGCGCAGCCGATGTCGCCGCCGTCGCGGCCGATGCGCTTGCCGTTCGATTCCATCTCCAGCTGCTGGAGGTAGCGCGGCAGCAATTCCAGCGACTGGCTGTAGGGCAGGCAGGCGCGGGTTTCGGCGCCGAGGAAGTCGGTGTTCCAGACGTCGATCGCCGCCAGCAGGAAGGGCAGGTTGCGCTCGGCCGGCGCCTCGAAGAAATGCGCGTCCATGGCGGCGGCGCCGGCGAGGAAGCGCTGGAAATTGTCGAAGCCGATGGCCAGCGCCAGCGGCAGGCCGATCGCCGACCAGACCGAGAAGCGGCCGCCCACCCAGTCCCAGAAGGCGAAGGCATTGTCCGGATCGATGCCGAACTTGGCGACTTCCGAAAGATTGGTGGACACGGCGACGAAGTGGCGGCGCACCGCCGCCTCGCCGAGCGCCTCGACCAGCCAGCGGCGGGCCGAGGCGGCGTTCTGCATGGTTTCCTGCGTGGTGAAGGTCTTGCTGGCGATGACGAACAGCGTGGTGCGGGGACTGACTTTCGCCAGCACGCCGGCCAGGTGGGCGCCGTCGAGGTTGGAGACGTAGTGCGCGTTGATGCGCGGCTGGCGGTGCGCCGCCAGCGCCTGCGTCGCCATCTTCGGGCCGAGGTCGGAGCCGCCGATGCCGATGTTGACGACATCGAGGATCTTCTCGCCGGTGGCGCCGCGCCAGTCGCCGCCATGGATGTCGTGGCAGAAGCGGCGCATCTGTTCGAGCACGGCGCGCACCTCGGGCATGACGTCGAGGCCGTTGTGCAGGATCGGCCGCGTGCCCTGGTGGCGCAGCGCGTGGTGCAGCACGGCGCGGCCCTCGGTGTGGTTGATCGCCTCGCCGGCGCGCATGCGCGCGACCCAGCCGGGCAGGTCGGCCGCCCACCACAGCCCGTGCAGGGCGTGCAGCGCCTCCACGGTCAGCCGCTGCCGGGAGAGGTCCAGCAGCATGCCGCACTGTTCGACCGAAAACCGGCCGAAGCGCCCCGGGTCGGCGGCGAACAGGTCGCGCAGGTGGATGCCGCCCGCCCGCCCGGCCTGTGTGGCCAGGGTCTGCCAGGTCTTGGAGGCGATCGCCGGTGCGTTCATAGCCACACCATCATGCCCATTTCGTAGGGATGTGTCAGCAGCTCGTGATACGGGTAGATGCGCAACTGGTAGTCGATCTTGCCGCAGACATCCGGCGTCAGCTCGATGGCGAACAGGCTCTCGCCGTCGCGCACGCCCTGGAACTCGAGCTTGAAGGAGCGCGGCGGCCGCGACTGGGCGTTGGCGTTGGGCCGGCTGAACAGCAGTTCGACGGCGACGTCGCCGGGCGCCAGGCCGTCCAGGTGCGCCGACACCTCGAAGCGCACGCCGCCGCCGAACGGAATGCGGCGCGGCACGTTGTCCACGCGGCGCAGCTTCACCTGCGCCCAGGCGTGGCGGATGCGCGCCTTCCACTCGGCGAGGGCGCGGGCGTTGGCGAAGTCGTTACTGGCGAAATGGCGCCACTGCCTGGCCGCCGGCTGGTAGAACTTGCCGACGTATTCGCCGAGCATGCGCGCCGAATTGAAGCGCGGCGTGATGCTGGCGATGGAGCGCTTCGACATCGCCACCCAGCCGGGCGAGTAGCCCATCGGCCCGCGGTCGTAGTAGAGGGGCGCGACCTTGTCCTGCAACAGCTCGTAGAGCGTGCGGGCTTCCTCGTAGTCGCGCCGGCTTTCGTCGACTCCCCGGTCGTAGGCGCTGGAGGTGGGCTTGATCGACCAGCCGTTCTCCCGGCCGGGCGCGCTCTCGTAGCCTTCGCTCCACCAGCCGTCGAGCACCGACAGGTTGATGACGCCGTTGAGCGCGGCCTTCATGCCCGAGGTGCCGGAGGCTTCGAGCGGATAGACCGGGTTGTTGAGCCAGACGTCCACGCCCGAGACCAGCCGGCGCGCCAGGCGCAGGTCGTAGCCCTCGACCAGCAGGATGTGGCCCATGAACTCGGGCATGGCGGCGACCTCGGCGACGCGCCGGATCAGCGCCTGGCCCGGCTCGTCGGCCGGATGCGCCTTGCCGGCGAAGATGAACACCACCGGCCGCTGCGGGTCGCTGATGATCTGCTTGAGCCACGACAGGTTCTGGAACAGCAGCGTGGCGCGCTTGTAGGTGGCGAAGCGGCGCGCGAAGCCGATGGTCAGCACGTTGGGGTTCTCGGGCTCGGCCAGCCGCATCAGGCGGTCGACGTGGGCCTCGGAGCCGTGGCTGCGCATGTGCTGCTGGCTGATGCGGTGGCGCACCAGATGCAGCATCTGCGCCTTCATCGACTGGCGCACGCTCCAGTACATGTGGTCCGGGATGTCGTGGATGCCCTGCCACACCTGGGCCTCGGTGAGGCGCTGCGACCAGCCGGGGCCGAGGATGCGGTCGAAGGTCTCGTGCCACATGTCGGAGAGGAAGGTCGGCACATGGACGCCGTTGGTGACGTGGCCGATCGGGTTCTCGCCCGGGTCGATCTGCGGCCACAGTTCCGCGCAGATCTGCGACGACACCTGGCCATGCACGCGCGAGACGCCGTTTTGGTGCCGCGAGCCGCGGATGGCCAGCGCCGTCATGTTGAAGTCGCGGCCGCCGCCGGTCTGGCCGAGCGCGAGCAGGGCGTTGACGTCGCAGCCCATGTCCGCGCAGCAGCCCTCGAAGTAATGGCGGATCGTCTCCTCGGCGAAGTGGTCGTGGCCGGCGGGCACGGCGGTATGGGTGGTGAACACCGTGTTGGCGGCCACCGCCTCGAGCGCGCCGGCCATGTCCATGCCGCCCTCGACCAGCTGGCGCATGCGCTCGATGATCAGGAAGGCGGCGTGGCCCTCGTTGATGTGCCAGACGGTCGGCCGCAGGCCGATCGCCGTCAGGGCCTTGACGCCGCCCATGCCGAGCACGATCTCCTGCTCGATGCGCGTGGTGCGGTCGCCGCCGTAGAGCTGGTGGGCGATGTCGCGGTCGTGCGGCGAGTTTTCCTCGAGGTCGGTGTCGAGCAGGTAGAGGGCGATGCGGCCGACCACCGCCTTCCACACCTTCACCCGCACCTCGCGGCCGGGCAGTTTCACCGACACTTTCAGGTCGCTGCCGTGATCGTGCTGCACCGGCGTGATCGCCAGGTCGTCGAAATCGGTGTCGTGGGAGGTGGCGTGCTGGCGGCCGTCGGCGTCGATGGTCTGGAGGAAGTAGCCCTGGCGGTAGAGCAGGCCGACGCCGACGAAGGGCAGGTTGAGGTCGGAGGCGGTCTTGCAATGGTCGCCGGCCAGGATGCCGAGGCCGCCGGAATAGATCGGCAGGCTTTCATGGAAACCGAATTCGGCGCAGAAGTAGGCGATCAGGTCGCCTTCGCCCATGCGCGGCGCGTGCTCGCGCGACGGCGCCGTCAGGTAGCTGTCGTAGGCCGACAGCACGCGCGCCATGGCGCCGAGGAAGACCGGGTCGGTGGCCGCCTCCTCGAGGCGGTGCTGGTCGACGCGCTTGAGGAAGGCCTTCGGGCCATGGCCGACGGCGCCCCAGAGCTTGCTGCCGAGCCGGGCGAACAGCGTGCGCGTCGGCCGGTCCCAGCTGTACCAGAGGTTGTTGGCGACTTCTTCGAGCCGGGCGAGACGCTCCGGCAGTTGGGGATTGACTTCGAGCTGGAAGCGGGTGCCGGCCATCGTTGTTCTCTATTCCTTGTTCGTGCGTGGATTCTACGCCGGCCGTGCGCGGACCTCGATCGTGAAAGTCAGGCTTCGCGGCACGCCGTCGAGCGGCCAGTCGGCGGTGAGCTCGACGGCCTGCATGATTTTCTCGAAGCCGGCCTCCGATTGCGAGACGGTGCGATGCGCCCGCGCCGTCAACGCCAGCGGCTGGTCGACCGCGACGACCAGGCTGGCGCCGAGCACGCCGTCGTCGAGCGTCAGCCGCCGCGCCGCCGGCAGTTCGAGGCGGTCGCCGAAGCCGCAGGGGATGTCGCCGTTTTCGAGGATGTAGCGGCCGAGATAACCGTCGCAGCTGGGCATGGCGATGTTGAGGCGGATCTCCAGGCGGCCGCCGGTGCCGTCGCTGTCGTAGCGCACCGTCAGCCTGCCGCCGGCCATGGCGTAGGACTTGGCGACGCGGCCTTCGCCGAGCGGCGCGGCGAAGGCCGCCGGGCCGGTTTCGGCATAGTCGCGCACCGGCCTGGGCGGGCCGTCGGCGGGGTGCCAGCAATCGGCGAACATGCCGCGCGGCCGGCTGTCCGGCTCGGCGTCGGCCGGCGCGATCTCGTGGCGGAAGGCGACGCGGTCGTGGGCCGAGGCGATGCCGTCATGCTGGGCGTGCTGGCCATGCGCCGCGAGCAGCTTGTCGTGGTAGGCCTCGTCGTGGCGGCGCAGGGTGTCGCCGAAGTTGTGCGCCAGCGCGCGGCTGGACAGCTCGGCCAGCGCCGCGTCGCCGTCGGCGCGGACCACGGCGAGCAGCGCGCCGTCCTTGAGGAACAGCTCGTCGTGGCCGTCGGAGTCGAGGTCGCGCCGCTCGAAAGTCAGTGGCGGCGACACGCCGTCGAGCGCGGCTTCCAGCGCCAGCAGGTTGTTCCAGATCGCGCGCCGCAGGTGCGGCAGGTAGAGCCCGCCGAACAGGCCGTGCCAGTAGGCGTCGTTGGCCTGGGCGCG
>CAZRRI010000024.1:0-33064 GCA_964602565.1 uncultured Rhodocyclaceae bacterium | reverse complement strand
CGGTCAGGATGGCGATGTCTTCGAGCATGGCCTTGCGGCGGTCACCGAAGCCCGGGGCCTTGACGGCGACGGTCTTGAGGATGCCGCGGATGTTGTTCACCACGAGGGTGGCCAGGGCTTCGCCCTCGACGTCCTCGGCGATGATCAGCAGCGGACGGCCAGCCTTGGCGACTTGCTCGAGCACGGGCAGCAGGTCGCGGATGTTGGAAACCTTCTTGTCGTGCAGCAGCACGTAGGGGTTGTCCAGGACGGCGATCTGCTTGTCCGGGTTGTTGATGAAGTAGGGGGAGAGGTAGCCGCGGTCGAACTGCATGCCCTCGACGACTTCCAGCTCGTTGTTGAGCGACTTGCCGTCCTCGACGGTGATGACGCCTTCCTTGCCCACCTTGTCCATGGCCTGGGCGATGATGTCGCCGATCGAGCTGTCGGAGTTGGCGGAAATCGAGCCGACCTGGGCGATTTCCTTGGAGGTGGTGCAGGGCTTGGAGATCTTCTTCAGTTCTTCGGTGACGGCGATGACGGCCTTGTCGATGCCGCGCTTGAGGTCCATCGGGTTCATGCCGGCGGCGACGAACTTCATGCCTTCGCGGACGATGGACTGGGCCAGCACGGTGGCGGTGGTGGTGCCGTCACCGGCGACGTCGGAGGTCTTGGAAGCGACTTCCTTGACCATCTGCGCGCCCATGTTGGCGAACTTGTCCTTCAGTTCGATTTCCTTGGCGACGGAAACGCCGTCCTTGGTGACGGTCGGGGCGCCGAACGAGCGCTCCAGCACGACGTTGCGGCCCTTGGGACCGAGGGTGACCTTGACGGCGTCGGCGAGGACGTTCACACCCTCGACCATGCGGGAACGGGCGGAATCGCCGAATTTGACTTCTTTGGCTGCCATTTAGCTTTTCTCCAGTGAATTCGTTTGATGATCAGGCTTCGACGACGCCCATGACGTCTTCTTCGCGCATGACGAGCAGTTCCTCGCCCTCGACCTTGACGGCCTGGCCGGAATACTTGCCGAACAGCACGCGGTCGCCGGCCTTGAGCGCCATCGGGCGGACCTTGCCGTCGTCGAGGATCTTGCCGGTGCCGACGGCGATGACTTCGCCTTGATCGGGTTTCTCGCCGGCGGAGTCGGGAATGACAATGCCGCTGGCGGTGGTACGCTCGGCCTCGACACGCTTGACGATCACACGGTCATGCAAAGGACGGATTTTCATGCAGTTATCTCCTGTTTACGCACAAAACGCAGGTGTTTCCCTGCCGACTGGGTTTCGGGTGTGAAATGCCGTTGCTAGCACTCGGCACCAACGAGTGCCAATAATAGGGACGATGCCGGGGCTTTACAAGGGGGGCTTTCGTTTATGCTCGGTATTTTTCGCCGTCCGATGAACGCGGCGGAAGGATGGTCATGCGCTTGAAGATGCTGCATTGGGTCTCGTTGCCGATTCTTCTCCTCGCCGCCCTGTCGGTCGCCGCCCGGCCGGACACCGGCCTGCCGCCGGCCGTGGCCAAGGCCCTGGCCGCCGCCCAGATTCCCGCGTCGGCGGTCGGCGTGGTGGTCCAGGAACTCGGCGCGTCCGCGCCGCGCCTGGAAGTGAATGCCGGCGCCGCGATGAACCCGGCCTCGACCATGAAACTGGTCACCACCCTGGCGGCCCTGGAACTGCTCGGCCCCGCCTACACCTGGAAGACCACGGCCTGGAGCAGCGCCCCGCTCGACAACGGCGTGCTGGCCGGCGACCTGGTGCTGCGCGGCGGCGCCGATCCACGGCTGACTTTCGAGCAGTTCTGGCTGCTGCTGCGGCAGTTGCGCGCCCGCGGCGTGGGCCGGATCGCCGGCGACCTGGTGCTCGATCGCGGCCTGATCGCCGCCGAGGCCGACGGCCAGTTCGACGACAAGCCGCTGCGGCCCTACAACGTCGGCCCCGATGCCCTCCTGCTCAACTTCAAGGCCGTCAGGCTGCGCCTCGTTCCCGACCTCGACAAGCAGACCGTGCTGGCGCTGGCCGAACCCGAGCCGGCCAACCTCGACATCACCAACCTGATCAAGTTGCGCGCCGGCAACGGCGGCTGCGGCGACTGGAAGGAAGGGCTGCGCGCCGACCTGACCCAGCACGCCAATCGCTGGCGGCTGGCGCTGACCGGCAGCTATCCGGCCGCCTGCGGCGAAAAAACGTGGAACCACGGCCTGCTGCCGCATCCGGCCTACATCCACGGCGTGTTCGAGCAACTCTGGCGGGAACTCGGCGGCAGCCTCGCGGGCGACGTGCGCGACGGCGCGGTGCCGGCGGACGCGCGCCAGCTCGCGGCCATCGAATCGCCAAGCCTGGCCGAGATCGTGCGCGACATCAACAAGTATTCCAACAACGTGATGGCCCGCCAGCTGTTCCTGACCCTGGGCGCGGAATCGCTGGCCGAACGCGGCCGCCGGCCGGCACGCACCGAGGACGCCGACGCCGCCGTGCGCGCCTGGCTGGACAGCCGCGGCCTGCGCTTTCCGGAACTGGTGCTCGACAACGGCTCCGGGCTTTCGCGCCGCGAACGCATCTCGGCGGGCAACCTGGCGCGCCTGCTCGCGGCCGCGTGGTCAAGCCCGCTGATGCCGGAGTTCGTCGCCTCGCTGCCGCTCAACGCCGTCGACGGCACCATGAAGAAGCGGCTCAACGGCAACGGCATCACCGGCCGGGCCCATATCAAGACCGGCACGCTGGAAGGCGTCAAGACCATCGCCGGCTACGTGCTCGACAGGAACGGCCGGCGGCAGATCGTCGTGTTCCTGGTGAACCACCCGAACGCCGGCGCCGCCCAGCCGGCGCAGGACGCGCTGCTGACCTGGGTTTACGAAGACAGCCGCTGAAGCGGAGGCACCCGCCGAGGGGGCCGCCGCGCCGAACCGCTGGCAGGCTGATTTACTTGCAGTCGGCCTTGCAGGCGCCGCCGGCGCAATCGCCGCTGCCCTCGACCTTGCAGGCCGCATGCGTGCGGTGCGCGAAAACGATGCCGCCGCCATAGCCGCAGGCCACGCGCGTCAGCTTGCCGGCCTTGCCGACCGTGATCGACCGGGCCTTCGCGGCCTTCACGGCGGCGGGGTCCAGATCGCACGAGACGTAGCCCTGGAATTCGCCGTTGCCCGCCTCCCAGAGCGCGTTGTTCTTCACCTTGCGGTAGTTCTCGTAGCTCACGCAGGTATCGGTGTCCTTGGCGTACATGCGCGCGTTGTCGCTGCAAAAACCGTTGAAGGTGTATTGCAGTTCCTCCTCGCTCGGGCAGGGCGCGACCTGGACCGCCTTGGCGAGATCCGGGCAGGACACTTCGCCGGCGGACGCCAGCGCGGGGAAAAAAATGCCGAAGGCAAGAACGGCAAGACGACGTTTCATGAAGACTCCTCGATGTCAGGCGGAAACGGGCATGGGGCGGTTGCCGGACAGGGCGATCCAGCCGCGGACCACCCGGTAGAGCAGCCAAAGGCTGAGCACGCCCCAGATGACCAGCGCCACCGGAATGCCGATGAAAGTGAAGAACAGGACCAAGCCTCCGGCGGCCCATGCGGCGGCGAGCCAGAAGGTGCGCAACTGCCAGCGCCAATGGGTGTCGAGCCAGGTGCCGCGCGCGTTGCCGCGGGTCATGTAATTGATGATCACGGCGATGATCGACGGCCAGCCGAAGAGAAAGCCGCCGATGATGGTGGTGGAGCCGAGCAGTCCGCCGAACGCCGAAAAGGCATGCAGCGCGTACACCACGTGACACCACGCCTTCGTGCCGCCCAGATCGCGGTCCGCCGCGATCAATCCACCGTCGTGGTCATAATCGGCCATCGTCGCCTCCTTCAAAGTCCCAGATTCTGCCAGAGCGCGTCGACGCGCCGCTTCACGTCGTCGGCCATCGCGATCGGCCGGCCCCACTCGCGGCTGGTTTCGCCCGGCCACTTGTTGGTGGCGTCGATGCCCATCTTGCTGCCGAGTCCGGCGACCGGCGACGCGAAGTCCAGATAATCTATGGGCGTATTGTCGGCGATCAAGGTATCGCGCGCCGCATCGACGCGCGTCGTCATCGCCCACACCACTTCCTTCCACTCGCGGATGTCCACGTCGTCATCGACGACGATGATGAACTTGGTATACATGAACTGGCGCAGGAAGCTCCAGATGCCGAACATCACGCGCCTGGCGTGGCCGGGATACTGCTTCTTCATGCTCACGATGGCGAGGCGGTAGGAGCAGCCCTCGGGCGGCAGGTAAAAGTCGACGATCTCCGGGAACTGCTTTTGCAGGAGCGGCACGAAGACTTCGTTCAGCGCCACGCCCAGCATGGCCGGCTCGTCCGGCGGCTTGCCAGTGTAGGTGCTGTGGTAGATCGGCTCGCGGCGCATGGTGATGCGCTCGATGGTGAACACCGGAAAGTCGGCCTGCTCGTTGTAGTAGCCGGTGTGATCGCCATACGGCCCCTCCAGGGCCGTTTCATTCGGATGAATCGCGCCTTCGAGCACGATCTCGGCGGAAGCCGGCACCTGCAAATCCGAGCCGAGGCATTTCACCACTTCCGTCTTCGCGCCGCGCAGGAGGCCGGCGAACTGGTACTCGGAAAGCGTATCGGGCACCGGCGTCACCGCGCCCAGTATCGTCGCCGGGTCGGCGCCCAGCGCGACGGCCACCGGGAACGGCTGGCCCGGATTCTTCTGGCAATGGTCGCGGAAATCGAGCGCGCCGCCACGATGCGCCAGCCAGCGCATGATCACCTTGTTCGGCGCGATCACTTGCTGGCGGTAGATGCCGAGGTTCTGCCGCGCCTTTTGCGGGCCGCGCGTCACCGTCAGGCCCCAGGTGATCAGCGGCGCCACGTCGCCCGGCCAGCAGGTCTGGATCGGCAGCCGCGAGAGATCGACATCCTTCCCCTGCCACACCACTTCCTGGCACGGCGCCGAGGACAGTTCCTTCGGCGACATGTGCAGCACCTGCTTGAGCACCGGCAGCTTCTCCCAGGCGTCCTTGAGGCCCCTGGGCGGCTCGGGCTCCTTCAGATAGGCGAGCAGTTCGCCCACCTGGCGTAGCGCCACGACTGACTCTTGCCCCATGCCCAGCGCCACGCGCCGCGCCGTGCCGAACAGGTTGCCGAGCACCGGCATCGAATGTCCCTTCGGCTTCTCGAACAGGATCGCGGGCCCGCCCTGCCGCAGCACGCGGTCGCAGATCTCCGTCATCTCCAGCCGGGGATCGACCTCGACGGAAACGCGCTTGAGTTCGCCGAGTTTTTCCAGTTGCGCGATGAAATCGCGCAGATCCTGATACTTCATGGCAGCAGTGGTTTGAGGTTCAGTTCGCCGACGATGCCGGCGAAGATCGCCGCGCCCAGCCAGTTGTTGTGCAGGAAGGCCTTGAAGCAGGCCATGCGCTCGCGGCCGCGGATCAGCGTCCAGTGGTAGAGCGCGATCACCGTCGCGACCGCGAGTCCCGCGTGGTAGAAGGAGCCGTAGTCGAGCCGCGTGCCGATCCACAGCAGGATGGCGATGGCGATGCCGTAGCAGAACATCACCGCCGCCACGTCGTAGCGGCCGAAGGTGATCGCCGAGGTCTTGATGCCGATCCGGAGATCGTCGTTGCGGTCCACCATCGCGTACTCGGTGTCGTAGGCGACGGCCCAGAAGATGTTGGCGAGCAGCATCCACCACGCCAGCGCCGGCACCGTGTCCTGCACGGCGGCGAAGGCCATCGGAATGCCGAAGCCGAAAGCGATGCCGAGATAGGCCTGCGGGATGGCGAAGAAGCGCTTGGTGAAGGGATAGGAGATGGCGAGGAAAAGCGCCACGCAGGCCAGCAGCCAGACCAGTTTCGACAGCGGCAGGATCAGCAGCGCCGCGCAGACCGTGAGTATCGCGGCCAGCAGCAGCGTCTCGCCGACACTGACTTTCCCCGAGGTCAGCGGACGTTCCTTCGTGCGCTCGACGTGGCGGTCGAAATCGCGGTCAGCGTAGTCGTTGATCACGCAGCCGGCGGATCGCATCAGCACCGTGCCGAGGACGAAGATCCATGCCAGCAGCCAGTCCGGCCGGCCGTCGGACGCGACCCACAGCGCCCACAGCGTCGGCCAGAGCAGCAGCAGGATGCCGATGGGCTTGTCCAGCCGCATCAGCCGTTCATAGAGATCCAGTTTTTCCCTGACCAGCGCGAGATTCATGCGTCGGATTCTACTGCCGCCCGGCGTCCGCGCTCCGCATCGACACCGCGCAGGATCAGCAGCCCGGCCACGAACCAGCCGCCGGTCACGAGCATCGCCAGCCGGTGGTCGCCGCCGGAAACCCAGGTGACGACGCCGTAGGTGAGCGGGCCGAGGATCGAAGAAAGCTTCACGGCCAGCCCCCAGAGCCCGAAGAACTCCGCATGCCGCGCGGGTGGCGCCAGCGCGCCGACCAGCGCCCGCGCCGCCGACTGGCTGGCGCCGAGGCACAGCCCGGCGATGTTGGCGGCCAGCCAGAACAGCGGTGGCGTCGTCGCCTGCCACGCCAGCAGGATCATGACCATCCAGCCGACGAGCGTCGCCGCGATGGCGCGCACGTGGCCGATGCGGTCCTGAACGTGGCCGAAGACGAAGGCGCCGATGGCCGCCGTGACATTGACGAGAAAGACCAGCTTGATCGTATCGGCTGTCTGGAAGCCCATCGCCTGTTCGGCGTAGATCGCCGCCAGCGCGATCACCGCCTGGATGCCCGCCTGGTAGAAGACGATGCAGAGCATGAAGCGGCGCATGTCGGGAAAGTTGCGTGCATGCTTCAGCGTCTCGCGCAGGCGTTCGATCGCCGCGCCGAATCCCGGAATGTGATCTGCCGGCAGCGGCTTCGCGCGTTCGCGCAGGAACAGGAAGGTCGGCAGGCTGGCCAGCGCGAACAGCACTGCGGTAATCAGCATGGTCACGGGCACGAACTCGGCGGCGCCCTGCCCCTGCCCTTGCGCCCATGTGACATAGGCGAGGCAGGCGCCGAGGCTGACCAGCCCGCCTATGTAGCCGAGGCTCCAGCCGTAGCCCGACACCTTGCCGAGCGCGTCTTCATCCGCCAACTCGGGCAGGAAGGCGGCGATCAGGTTCTCGCCGCTGCCGAAACAGTAGTTCGAGAGAACCAGGAAGAATACCGCCAGCATCAGCCCAATTAGTCCATGCGGCCCGGCGAACATCAGGCCCGCCGTGCCCAGCACGCAGCCGGCGGTCGTCGCCAGCAGCCAGCGTTTCTTCGCCGCCCGCGCGTCGGCATGGGCGCCGATCAGCGGCGCCGTCAGCATGATCAGCGCATACGAGACGGAGAGCGCCAGCGTCCACGCGAAGGTCGCCCACGGCGCATTGCCAGCCACCACGGAGACGAAATAGGCGTTGAAGATCGCGGTGATGACCACGGTCGTGTAGCCCGAATTGGCGAAGTCGTACATCGCCCAGGCCCAGACTTCGCGTTTCTTCACTCCAAGTGCAAGCACGCTCATGCCTTCAGCAACTCCTCTCTGCCGCCGAGCCAGCGCGCGAGATGCGCCTCGGCCGCCCGCGGCTGGTCGCGCAGCAGTTCCTCGGCCACCGCGCGCGCCTGCTCGACCATGTTCGTGTCCTCGAGATCGGCGAAGCGCAGCAGCGGCGCGCCGCTCTGCCGGCTGCCGATGAACTCGCCCGGTCCGCGCAGGTGCAGGTCGAGGCGCGCGATCTCGAAGCCGTCGCTGTTCTCGTAGATCACCTTCAACCGTGCCCGCGCATTCTCTCCCAGCGGCCGCGCGTAGAGCAGGATGCAGGCGGAATCGTGCGCGCCGCGCCCGACGCGGCCGCGCAGCTGGTGCAGTTGCGCGAGGCCGAAACGCTCGGCGTGCTCGATCACCATCAGGCTGGCGTTGGGCACATCGACGCCGACCTCGATCACCGTCGTCGCGACCAGCACCTGTATTTCGTTGCGCGTAAAGGCCGCCATCACCGCCGCCTTCTCGTCGGCCTTGAGCCGGCCGTGCACCAGGCCGACCTTCAGATCGGGCAGTTCGGTCGTCAGGCGCTCGAACGTTTCCTCGGCGGTCTTGAGTTGCAAGGCCTCGCTCTCTTCGATCAGCGGACAGACCCAGTAGGCTTGCCGCCCGGCACGGCAGGCATCGTGCACGCGGCCGATCACCTGGTCGCGGCGCGATTCGTCGACCAGCTTGGTCACCACGGGCGTGCGGCCCGGCGGCAGTTCGTCGAGCACCGAGACGTCGAGGTCGGCGTAGTAACTCATCGCCAGGGTTCTCGGAATGGGCGTCGCCGACATCGTCAGCTGATGGGCGCTCTGCCCCTTTTTTTTCAGCGCCAACCGCTGCTGCACGCCGAAGCGGTGCTGCTCGTCGACGATGGCCAGGCCCAGATTGTCGAACTCCACACCCTCCTCGATCAGCGCATGCGTGCCCACCGCCAGTGGCGTCTCGCCACGGCTGACTTTCGCGCGCCATTCGTCGCGCTGCTTTTTCTTCACGCTCGCCGCGAACCACGCCACCTCCAGCCCGAGCGGCGCCAGCCAGGCGGCGAGCTTGCGGTAATGCTGCTCGGCGAGAATCTCGGTCGGCGCCATCAGCGCCGCCTGGTGACCGGCCTCGACGGCTTGCAGCATCGCCAGCGCGGCGACCACCGTCTTGCCGCTGCCGACGTCGCCCTGCAGCAGCCGCGCCATCGGATGCGGCTGCGCGAGGTCGGCGGCGATCTCGCGCCAGACGCGCTGCTGCGCGCCGGTGAGCCTGAACGGCAGCGCGGCGAGCAGCTTGCCGGTCAGCTTGCCGGTGGCCTTCAGCACGGGCGCGCCGCGCGCACGCCGCGCCTGATAAGCGAGCCGCAGCGAAAGCTGTTGCGCCAGCAACTCGTCGAAGGCGATGCGCCGCCAGGCCGGATGACGGCGCGCCTCGATGTCCGCCGGCGATACGTCGGGCGGCGGCTGATGCAGGAAGCGCAGGCTGTCGCCAAAGTCAGCCATGGCGAGACGCCGCCGCAGCGGCTCGGGCAGCGTGTCCGCGAGATTGGCGCTGTCCAGGGCGCGCTGGATCAGCTTGCGCAGCACGCCCTGCGACAAGCCCGCCGTGGTCGGATAGATCGGCGTCAGCCGGTCGGGCAGCGGCTCGTCGCCGTGGATGACGCGAAAGCGCGGATGAACCATCTCTTCACCAAAGAATCCGCCGCGCAATTCCCCGAACACGCGCAGCCGCGCGCCGGCCGCCAGCGCCTTCTGTTGGCTCGGATAGAAGTTGAGGAACCGAAGCGCCATCGTCCCGCTCTCGTCCCTCACGCGGGCGACGAGCTGGCGGCGCGGCCGATAGGCGACCTCGCTCGACACCACCTCGACATCGAACTGCGCCGGCACGCCGGGAAGCGCATCGCGGATCGCCGTCAGCCGCGTCTCGTCCTCGTAACGCAGCGGCAGGTGCAGGATCAGGTCGGCGTCGGTGAACAGCCCGAGGCGCGCCAGCTTCTCCGCGACGGTCGCGGAAATACCGGCTATACGGGGCCTTTCAGCTGACAATGAGAATCGCGTCCGCCTCGACCATAGCCCCGCGCGGCAGTTCCTTCACGCCGACGGCGGCGCGCGCCGGATAGGGCTGGGCGACGTACTTCGCCATGACCTCGTTCACCTTGGCGAAGTTGGCGAGATCGGTGAGATAGATGTTGAACTTGACGGCGTCGTCGAGCGTGGCGCCGGCGGCGGCCGCGACCGCCTTGAGGTTCTCGAACACGCGCACGATCTGCGCGTCGATGCCCTCGGCCATCTGCATGGTCGCCGGATCGAGGCCGATCTGGCCCGAGAGGTAGATCGTGCTGCCCGCCCCGTTGGCGACGGAAACTGCCTGCGAGTAAGTCCCGATGGCGGCGGGCGCGTCCTGGGTGGCGATGATAGTTTTCATGGTGGTGTTCCCACTCCTCCCATTCCTCTCATTCCTATTTGCGCGTCATGATGATGCCGGGCGCCACGCCGATCTCCTTCATCTTCTCCCGCGCGCGCTCGGCCTCTTCGCGGCTCGCGAACGGCCCGACCCGGACGCGCGCCTCGATGTGCGCCGGCACGCCGGCGTTTTCCAGCCGGGCGCGCAGCTCCTCGGCATTGGCGAGATTGCCGAACACGCCGACCTGCACGAGGAATTGTCGCGCCGATTCGACCGCGCGGGCGATCGGCCGCGAGGCCTCGGGCATGGTCGCGGCTTCCTTGGGCGGCAGCACGCGGGCGATGTCGCGCGCGACATCCGGCTTCGGCGGCTTCGGCGCCGCCGCCACCGGCTCGGCCGGACGCATGGCCGCATTCCGGGCCGTGGCCGGCACGGTCAGCGGGCGCTCGTCGGCGCGAGGCCGGCTGATCGGCGTCTCGGTTTCCTCGGGCACCGCCGCGACCGTTTCCCCGGCTTCCTCCTCCGCCTCGTCGACGGCGGCCGGCTCGGCCGGTTTTTCGATCGGCCTGACCGGCGGCTCGACGCGGGCGACCGGCGCGGCGCGCTGCTCGTCGCGCCCCGACTGCCCGTCGAACAGCATCAGCGCCGCCAGCAGGGCGACGACCAGCACGGCGGCCACGCCGACGCGCTTGAGCAGGCTGCGCCTGAGCGCCTCGTCACCGTCCGGCGGGCGCGTATCGGATTCCGTCATGATCGTCCTCGTCATCGAATGTCTTTTCGTCGCGGCTCATGGCCAGCACCAGCTCGGCCTCGGCAACCGAAATGCCGCATTCCTCGGCGACGCCGCGCGCGTCGAAGCCGCGCTCGGCCAGCGCCGCCGCTTCCGCGTAATGGGGCGCCATCCGCCGCTGGACGCGCTCGTTCCTGAGTTCGTCCAGTTCCCGGCGCAAGGCCGCCACCTCCATGCGCAACTGCCCGACCTCCGCCTCGATTTCGCGCCAGGCGAGCTGGCCCGCGAAGTCCGGCTCGCGGCCATCGCCGATCGCTGGAGCGGCGGGAGCAACCCCTCGTTCATCATCGTCGATCCGGACGGACAGCGCGTCGGCCAGGAAATCCGGCGGCTCGCCGGCGGCCAATGGCGGCTCCGCGCCGGGCATGATTGCGGACATGCTTGCGGGCATGGCCGCGGGCACGGTCTCGGGGCGGCGCTTCAGGCGCGCCAAGCCGAGCAGCGCCACCACGAGGTACACCGCCACGAGCACGATCGCCAGCAACAAGCCTTCTCGCCAACCGATCCCGATGAAGTCCATCCGCCCCTTCCCGGCTTTCGCCGCCACGCCCGTCCCGGCCGACCGCGGCGCCACGGGCCGCGGAAAAAGCAGGAAACAGGGCAAATTGCCTTGATAATAGCGGCCCGCCGTTCGTGAAAAGTCGTGATCAGGCCGGCTTTGCCCCCATGTTTCCGCTTAAGAAATTGCTTGCCGCGCTGATGCTGCCGCCGACCAGCCTGTTGCTGCTGGCGATGCTCGGCCTGTGGCTGGCCCGCCGGCGGCCGCGGCTCGGCCACGGCCTGATCGCCGGCAGCCTCGCCGCCCTCTGGCTCATGTCGACGCCGTGGGTCGCCGGCCAACTGATCGGCACGCTGGAGGACGCGCCGCCGATCACCGGCGACGAGCTGCGCCGCTGCCAGGCCATCGTCATACTCGGCGCCGGCGTTTACGCCAACGCGCCGGAGTACGGTGACGACACCGTGAACGCGCTGGCCCTGGAGCGCCTGCGCCTGGGCGCGCGGCTGGCGCGGGCGAGCGGCCTGCCCGTCGCCGTCACCGGCGGCGCCCCGTCGGGCGGCCGTCCGGAAGGCAAATCGATGCGCGAGGCGCTGGCCACCGATTTCGGCGTCGAGGTCCGCTGGGTCGAAAGTCAGTCGCGGGACACCGCCGAAAACGCCGCCCTGCTGGCGCCGATGCTGGCGCGCGAGGGCGTCGTCCGCGTCGCGCTGGTGACGCACGCCTTCCACATGCCGCGCGCACGCTTCCTGTTCGAGCAGGCCGGCCTGCGCGTCGCGCCGGCGCCGACCCGCTTCTTTTCCGCGCCGTCGGACGGCGGTCCGCTTGGCCTCGCCGGCAACTGGCTGCCTGGCATCAACGCCCTCCGACTGAGCCATTTCGCCCTCCACGAATGGCTCGGCCGCGGCGCGAGTATGATTCGCCTGGCAATCGACCGTCATCTTTCCTTCCTGTCACCATGATCCTACCCGTCATCCTTTCCGGCGGTTCGGGCACCCGCCTGTGGCCGCTGTCGCGCGAGCAGTACCCCAAGCAACTCCTGCCGCTGGTGGGCAAGGACTCGATGCTGCAAGCCACCGTCCGGCGTCTCGACGGCCTGGCCGATGTCGCCGAGCCCTTGCTGGTCTGCAACGAGGAACATCGCTTCGTCGTCGCCGAGCAGGTGCGGCAACTCGGCCGCAACGGCGCCGTGGTGCTGGAGCCGGTCGGCCGCAATACCGCGCCGGCCGTGACGCTGGCGGCCGTGACCGCCCTGAACCGGGACACCGATCCGGTCCTGGTGGTGATGCCGGCCGACCACGTGATCCTCGACGGCGATGCCTTCCGCGATGCGGTGGAGCGCGCCGCCCGGCTCGCCGCGACCGGCATGATCGTCACCTTCGGCATCACGCCCGATTGCCCGGAAACGGGCTACGGCTACATCCAGGTCGGCGCCGCGATGCCCGGCGACAGCGGCGCCCACGCGCTGGCGCGCTTCGTCGAGAAGCCGGACCGCGAAACCGCGCAGCGCTACCTCGATTCCGGCGACCATCTCTGGAACAGCGGCCTGTTCGTCATGAAGGCCTCGGTCTGGCGCGCCGCCATCGCCGCCTGCCGGCCGGACATCCTGGCCGCCTGCGAGAAGGCGCTGGCCGGCGCCCGCGCCGACGGCGATTTCGTGCGCGTGGACAAGGAGGCGTTCAGGGCCTGCCCCGCCGATTCCATCGACTACGCGGTGATGGAAAGGATCGCGGCGGGCATCGAGGGCCTGCCCCGGGCCGCCGTCATTCCGCTCGCGGCCGGCTGGTCGGATGTCGGCGCCTGGGATTCGCTCTGGCAGGTCCTGCCCAAGGACGAGGCCGGCAACGCCTGGCGCGGCGACGTCATGCTGCACGACACCGCGCACACGCTGGCGTTTTCGGAAAGCCGCCTCGTGGCCTGCGTCGGCGTGCGCGACCTGGTCGTCGTCGAGACGCCCGACGCCGTGCTGGTCACGCACAAGGACCGCACGCAAGACGTCAAGAAAATCGTCGAACGGCTCAAGCAGGAAACCCGCGGCGAGGCGCAACTCCACCGCAAGGTGCATCGGCCCTGGGGCAGCTACGACGGTGTCGACGCCGGCGAGCGCTTCCAGGTCAAGCGCATCGTCGTCAAGCCGGGCGCCTCCCTGTCGCTGCAAATGCACCATCACCGCGCCGAGCACTGGGTGGTGGTGCGCGGCACGGCCAGGGTGACGCGCGGCGACGAGACGCTGCTGGTTTCGGAAAACGAATCCACGTTCATTCCGCTCGGCGTCAGGCATCGCCTGGAAAACCCCGGCAAGCTGCTGCTCGAAATGATCGAGGTGCAGTCCGGCGCCTATCTCGGCGAGGACGACATCGTGCGCTTCGACGACACCTACGGCCGCAACTGACCAAGGAAGGCAGACGCATGATTCTCGTCACTGGCGGCGCCGGCTTCATCGGCGCCAATTTCGTGCTGGACTGGCTGGCGGAAACCGGCGAGCCGGTGGTCAATCTCGACAAGCTGACCTATGCCGGCAACATGGAGAATCTCGCCGCGCTGGCCGGCGATGGCCGCCATGTCTTCGTGCGCGGCGACATTTGCGACCGCGCGCTCGTCGACGATCTGCTGGCACGCCACCGGCCGCGCGCCGTCGTCCATTTCGCCGCCGAATCGCACGTCGACCGCTCCATCCACGGCCCCGGAGAATTCATCCGCACCAACATCGAGGGCACGTTCACCCTGCTGGAAGCCGTGCGCGCCCACTGGGACGGATTGGCGGGCGGCGCGCGGGATGAGTTCCGCTTCCTGCATGTCTCGACCGACGAGGTGTACGGCTCCCTGGGGCCGAACGACCCGCCGTTCGCCGAAACCCATGCCTACCAGCCGAACAGCCCCTATTCCGCCTCGAAGGCCGCCTCGGATCATCTGGTGCGCGCCTACCACCACACCTACGGGCTGCCGACGCTGACCACCAACTGCTCGAACAACTACGGCCCTTATCAGTTTCCGGAAAAGCTGATCCCGCTGGTCATCGCCAACGCGCTGGCCGGCAAGCCGCTGCCGATCTACGGCGACGGCATGAACGTGCGCGACTGGCTGTACGTGGGCGACCACTGCGCGGCGATCCGCGCCGTGCTGGCCGATGGCCGCGCGGGCGAGACCTACAACATCGGCGGCTGGAACGAGATGCCGAACCTGGTCATCGTCAAGACGATCTGCGCGCTGCTCGACGAGTTGAAGCCGAATGCGGCCGGCCCCTGCGAGCGGCTGATCACCTTCGTCAAGGACCGGCCGGGGCACGACCGGCGCTATGCCATCGACGCGCGCAGGATCGAACGCGAACTGGGCTGGCGGCCGGCGGAGACCTTCGAGACGGGCATACGCAAGACCGTGCGCTGGTATCTCGACCATCAGGACTGGGTGGCGCACGTGCAGAGCGGCGCCTACCGCGAATGGGTCGAGAAGAACTACGGAGCACGCCAATGAAGCTGCTGCTGATCGGCATGAACGGCCAGGTCGGCTTCGAGCTGCGCCGGGCGCTGGCGCCGCTGGGCGAGGTCGTGGCCGTCGATTATCCGGACTGCGATCTGACCAGCGCCGGCTCGATCCGCCAGACGATAGGCGCGGCCAAGCCGGACGTCATCATCAACGCCGCGGCCTACACGGCGGTCGACAAGGCGGAAGCGGAACCGGAACTCGCGCGGGCGATCAACGCCGACGCCCCCGGCATCATCGGCGCGGAAGCCAGGAAGACCGGCGCGCGCGTGATCCATTATTCGACCGACTACGTCTACGACGGCGGCAAGGCCGCCGCCTACCGCGAGGACGACCCGACCGGCCCGCTCTGCGTCTATGGCGCGACCAAACGCGACGGCGATGCCGCGCTGGCGGCCAGCGGCGCGGAGCATTTCATCTTCCGCACCAGCTGGGTGTTCGGCGCGCACGGCGGCAACTTCGTCAAGACCGTGCTGCGCCTGGGCGCCGAGCGCGACGCGCTGAACGTGGTCGCCGACCAGATCGGCGCGCCGACCTCGGCGGCACTGCTCGCCGACGTCACCGCGCAGGTGCTCGGCCAGCTGCGCTGGCGCGAGGTGGGCGCGGCGCCCTCCGGCGTCTATCACCTGACCGCCGGCGGCGAGACTTCGTGGCACGGTTTCGCGCGGGCCATCCTCGCCGGCGGCGTGTCGCGGGGACTGACTTTGCGGCTGGCGCCGGACGCGGTGCGCGCGATACCGGCCAGCGAGTATCCCCTGCCCGCCCGGCGCCCGGCCAATTCCCGGCTCGACACGGGCAGGCTGCAAGAGACCTTCGGCCTCGCGCTGCCGCACTGGCAGGCCGGGCTCGACCATGTTCTGGACCAGATTTCGAGGAAGTCATGACGCGCAAGGGCATCATCCTCGCCGGCGGTTCCGGCACCCGGCTTTACCCCGTCACCATCGCCGTGTCGAAGCAGCTGCTGCCGATCCACGACAAGCCGATGATCTACTACCCGCTGTCGACGCTGATGCTGGCGGGCATCCGCGACATCCTGATCATCTCGACGCCGCAGGACACGCCGCGCTTCGAGCAACTGCTCGGCGACGGCGGCCGCTGGGGCCTCAATCTCTCCTATGCCGTGCAGCCCTCGCCGGACGGCCTGGCGCAGGCCTTCATCATCGGCCGCGAGTTCGTCGGCGACGACACGGTGACGCTGGTGCTGGGCGACAACATTTTCTACGGCCACGAGTTCGGCAACGACCTGCTGGCCGCCGGCCGGCAGACGGCGGGCGCCACGGTGTTCGCCTACCCGGTGCACGATCCGGAACGCTACGGCGTGGTCGAGTTCGACGCCAGCGGCCGCGCCATCAGCCTGGAGGAAAAGCCGAAGGCGCCGAAGTCGCGCTACGCCGTCACCGGCCTCTATTTCTACGACAACCAGGTGCTCGACATCGCCGCCGCGCTGAAGCCCTCGCCGCGCGGCGAACTCGAAATCACCGACGTCAACCGCATCTACCTGGAGCGGCGGGCGCTCGACGTGGTCGTCATGGGCCGGGGCCATGCCTGGCTCGACACCGGCACGCACGAGTCGCTGATCGAAGCCTCGCTGTTCATCTCGACCATCGAGCGCCGGCAGGGCCTCAAGGTTTCCTGCCCCGAGGAAATCGCCTGGCGCATGGGCTGGATCGATTCGGCGGCGCTGGAGGCGCTGGCGCGGCCGCTGGCCAGGAACAGCTACGGCCAGTACCTGCTCGACGTCCTGCGCGAGAAGGTGTTCTGATGCGGGCCGTCGCCACTCCCATCGAAGGCGTGCTGGTTCTCGAACCGACGGTGTTCGGCGACGACCGCGGCTTCTTCTTCGAAAGCTTCAATGCCCGCCGCTTCGAGGAACTGACCGGCTTTCGCGGCGGCTTCGTGCAGGACAACCATTCGCGCTCCGCCCGGGGCGTGCTGCGCGGCCTGCATTACCAGATCCGCCAGCCGCAGGGCAAGCTGGTGCGCGTGGTGGCCGGCGAGGTTTTCGATGTCGCCGTCGACCTGCGCAAGTCCTCGCCGACCTTCGGCAAGTGGTACGGCCACCGTCTCTCGGCCGAGAACAAAAGTCAGTTGTGGCTGCCCGCCGGTTTCGCCCACGGCTTCATCGTGCTGTCGGAAAACGCCGACTTCCTCTACAAGACGACCGACTACTGGGCGCCGGAGCATGAGCGCTGCATCGCCTGGAACGATCCCGAGCTCGCCATCGACTGGCCGTTCGCGGGCGAGCCGCGCGTTTCCGCCAAGGACGCCCAGGGCGCGGCGTTCCGCGACGCGGAGGTTTTCCCATGAAGATACTGGTCACCGGCGGCACCGGCTATATCGGTTCGCACACGGTCGTCGAGCTGCTGGCCGCCGGCCACGATGTCCGCATCATCGACAACCTGTGCAACAGCCGCGCCTCGGTGCTCGATCGCATCGAGGCCATCGCCGGCCGCCGGCCGGAATTCGTCGAAGGCGACATCCGCGATGGCGGCGCGCTGCGGCGGGCGCTCGCGGCCTGCGGGGCCGTGATCCATTTCGCCGGCCTCAAGGCGGTCGGCGAATCGGTGGCGCGGCCGCTCGAGTATTACGACAACAACGTCCTCGGCAGCATCACGCTGTTCGAAACCATGCGCGACATGGACGTGAAGACGCTGGTGTTTTCGTCCTCGGCGACGGTCTACGGCGATCCGGCCAGCGTGCCGATCCGCGAGGACTTCCCGCTCTCGGCCACCAATCCCTACGGCCGCTCGAAGCTGATGATCGAGGACATGCTGCGCGACCTGGCCCGGGCCGACGATGCGTGGCGGATCGCCCTGCTGCGCTATTTCAATCCGGTGGGCGCCCATGTGTCGGGCATGATCGGCGAGGACCCGAACGGCATCCCCAACAATCTGATGCCCTTCGTCGCCCTGGTGGCGGCCGGCAAGCTGCCCGAACTCGCCGTCTTCGGCGACGACTACCCGACGCCCGACGGCACCGGCGTGCGCGACTACATCCATGTCGTCGACCTGGCGCTGGGCCATCTCGCCGCGCTCGACGCGCTGGCCAAAGTCAGCCATGGCGGCACGCCGCTGACGGTCAATCTCGGCACCGGGCGCGGCTACTCGGTGCTGGAAATGATCCGGGCCTTCGAACGCGCCAGCGGCCGGCCGGTGCCCCACCGGATCGCCGCCCGCCGCCCGGGCGACATCGCCCAGTGTTATGCCGATCCATCCCTGGCGCGGCGGCTGCTCGACTGGCAGACCCGGCGCGACGTCGCCGCCATGTGCGAGGACACTTGGCGCTGGCAGCAGTGGGCCGCCGCGCATCCCGACCAGCCCTGACGGCGGCGCCAAAACGAAAGCCCAAAAAGAAACCGGTGCGGTGGCATTCGCGCCACCGCACCGGAACAGACTTGGCAGCCAGGCCTAGAGGGAAGCGGCGACTAAGCCACTACCACTTGTAGCTGAGCGAGAGGCCGTACATGCGCGGCTCGGTCCAGGTGGCGACCCGCCAGTAGCTCATGTCGATGTAGTTCACCGGCTTGCGGACGTTGCCGATGTTGCGCACCCACAGCGCGACGTCGGCACGGCCCGGACCACCGACGGGCACGCCGGCGAGCGTCAGCCGGGCATTGGCCAAGGTACGCTCGGGTATCTTGGTCAGGGCCGCTGAGTTGGCTCCCCCGGCATTGGGCGCCGACAGGTTCTTGATACCGGGTATGTTGTCCATCTCGTCCACGTAGCTGACATCGGCCGCGATACGCAAGGTGCCCCAGGCCGTCTTGGCCAGCCGGCCATCGACGTTCACGTTGAACGTGTTCTCCGGCGCATAGCCGATCACCCGGTTGTTCGCCGTGTCGACCAAGGCGCCGCCGTTGTTCAGGCCAACGTCGATGAACTTCTTGATGTCGTAATCGACAAAACCCCAACTGGCTCCGACACGCCATCCATCGGCCACGACAAACTGACCCTCGAGCTCGAAGCCGCGATAGACGATCTCGCCCGCATTGACGATGATCGACGACGTCGTGTTGGGCAGCAATCGGTTGGTCTGGAGATCGGTCACCTTGTTCTGGTAGATGGCGCCGTTCAACTGGGCCTTGCCGCCCAGGAGGGTCGACTTGAATCCCAGTTCCGTGGTGGTCGATTTTTCCGGATTGAAGGGCGTGGTGCGCGCGGCGGCAATCTGCGCGGCGGACGCGCCACCCGCTTCCGCCGAGAAGCCGCCGGAGCGGAAGCCCTTGGCGATACGGCCGTAGACATTCACGTCCTGATTGATCTTGTAGGTCAACGATGCGGCGGGCGTCGTGGAGGAGAATGTCTTCTTCGCCTTGGCGTGGAAAAGCGACGGCAGCGCAACGGTGGTGGCGCCAGTGGGCTGCTGCGACGCATCCATGATGATGCCGGGACCCCGGTGGATGAGCACGTCACCCAGCCTGGTGGTCACCGGTATGGCGCCGGGGGCGAAGATCAATGCCGGCAATCCCGCGGGCGTCATCGCGCCGTTGAACGTGTAGCTGGTTCCGTATTGACTGGAATCCACGCCCTTTTCGTCCTCGGAACGGCGGATACCGATGCTGCCCGACCACTTGTCGGTGAAGTCGTAGTCCAACTGGCCGAAGAAGGCCTTGGCATCCACCGAGCCCGAGAAATCGGTGGCGTAGTTCGTCGAACTGCCCGTGATGGTCTGCGGATTCTTGGTGCGGCTGTCTTCCTTGTATGAATAGTAACCCGCCACGTACTTCAGCCGGCCGACATTCCCGACCCATTGCAGTTCGTGCGACTTGGTGTCCAGCGTGGTGGCGCGGGCATATGCGTAGATATTGACGGGAAGGCCATCCATGTCGAGCTGATCGCCCCACTTCATGCTGCGGTCCGAGAAGATGTACTTCAGGGTGTTGTTCGCATTCAGCGCATAGCTCAGGGTCAAGGCATGATTGTTGGTCTTCATGCGCTCCCATTGCCCAATGCCCGGCGTCGAATTCCGCGACGAGGGATAGCTCGTCGAGGCGTTGGCCACGATGGCGGTCCTGAACGGATAGCCCAGGGCATTGGTATTCGTCGTGGTGCCGATGTTGCCCACCCAGCCGTACGGGGTGTAGAGCGTTACCGGCACCTGGGTATTGTCGACATCGGTGTGATCATAGACATAGGTGGCCTGGAAGTCCCGGGTGACATCCAGCGTGGCGGCAATGCGGTGGCTCTGCTTGTCGACCTGGCCGTTGTCCTTGCCGCTGTGGTTCTTCACGTAGCCATCGCGGTTCTCGTCGCGGGCCGCCACGCTCACCTTCAAGGGCCCCATGCTCGGAAGATCGACCGAGAAGCGCTGGGTCAGAGCCCCGTAATTGCCGATATCGACACCGACCGAACCGCCGAAAACACCGCTGGGCTTCTTGGTGACGAAGTTGATCGCGCCGGCAAGCGTGTTGCGGCCGAACAGCGTCCCCTGGGGACCGCGCAGGACTTCGACACGCTCGAGATCGACGACATCGAACAGACCGCCCTGGTTCTTGCCCGCATACACGCCATCGACGTAGGTGCCGACCGCGGTATCGAGGAAGATGCTGGGAGATCCGCTGCCCGAGCCGCGAATCGAGATGATGGACATGGTGGTGTTGCCGGAATTGCCGTAGGTGACCATCAGCGTCGGCGCCAGGGATGCGAGATCCTTGGTGCCCTCGATGCCGCGCGTCTCCAGTTGCGCACCGCTGATCGCGGTGACGGCCAACGGCACGTCCTGCAGCTTCTCCTGCCGCTTCTGGGCCGTGATGACGACTTCCTCGATCTTCTCCTGCGCCAGCGCACCGCCCGCGTAAGCCGCCGCGATCAGTGCCGGCAATACACGCAACGCCGATCTGCATTGATTACTCATTGTTTTTTCCCTCCTTGCCTTGTATGAAGAACCACCAAACCCGATACCACTTTTTCGCCACCCACAATATCCCGTTCTAGCCGGATGGGTCGATCCAATCTATCGGGCAACCCCTCGAACGGTCGTCGTCCATTTGCATTAGACGCCCCGTTCACGTCCTGGTTTGGTGCATTTTCGCAACAGCGGCCCCGTTCTTCCTCAGCCAGTACAGCAAAGTCACGAACAGGGTATCGGAATAAACGGGCTTCGTGAGGAAATCATTCATTCCTGCCTCAAGACACCTCGCCTTGTCCTCGGCAAAGGCGTTGGCGGTCATGGCCAGGATCGGGGTGCGCTGCCTGTCCGGAAGCCGGCGAATCCGCCGGGTGACCTCCAGGCCGTCCATTTTCGGCATCTGCATGTCCATCAGGATCAATGCATAGTCGTTCTCGCCGGCCAGTTTCAATGCCTGTTCCCCGTCCTCGGCAACGTCGGACACCAAACCGACGTCATCCAGCATGGAGAGCGCTATTTCACGGTTGAGCGGTTCATCCTCGGCCAGCAGGATTCGAGTGCCGGCGTATTCCCGCTTCAGGGTTTCCTCGGTTTCGCTGGCGCCATGGGTCGAAACGGTTCCGCGGCCGGCTTCGCCTTTCTTCAGCCGGACCGTCAGCCAGAAGGTGCTGCCCTGGCCCAACCGGGTCTCAACCCCGGCATCCCCGCCCATCAACTGGGCGATCTTGCGGGTGGTGGCCAGTCCCAGTCCGGTCCCGCCGTACCTGCGGGTGATGGAGTTGTCCGCCTGCTCAAAGGCGGAAAAGAGTCTCGGCAGGGCTTCGGGGGCGATGCCCGGCCCGGTGTCATCGACTTCGAAGCGCAGCACGGCGGTATCGGCGGTGCTCTCCACCACGCGGACGCGCAAGGCGATGCGCCCCCGCTCGGTGAACTTGATGGCATTGCCGAGATAGTTGAGCACGGCCTGTTGCAGACGGGTGCGGTCACCGACGAGGTTGCCGGGCAGGCTGGCGGCTTCGATGGAATACTCCAGGTTTTTGGCATTGATCCGCGGCCGGATCATGCTGGAGACATCGTCGATCATCTCGTCCAGGCCGAGCAGATCCTCGGCCAGGGTGAACTTGCCCGCTTCGATCTTGGAAAGATCGAGCACGGCATTGATGACTTCGAGCAGGTGATTGCTGGCGGCTTCGATCTTGTCGAGTTTGTCGGCCTGCCGTTCATTGACGCCGCCGCGCCGCAGGATGTTGGTCATGCCGGTAATGGCATTCAAGGGGGTGCGGATTTCGTGGCTCATGTTGGCCAGGAAAGCGCTCTTGGCGATATTGGCGGCTTCGGCGGCCTCCTTGGCCTTGATCAACGCCTGCTCGGCCACCTTGCGCTCGGCGATGTCGAGCACCGAGCCGATGAGCTTGACCACTTGCCCATTTTCGATCACGGGCTGGCCATGCATGAGGGTGAAGTTATAACGCCCGTCCGGCCGCCGATGACGGACCTCGATCTCATAGGGAAGCTGCCGGGATATGGCCCGCTCGATGCACGCATCCAGGGCCGGCAAGTCTTCGGGATGAATGCTGGCGCGATATTCCTCCTGGGTGGGCGCGACATCGCGTACCGCCAGACCGGCGATACGAAAGGTTTCGTCGGACCAGGCAAGCTGCTTCGAGGCAATATTGAACTCCCAGCTTCCAAGGTGCGCAATGCGCTGCGTTTCGGCCAGGCGTTGTTCTCGCTCGCGCAGCGCCAGGGTACGTTCCTCCACCAGTGCCTCGAGGTGCTGGCGATGCAGCAGCAGTTCCTTCTGGAGTTGCTTCGCCTGGGTAATATCGCGCGCCACCGCCAGCACGGTACGCACATGGCCGTCCGCGTCGAGATCGGGGGTCAGGCGCCAGTTGAACGTAATGTGTCCGACAGGGCCATCGATATCGAATTCCGTTTCATGGGGCCGGCCGGTCAGGAAGGGTTGCCGGATGGCGTGTTCCCAGAGGGCGCACATGGATTCGGAAAAACCCAGCTCGCGATAGGTCTTGCCGACAAATGCGGCGGCGGGAAGGCCGGTCACCGCCTTGATGTTGTCGGAAACAAAAAGGTGACGGCCTTCCGGGTCGAAACGCGTGATGATGTCCGGCAATGCGGCAACGAGCGAGCGCTGCGCCTCCTCGCTCGCCTTCAGGGCCTGCTCGGCACGCTTGCGCTCGTCGATGGCGATCGTGTAACCGGCGCCCAGCAGAGGGCGGCCCGCGCCATCGCGATGCCCCACCCGGCCGACCGTCTGCAGCCACTGGTAGTCGCCATGAGGGTACTGGAAACGGTACTCGAAATCGAAGCCGCGCGTATCGCCCGGTTGCAGGGCCTGCTCCAGCAGGGTCATGAAACGCGCGCGGTCATCCGGATACACCCGCGCCAACCAGCCCTCCAACGTATCCGGAGTGCCGGCTGCATCCAGGCCGAGGTTGTAGAGGGCGCCGCTGTCGTAGCCGAATCGGCCCGCAGTGACGTCCAGTTCCCAGATCAAGACCTTGGCGGCATCCATGGCCAGGGAGAAACGGCGCTCTTCCCGTTTCTGCCGGGTAATGTCTTCGTACACCCCGAGAATGCCCACGACCTTGCCCTGCCGGTCGTACAGGGGCACCTTGGAAGTGCGCAGCCAGACAAGGCTTCCATCCGGCGCGGTCTGGGGTTCCTCGAAGCCCAACCGGGCCTCGCCGGTCTCCATGACCCGACGGTCGTCGGCACGGTAGAGCTCGGCTTCCGGCGCCCAGCCCATTTGGTAGTCGTCCTTGCCGATGAGATCGGCGGGGCTGTCCTTTCCAGCGTCCCGGGCAAAGGCCGGGTTGCAGCCGAGATAGCGGAACTCCCTGTCCTTCCAGAACACGCGCAGGGGCGCGGTATCGATGATGGTCTGGAGCACACTTCGCGATTCGTCCAGTTCCGCCGTGCGCGCCCGCAACAGGGCATGGGCCTTGCCGCCCCGAATATTGTTCGCCAGATTATTCACCACGGCGCGCAACTGTCCCAGAAACCGCGGGGTGAACTGATCCCTGTCGGCGGATTCCAGCAACAGCAACCCCTCCTCGCCCAACGGGAAGAGGGCGCAAGCAATGGAGGACGCAACCGCATGGCTTACGAACTCCGGGCAATCGGTGGCGCCGGTCGAAAACACCCGCGCATGCCCGTCTTGCAGCACCGACCGGAGCTCGGCGGTGAGCGACAGGCGGGACTGATGGTATTGCCCCCGGGGGATCGCCTCCAGCAGGGTCAATTCGGTGGTTTCGCCCTCGTGTGCGTCGCCCCCCGCGACTTCCTGCCGCCACCAGATGGAAGCGGCGGAGAGATTGCGTCGGGAAAGAAGCGTCTTGAGAAAGCGCCGGCCGATTTCTCCGGGGTCGAGGGAGTAACCGAGGTTCAACGACAGCTCGTAGAGCAGCAGTAGTTCCTCGGCGGTTTGGCTCATTCGCGGGAATGCAATAGTCCGACCACAAAGGTCTTGTTGAAAAACTCCAGTTTCTGGGTGCCGTTGGCCGCTATCTCGCCAAAGGCCTGAACGCCTTCCAACTCGACATCGGCAATGCTGCCCAGAGCTTGGCGAGCGGTATCCAGTTCCCGACTAAAGTCGTCGCCCAGCATGATCACCCGCGAGTAACAGTCGGAAATGAAGCAACGCTCCACATCGACAGCGGCACGGCAATCTTCCACGGCCTGACGGGCCGCCTCGATCAGCGAATCCCGGTCGCCGTGCGCCAGGTACATCACGGAGTTCTCCGCCACGTCGGAGAGCACCACCACCTCGTCCGCATCGGTAATGTACATGGGATCGCGCATGACGTCCTCACTGCCTTCCTTGGCGATGCATAGCGGATGGATCGAGCCAAGATCCGGGAAGACAGGCTTGTCGCGCAAGTCGGGGGTTTGCAGGCCTATCTGCCGGCGGAAGAAACTACCCGCCGGTTCCCAGTTGAGTTCCTGGATGACGTTGCCATGCGATCGGGAAACCACGAAGGGGCCAGCCACCCGCTTCCAGCCATGGCGCACCCCCAGGGTCAGACGCCGGGGCATGGCGATCATCAGGGCGGCATGGCCGTGCAGGCCTGCCGGGGTGAATATCACCGGCACGGCGCGCAGGTCACGATAGCCGGCCCCGGCACCGACATGATGCATGCGGCTGCCGTAAAGGTCATACACCTCGTCCATCAGCCCCTCGATGTTCGGCGCCAGGCAGTCCACCAGAAGAATGGAACTGGCGAACCGAATCTCGCCTGGCTCGGGGGGCGGTGAAACCCAATCCAGGCCATCCTTGCCGAGGCATGCCAAGGCGACCTGGCTGCCGGCCGGCAAAGGCAGGGCGACGATGCCACTCTCCAGCCCCTTGCCACCCAGGATCAGCCCGGGGAAGATGCCTCCGCACACTTCCAGGCCCTGCCGGCCGCAAGCCCCGATCAGGGCGGGCAAGTCATCGCCATGGCGGTCGGCCAGACAGAGCAGCCAGCGCTTTTCGGCGCCAGGGAAAGCGGCCAGGTGGGCCGCCACCTGTTGAGCACCATCATATGTCAGATACATGACCCCCCCTTTCACATCAGCCGAGTCATTTACGATGAGGCGAAAGATTTTACATCCTGGCCAAATGTTCCCGGGCATCGGATTCGGGAATCGCCTTATGAAACTGCCGGCCGACCTGCATACGCCGGAAGCGACAAGCATCTGCCTTTACTGGCACGAATCGGCGGAGACGGATCCGGACATACTGTGGCTGCGAGATACCGTGCGATCCATTTTCGAGGCGACATCCCCATAGGATGGACGGCAGCGCGAAAGTCAGTCGTGGGCGAGCGCCGCGGGAGGCGATTCAGGCGGCGCGTTCGTTCGGCACGTCGAAATAGGCCTGATAGCGGAGGAAGCGTTCGCGCTTTTGGCGCACCGCCTCGCCCTCGCCCACTTCGTATTGATGGGCGCCGAACTTGCCCTGGGGCTTGGCTTCCAGATAGCTCGCCATGCGCGCCTCCACTTCGGCATCGGGGGCCAGGCCGATCTGCCGGTACACCTTGCGCAGCGCGGCCAGGGGATCGTCGATCAGATCGGCATAGCGCGAATTGGCGCATTGGTCGCGGGGAATGACGCCTCCTTCGAGCCAGTCGATGAGCCGCTCCAGGCGCTCCGCCACGCGATCCGGGGAGAGCAGATCCTCGAAAGCGGCCACATTCAGGGGTTTGTCGCTGCGCATCCAGTAGAAGGTGCCGGCCAGGTTGGTCACGGAGGCCTGCGCCTGTAGCGGATCCCGGTGCGTCAGCAACACTTGGGCATCGGGAAAGACCTTGAACAGTATAGGCAGGAAGTTCAAGTGCGAGGGCGCCTTGAGCAGCCAGTGCTGGCGCGGATTGCGCCATTGCCAGAGTTGGAGCAGCTTCTTGTAGAACTGGTAGGGATACTCCCAGTCGGCCCGGGTTCCCAGCCAGGCCATGTAGCCGGGCACCTGGAACAGGAAGGGGATGTATTCGCTGACGAAGGTGCAGGCCTGGGCAATGATGCATTCATTGGGCAGGCGCGCGTCCATCTCGTGCATGGTGGCATAGGTGGGGGTGACACGGTTCCACTGGGTGATCAGGTGCTGGCAGCGCTCGATGCGCGGGTCGCTGTCGTAGGTGGCCCGCTCGGGCGGCGGGTAGGGGAACATCATCTCCCAGTGGCGCGGCGAGCCGAAGCGGTGGTCCTGGGACAGCAGTTCGAAGAGGATGGAGGTGCCGGAACGGGAAAGCCCGGCGATGACCACCGGGCGGTCGATCCGTTCCTCGGCGATCTCGGGATGGGCCGTGAAGGCCGCCTGGACGCCGAGCAGCGCCTGGAGCCAGATCAGCAGATCGTTGCGGGTCATGAGGCGGCCGAAGTAGTGCAACTCGGCCTCGTCCTCCAGTGCCTTGAGCAGGATCTCGAAGGGTTCCCGCCAGCGGTCGTCGCCGAAGTCGGACAGGCCCGTCGTGCGGCAGGCGGTGGCGATCAGTTCGTCCGCCCGCAGCGGCACCAGGCTGCGCAGATCGGTATGTCGGCCTTCGGCGTTGAAGCGGACCAGCCATTCCGGTCGCGGAGGCGGCTGCCAGGCAAGGGTGTTGTCGCTCATGAGTCTCTCCTGGTTCAATAGCCGAAGCGCCGGGTCACCCCTCGGCGCCGGATCGCCAGCTGCTCGATGCGCTCGGCCGGAGTGATGCGCTTGATCTTGGCGGGCAGTCGCGTCGGAAGCTCGGCCAGGGGCACCTGGGTCGCCTGCGGAACCGGCTGCTCCTCCGAGAGCATCCAGCGGAAGGTCACGTAGCCGGCGGAAAACCCGGCGCAATCGAGCCAGTTGGGCAGGCCGGGATCATCATGAGCCACAACCACGATCAGTTCGCCGTCGTCCTCGCGCACCGCGTAGTGCATGTTGGTGTTGGACAGCCGGTAGCGGTAATCCACCGTTTCCCACCAGGTGTTGCCGAATTCCACGCCCCAATAGACGCATTGTTCCGGCGGTCTGACCCGGATGACCAGGGCCTGGTCCGGCGGCAATTCCCAGTAGCAGACCATGGGGTCGCCGCCCGGTGTCGCGTCGATGCGGTTCTTTTCCAGTTGCCAGTAGGACAGGAACTGGTTCCGGTAGGGCTTCCAGCGGGCCAGCATTTCCGGCCAGTACTCGACGGAGTCCCGCAGCCAACGCACAGAATCGGTGAGCCCTCTGGCCAGGGCCGCCGGGGACAGACAGGGGGGCGTCGGCCGCGGTTCCGAGACACGGTCGATCTGGGCGCGCATCGGTCGTTCCGCCTCCCAGTCGGCGAAATACTGACGGAAAGTGATGCGGAAGGTGTCGGGCGTGGTGCGCAGCCAGTTGCCCGCGCTCGCACTGGAATCGGGAGGCGGCTCGGGGCCGACCCAGAGCTCGAAGCTGCCATCCGCCGCAGTCTCGATCTGGTGCCCGAACAAGACGTTGGCGACGCGCCCACCCCAGGGTGTGGCGCCGGTTTCCACCGCCACCACGGAAAAATAGCGGGCGCTGCCGCGATCGCCCCATACCCGATAGGCGTCGGTGCCATTGACCTGGGCGCCGACGTAGACGCAATCGGAATTGTCGCCGCCCTGCTTGCGGATCGGATCGAAGTAGCGCGCCAGTTCCGGGAAGAGGGGATCGCGATACTCGTAATGGAACTGCCAGGCCAGGGAGAGGTTGCGCATCAGTTGCTGGAAACCCGCCGCCCGATCCCGCGGCAGGTCCGGGATGTCGGAGCGCAGGGGAATGCGTCCGGCCGCCTTGAGTTCGTCGCAGAAGGCATCCCAGGCAGCGCCCAGTTCCTCGATTTCGTCTCTTGGCATACCGACCCCCCTCGACAACGCTGTGTCCGGTCATTTTACATGACAATTGTCATGTAAAATGACCGGAGTATTCATATTGAAGGAATGGGCCGTGCCGAAAATCGTCGACGGCGACGAGCGTCGCGAATTCATCGCCCGGATCGCCGCGGAAGTGATTGCCACCGAAGGCATCGAAAGAGCCACCATCCGGGAAATCGCCCGGCAGGCCGGAGCAACCCGGGGACTGGTGGAACACCATTTCCGCAGCAAGGCCGAGGTGATCGAGAAAGCCCTGGACTGGCTCAATCGGCGCTATCTTCTCCGGGAGCAGAGGGTTCTTCAAGGCAAGCAAGGGCTTGCCGCTCTGGAAGCGAGAATCCGCTGTTTTCTTCCCATCAGTCCGGCCGCCCGACGGGAATGGCGCCTGCGGCTCCGGTTCTGGAGTTCCAACGACCCCCAGGTCCAGGCGGTGCAGCGGAAGCGGCTGGCTGAAACCCGGCGTCTCTTTTGTGATGACATCGTCAGTGCTGTCGCACTGGGCCAGATGCCGTCGCCGGCCGATCCGCTCTTGAGTGCGGAGCGCCTGCTCTCCCGCGTCGCCGGCCTCAGCGCCCAGGCGGTGGTCGATCGCCACCATTACACCAGCGATCATCTGCTGGCCGAACTCTCCTGCATGATGGATGAACTCCGGCAGGGGCGACCGATGTGACTTCAGCAGTGGCCACGGACAACATCGAAGTGGCGCGTCCACTACGTGAAGACATGAGAGTGATGGTGCCCGTTCTGCCTTGGAAAACCGCGCTCGGTTTCGCGCGGAGCATTGCCCAAATTCGCCATGGGTGTTCGCACACGGGAACGGCGAGCGTGTTCAGTTCCTGCAAAACGGCTTTGAGTCGGCCTGCAAGCGTGCGGAGATCAGCAATTTCCGTGTTCACGACATGCGCCATACGTGCGCGTCGTGGCTGGTCAGCGCTGGTGTGCCGGCATTTGAGGTGAAGGAGTTGCTCGGTCACAGCAGTATCGAGATGACGGAGCGCTATTCGCATCTGGCACCGGAGAACCTTCGCAGCGTGGCCAACACGCTCGACAGGTTACAATCCGCTGTCAGTTCAACCGATTCAAAGACTTCTTAAATGTTGCAAGTCCTTGATGCGATTGGTCGGGGTGAGAGGATTCGAACCTCCGACTCCTGCGTCCCGAACGCAGTACTCTACCAGGCTGAGCTACACCCCGACGCTTGGAGGCCCGCCGATCAGGACTTGCGGGACACCGAGAAAGTCGATAATTCTATCAGAGCATTCTTGTAAATAGAAGAAGGTAGAGGCGCAATCGCATCGATCGCGATCATCGCCTCCGCGCGGGCATGTTCGCGGGCGGCCTCCAATGCGCCCGTAGCCCTGACTGCTCCCAGAACCTCGGCGAACGAGTCGCGCCCCCCTTCTTCAATCGCCTTGCGCACGCAGGCAGCCTGGGCAGGCGTGCCATGCTTGAGGACATGTATCAAGGGCAACGTTGGTTTGCCTTCGGCGAGATCGTCACCGAGATGTTTGCCGGTTTCGACCTCCTCGCCCGAGTAATCCAGGACATCGTCAATGAGCTGGAATGCCGTGCCCAAGTGCATGCCATAACGCGCCAAGCCCTCCTCGAGATCGGGGTTCGCCTTGCCCAAAATCCCCCCGAGCCTGGCCGCGGCCTGGAAAAGCTTCGCCGTCTTGAAGCGAATCACCCGCAGATAGTCGTCGATGCCGATATCCGCGTTATGACAATTCATCAATTGCATCACTTCGCCTTCGGCAATGACGTTGGTCGCGTCCGCCAGGACTTCCATCACACGCATGCTGCCCACGCCCACCATCATCTGGAAGGCCCGCGAATAGAGGAAATCGCCAACCAGGACGCTGGCGGCGTTGCCAAACAGCGAATTGGCCGTATCGCGGCCCCGGCGCAGTTCCGACTCATCCACCACATCATCGTGTAGCAGCGTTGCGGTGTGAATGAACTCGACGACGGCGGCGAGTTCGTGGTGATGCTTGCCCTGATAGCCAAGAGCCCCCGCCGCCAGCAGAACAAGGGCCGGGCGCATGCGCTTGCCGCCGCCAGCGACGATGTACTCGGCCACCTGGCGCACCAGTACCACCTCCGAATGCAGGCGGGCGCGGATGACTGCGTCGACCGCCTTCATGTCATCGGCGATGAGGGAGTAGATGCCCGGAAGTTCCACGTTGCAATCGGCGAAAAGGCGCGATGGTAGGCGCCGGCACGCCCGACGTCAACGGACGGGAGATTGTCTTTGACCAGGCGCGACCGTTTCCCTATAATGCGCGGTTCTTCTTTCGTTGTTATTGGAGCCCAACATGTACGCGGTCGTAAAAACCGGCGGCAAGCAGTATCGTGTCGTCGCCGGCGAAAAGATCAAAGTAGAACAGATACCGGCGGACGTTGGCGCGGAAATCACCCTCGACCAGGTGCTCATGGTCGGCGAAGGCGAGTCGGTGAAAATCGGCGCCCCTCTCGTCGCCGGCGCCAAGGTCCTTGCCAAGGTGGTCGCGCACGGTCGTCATCCCAAGGTGAATATCTTCAAGATGCGCCGCCGCAAGCACTATCAAAAGCATCAGGGGCATAGGCAGAATTACACCGAGATCGAGATCGCCGGTATCTCGGCCTGACCGGAAACTGACAGGAGTCATCACTCATGGCACACAAAAAGGCAGGCGGCAGTTCCCGTAACGGCCGCGACTCGGAAGCAAAACGCCTCGGCGTGAAGCGCTACGGCGGCCAGTTGGTATCGGCGGGCAGCATCATCGTCCGCCAGCGCGGCACGCAGTTCCATCCTGGCGACAACGTCGGTCTCGGCAAGGATCACACCCTGTTCGCCAAGGTTGACGGTACCGTACAGTTCGTCATCAAGGGTGCCGAAAAGCGCAAGACGGTGCGGATCGTTCCGCAGGCCGCCTGATCTGGGCATCGCGCTTGGCGGCAAGAGCCCTATCCCTGCGATAGGGCTTTTTTGTTTGTGGAGCCGCACTGGTGAAGTTTTTCGACGAAGCGAAGATTGAAGTGATTGCCGGCGACGGTGGCAACGGCATTGCCTCGTTTCGCCGCGAGAAGTTTATTCCGCGCGGCGGTCCCGATGGCGGCGACGGCGGCCGCGGCGGCAGCATCTGGGCCATCGCCGACCGTAACCTCAACACGCTGATCGACTACCGCTATACGCGCATCTTTCGTGCCCAGCGCGGTGAGAACGGCCGCGGCTCGGACTGCTACGGCAAGGCGGGCGATGATCTGGAACTGCGTGTGCCTGTTGGTACCGTATTCACCGACCTTGGCACCGAAGAAGTGTTCTGCGATCTCGATGCCGATGGCAAGCGCGCCTTGATCGCCAAGGGTGGCCATGGCGGGCTCGGCAATCTGCACTTCAAGTCCAGCACCAACCGCGCGCCTCGGCAGTGCACCCCGGGCGGCGAAGGTGAGCGGCGTGAGTTTCGCCTCGAGTTGAAGGTTCTGGCCGACATCGGCCTGCTCGGCATGCCCAACGCCGGCAAGTCGACGTTCATTCGTTCGGTTTCCGCCGCGAAACCGAAGGTGGCGGACTACCCCTTCACGACACTACATCCGAACTTGGGTGTCGTACGCGTCGACCACAATCGCAGCTTCGTCATCGCCGACATTCCCGGACTGATCGAAGGTGCGGCCGAAGGCGCCGGACTGGGACATCAATTCCTACGTCATCTTCAGCGTACCAAGCTCCTGTTGCACATCGTCGATATCGCCCCGTTCGATCCAGCGGTCAATCCGCTGCGCGAGGCCAAGGCCATCGTCAAAGAACTGAAGAAATACGATGAGTCGCTTCACAAGAAGCCACGCTGGCTGGTGATCAACAAGATCGACCTCGTCCCCGAGGACCAGTGCAAGGAGCGCATTGCAACTCTTGTGAAGGGCTACGGCAGGGGCATACGGCACTTCGTCATTTCCGCCGTCAGTGGCGAAGGCTGCCGCGAGTTGACCTTCGCGGTCATGGCATATCTCGAGGAACTACGATCCCATGAGAGGACAGATAGCTCGAAGTAAGCGTCTGGTCGTCAAGGTCGGCAGCGCCCTGGTGACCAACAACGGTACCGGACTGGCGCTAGACTTCATCACCGACTGCGCGCAGCAGATTTCCAAACTCAGGGAAAACGGTAAGGAAGTCCTGCTGGTTTCCTCCGGAGCGATCGCCGCTGGCATGCAACGCCTTGGCTGGGCCACCCGCCCGCACGCGATGCACGACCTGCAGGCAGCGGCAGCGGTAGGACAAATGGGGCTGGCCCAAGCCTACGAGACCACGTTTGCCCGACATGGGCTCAAGGCCGCTCAGATTCTGCTCACGCACGAGGATCTTGCCGATCGGAAGCGTTATCTGAATGCGCGCTCCACTTTGCAGGCGCTGCTCGGTTACGGAGTCGTTCCGATCATCAACGAGAATGACACTGTGGTGACCGACGAGATCAGGTTTGGCGACAACGATACCCTGGGCGCACTCGTGGCGAACCTCGTCGAAGCCGATGCGCTGATCATCCTCACCGACCAGCAAGGCCTCTATACCGCAGACCCCCGTCGGGATCCGGCAGCGACGCTGATCTCCGAGGGCCAGGCGGATGACGCCCGGTTCGAGTCGATGGCCGGAGGTGCCGGCAGCGGCATCAGCAAGGGTGGCATGATCACCAAGGTGCGGGCAGCGCAACGAGCCGCCCGCAGCGGGGCCCACACCATGATCATCAGCGGCCGCGAGAGGGGAGCTCTGTTGCGTGCGACGGACGGCGAGAAGATCGGCACACTGCTTTGCGCCAACGATTCGCCGCTCAATGCGCGCAAACAATGGCTGGCCGACCATCTCCAGCTGGCCGGTAGCCTATTACTCGACGATGGCGCGATTAGCGCGCTCCGGGCCGGGCGCAGTTTGCTCGCCGTCGGTGTCACCGCTATCGAAGGAGACTTCGAGCGTGGCGCCGCCGTGGCCTGCCGCACGCTTGACGGCCGTGAAGTTGCGCGGGGTCTAATCAATTATTCCAGTTCGGAAACCCGACGCATCGCCAGGCATCCAACAAGCGAGATCGAATCACTGCTCGGCTACATTGACAACGAAGAACTGATTCATCGCGACAACCTTATCTTGCTGTAGCGTAGCATGCAGCCGGAACGACAGTAGATGCACCCGGCTGAAAAACAAAAGGCCCGCTGGAAATCCAGCGGGCCTTTTTATCGTTGAATGGATAGTCTGGCGCTGACCTACTTTCTCACGGGTGATCCGCAATATCA
>CAZRRI010000023.1:0-33290 GCA_964602565.1 uncultured Rhodocyclaceae bacterium | reverse complement strand
GCAAGTTCCAGGCCATCCTGCCGCTGCGCGGCAAGGTGCTCAACGTCGAGAAGGCCCGGCTCGACAAGGTGATCTCCTCCGAGCAGATCGTCACCCTGCTCACCGCGCTGGGCTGCGGCATCGGCGACGACTACAAGCAGGAAAAGCTGCGCTACCACCGCATCATCATCATGACCGACGCGGACGTCGATGGCGCGCATATCCGGACCCTGCTGCTGACCTTCTTCTACCGGCAGATGCCGCAACTGGTCGAAGGCGGCCATGTCTACATCGCCCAGCCGCCGCTGTACAGGATCAAGCATGGCAAGAGCGAGCTCTACATCAAGGACGACCATGCGCTCAACCAGCACCTGCTGGCCCTCGCCCTGGACGGTGCCGCGCTGACGCCGAAGATCGGCGCGCCGGCCATCGAGGGAGATGCCCTGGGCGAACTGGCGCGCGCCTATCTGCTTTCCGAGGCCGTGATCAGGCGCCTGGCCGACTTCATCGAACCCGGCGTGCTGCACGCCATGCTGGCCAACGACATCCCGATCGACCTGGCCAGCGAGGCCGCGGCCGTCGACAGCGCGGCGCGGCTGGCCCGGCACGCGCCGGAAGGCGTGCGCATCGTCGCCGAGCACAACGCCAGCAGCGAGAGCTGGCGCCTGCGCGTCGAAAAAATCCGCCATGGCAACCTGCGCGTCGGCCACATCGACGAGGACTTCCTCCACTCCGGCGACCACGCGCAGATCCGCGGCACCGCCGAGATGATCGCCGGCCTGGTGGAGTCAGGCGCGGTGATACGCCGGGGCGAAAAGTCGCGCAACGTCGGCAGCTTCGCCGAGGCGATGACCTGGCTGCTCAACGAGGTCGAGCGCGGCCTGTCCAAGCAGCGCTACAAGGGCCTGGGCGAAATGAATCCCGAGCAACTGTGGGAAACCACCATGGATCCGGCCGTGCGCCGCCTGCTCAAGGTGCAGATCGAGGACGCCATCACCGCCGACGAGATCTTCACCACCCTGATGGGCGACAACGTCGAGCCGCGCCGCGCCTTCATCGAAGCCAACGCCATCTATGCCCGCAACATTGATGTCTGACGCCAGCCCATCGGCCGCCGCCGAGGGCCTGGTGGCGGAAGTGGCCGACTTGATGGTGACAGCGCTCAACCTCGACATCGCCGGCGGCGACATCGATCCCGACGCGCCGCTGTTCGGCGACGGCCTCGGCCTCGATTCGATCGACATCCTGGAAGTGGCGCTGGCGGTATCCAAGCGGTATGGTTTCCAGTTGCGCTCCGACGATGAAGACAACGTGCGCATCTTCGCCTCGCTGCGCAGCCTCGCCGGCCACATCGCCGCCCATCGGACCAAGTAAGGCGGCGATGGCGGGCCGCGACGAGCTGCGGGGCTGGCTGCCGGGCGCCGTGCTCCTGGTGGTCTGGGCCGGCGCCTCGCACTACCTGATCGGCATCCACAAGGCCGCCGCCTGGGTCGACTGGCTTTACCTGATCCAGCATGTCGGCATCAACGTCGTCCTCGGTGCGGTCTTCGGCCGCAGCCTGTTCGCCGGCCGCCGGCCGCTGGTCACAGTGTTCGCCAGCCATGTTCACGCGAGCATGTCGCCGTCGCTGCTGAGCTTCACGCGCCGGGCGACGCTGGCGTGGACGCTGTTCTTCGCCGTCATGGCGGCGCTGTCCCTCCTGCTCTTCTTCCTGGCGCCGATCGAGGTCTGGTCGGCGTTCGCCAACATCCTGACGGGGCCGCTGGTCGCGGCCATGTTCGTCGCCGAAAACGAAGTGCGCAAGCGGGTGCTGCCGCGCGAGAACCAGATCGGCATCATCGCCGCCCTGCGCGGCTTCCGCGTCGGCATGCGCTCGTCCGGGCCATGAAGGCGGAACGCCAGCCGCTGACCGCGCACAGCCCGGACGACATCATCGCCTGGCGGGTCGACGGGCCGGTGACGACCGCGCGTTTCCTCGCCGACGTGGCGCGGCTGGCCGAACGCCTGCCGGCGGGCGGCGCCATGCTCAACGTCTGCGAGGACCGCTACCGCTTCATGGTCGGCCTGTTGGCGGCGCTGGTCGCCGGCAAGGTCAGCCTGCTGCCGGCCTCGCAATCGCCGGCGACGGTCCGGCAGCTCGCGGCATCGTATCCGGACCTGTTCTGCCTGCACGACGGTAAGGGCGCGGCGGCCGGCCTGCCGGCGCTGGCCTACCCGGATCTGCCAGCGCCCGCCGCCATCCCGGCCATGCCGGAGATTGCCGCCGACAGGGTCGCGGTCATCCTGTTCACCTCGGGCTCGACGGGCCTGCCGGTGGCGCAGGCCAAGACCTGGGGCTCGCTGGTCGCCAACGGCCGGGCCGAAGCCGCGCGGCTGGGTTTTCTCGACGCCGGCGGTCCGTCGTTCACGATCGTCGGCACGGTGCCGGCGCAGCACAGCTACGGACTCGAATCGACCGTCCTGCTGGCCTTGCACGGCGGCTGCGCGTTCTGGCACGGACGGCCCTTTTATCCCGCCGACATCGCCGACGCGCTGGCCGCGGTGCCCCGGCCCCGGCTGCTGGTCAGCACGCCCTTCCACCTGCGCGCCCTGCTCGACGCCGGCCTTCCGCTGCCGTCCGCCGACATGATCGTCTCGGCGACGGCGCCGCTGTCGCGGGCGCTGGCACGCGCGGCGGAAGTCAGTCTCGGCGGCACGCTGATCGAGATCTACGGCTGCACCGAGGCCGGCCAGCTCGCCAGCCGGCGCACCAGCGAAACCGACCGCTGGACGCCGCTGCCCGACGTCCGGCTCGACCAGCGCGACGGTGTCGCCCACGCCTCGGGCGGCCACGTGCCGGGCCGGCAGCGGCTGGGCGATGTCATCGAGCTTCACGACGACGGCACTTTCCTGCTCGGCGGCCGCCATGCCGACATGATCAACATCGCCGGCCGGCGCACCTCGCTCGCCTACCTCAACCACCAGCTCCTGGCCATCGAAGGCGTCGAGGACGGCGTCTTCTTCATGCCGGACGACGCCGGCCCGAACGGTGTCGAGGCCGTCACGCGGCTGGCCGCCTTCGTCGTCGCGCCGACGCTGACATCCAGGCGGCTGCTCGAAATCCTGCGCGAGCGCGTCGATCCGGTCTTCCTGCCCCGGCCGCTGCTCCTGCTGGAGCGTCTGCCGCGCAATGCCACCAGCAAGCTGCCGCGCGAAACGCTGCTGGCCCTGCTCGAAGGCCACGCCGGGAGGGCGCGATGACGGCCGCGCGCTGGACCGTGCCGCCCGATCACCCGGCCTTCGCCGGCCACTTCCCCGGCCGGCCCATCGTCCCCGGCGTGGTGCTGCTGGACAGGCTGCTCGCCTGCATCGGCGCGCCCTGCGACATCGCCAGCGCGAAATTCCTCAGCCCGGCCGGGCCAGGGGAAACGCTCGAATTCACCTGGCATGCGCTGCCCTCCGGCCATCTTCGCTTCGACATCCGCGCGGCCGGCCGCGCGGTGGCCACCGGCCAGCTCGCGCCGCGCGCCCGATGACCGCCGGCACCGACAGCGGCGCCGGCTGGACGCGGCGGCCGGAACGCAGCAATCAGTCCGTCCTGCGCCTGATGGCCTGGATCTCGCTGCGCCTGGGCCGGCCGGCCGGCCGCCTGGTGCTGCATGGCGTCGCCGCCTACTTCCTCGCCTTCGCGCCGCGCGCGCGCCGCGCCAGCGCGAACTATCTCGCCCGCGTGCTCGGCCGGCCGCCGACGCTCGCCGAGCGCCATCGCCACATTCTCGCCTTCGCCAGCACCATCCACGACCGCGTCTACCTGCTCAACGACCGCTTCGATCTCTACGACATCGAGATCGTCGGCGAGGACGCCATCCAGGGCGCCATGGCCGGCGGCCAGGGCGTGCTGCTGCTGGGCGCGCACCTGGGCAGCTTCGAGGTCATGCGCGCGCTCGGCCGCCAGAAGACCGGGCGCGGCATCAGCATGCTGATGTACGAGGAGAACGCGCGCAAGATCAACGCCACGCTGGCCGCCATCAACCCGGCCGCCGTGCAGGACATCATTCCGCTCGGCCGCATGGAATCGATGCTCGCGGCGAAGGAGAAGCTCGACGCCGGGCATCTCGTCGGCATGCTCGCCGACCGCGCGATCGACCGGAAAGCGGGAAGCGATCCCGGGCGGGAGATCGACTTTCTCGGCGCGCCGGCGTCCTTTCCGCTCGGCCCCTTCCGCGTCGCCGCCATGCTGCGCCGGCCGGTGCTGTTCATGACCGGCCTGTATCTCGGCGGCAACCGCTACCGCATCCACTTCGAGCCGCTCGCCGATTTCTCGAACGTCGGGCGCGGCCGGCGCGACGCGGCCATCGAGGCGGCGCAGCGCGCCTACGTCGCCCGGCTCGAGCACCACTGCCGCGCCGCGCCTTGCAACTGGTTCAATTTCTTCGACTTCTGGCGCGGGACATGAAGAAAATCGGCGTCCTGCCATGGCTGACTTTCGCCGCGCTGCCCGTCCAGGCCGCGTGGGATCTCGACGCGCTGATGAAGAGCCTCGCCAGGCACGAGGGCGGCCGCGCGCGCTTCGTCGAGACCCGGAACATCGCCCTGCTCGACAAGCCGGTGGTGTCGTCGGGCGAACTGTTCTACCAGCCGCCGGCGCGTCTGGAAAAGCGCACCGTCAAGCCCAAGCCCGAACTCATGGTGCTCGACGGCGAGACGCTGACGCTCGAGCGCGGCAGGCAGAAGTTCAGCCTGCGCCTTTCCGAGCAGCCCGAGGCGCTCGCCTTCGTGGACAGCCTGCGCGGCACGCTGTCGGGCGACAGGGCGGCGCTGGAAAAGAGCTACAAGCTGAAGCTGGATGGCGACGAGCGGCGCTGGACGCTCGACCTGCTGCCCAGCGACCAGCGCCTGGCCGCCTTCGTGCTGCGCATCACCTTCGGCGGCACGAAGAACCGCGTCGAGTGGATCCGCTATCTCCAGGCCGACGGCGACAGCGCCACCATGACCATCGAACCGGTGGCGGCCAAGTGAGCCGATCTGGCCGTCGCGCCGTGGCCGTCTGGCTGCTCGGGCTGGCCGCCTGCGTGGCGATCGTCGCCCAGACGCGCTTCACCGCCGACATGTCGGCCTTCCTGCCGCGCCACCCCTCGCCCAGCCAGCGGCTGCTGGTCGAGCAACTGCGCGAGGGCGCGCTGTCGCGCCTCCTGCTGGTCGGCATCGAGGGCGGCGACGTGGCGGCCAACGCGCGCCTGTCGCGGCAGCTCGCCGCGCGGCTGGCCGCCCGCCCGGAATTCGCCGGCGTGCAGAACGGCGACGCGGCCTCGCTGGCCAGGGACCGCGAACTCCTGTTCTCCCACCGCTACCTGCTGAGCCCGGCGGTGACGCCGGCGCGTTTCACGGTCGATGGCCTGCGGCAGGCGATCGCCGACAGCATCGACCTGCTCGCCTCGCCGGCCGGCCTGGCGCTCAAGGGCCTGCTGCCGCGCGATCCGACCGGCGAGCTGATGGCGCTGGTCGAGGTGCTCGGCGTCGACCGGGGTCCGCCGACCGAGCATGGCGTCTGGGTGTCGCGCGACCGCGGGCGCGCGCTGCTGATGGCGCGGACGGCGGCCCCGGGTTCCGACACCGACGGCCAGGAGGGGGCCCTGGCGGCGCTGCGCTCGGAGTTTTCCGCCCTGCCGGATGCCGCGGCGGCGCGGCTGCTGGTCTCCGGCACGCCGGTGTTTTCCGTGGACGCGCGCGCCACCATCAGGGACGAGGTCGAACGGCTGGCGGTCGTCGGCGCCGCCGGCATCGTCGCCGTGCTGCTGCTGGCCTATCGTTCCCTGGCCGCGCTCGGGCTCGGCCTGTTGCCCGTGCTGTCCGGCGCGCTGGCCGGCATCGCCGCCGTCGGCCTCGGCTTCGGCCACGTGCACGGCCTGACCATCGGTTTCGGCGCCACGCTGATCGGCGAAGCGGTCGACTACAGCATCTACTACTTCGTGCAATCGCGCGAGGGCGGGGACGAACACTGGCGCACGCGCTTCTGGCCGACCATCCGCCTGGGCGTGCTGACCTCGCTGTTCGGTTTCGCCTCCCTGCTCTTCTCGGGCTTTCCCGGCCTGGCGCAGCTCGGCCTGTATTCCACCTCGGGCCTGCTGGTCGCCGCCGCCGTCACCCGCTTCGTGCTGCCCTCGCTGCGCCCGGCCGGCTTCCAGGTGCGCGACACCGCGCCGATCGGCCAGGCCGTGGCGCCGGTGCTGAACCTGCTGGGCCGCCGGCGCGGGCTGGCGCTGACGCTGGCGGCGCTGGCGCTGGCGGTGCTCGCCGCGCAGCGCGAACAGATCTGGAACACGCGGCTCGCCGATCTGAGCCCGGTGTCGCCGGCGCTGCTGGCGCTCGACGAATCCTTGCGCGGCGAACTGGGCGCGCCCGGCCAGGGCCATCTGGTCGTCGTCGGCGCGCCCGGACGGGAGGCGGCGCTGGAAGCCGCCGAGCGGGTGGCCGACCGCCTGCGGGCGCTGGTCGACCAGGGCGTCATCGCCGGGTTCGACACGCCGACGCATTTCCTGCCCAGCCGCGCCACCCAGCAGGCCAGGCGCGCCGCGCTGCCCGAACGCGCGGAACTGGAGCGCCGCCTGAATGAAGCGACGGCGGACCTGCCGCTGCGCGCCGAAAGACTCGTCCCCTTCCTCGACGATGTCGAGGCCGCCCGCCGGCCCGAAAGTCAGCCGTGGCTGGACGCCGACCGCCTGCGTCCCGGCAATCTCGGCCTGGCGGTGGATGCGATGCTGATCGAGGGCGCTGTCGGCTGGTCGGTGCTGATGCCGCTGCGCGGGCCGGCGGCGGGCGCGATCGACGCCGGCCGGGTGCGCGCCGCGCTGGCCGCCGAACCGGCGGCGACCTTCCTCGACGTCGGCGCCGAATCGAACATGCTCTACGCCGGCTACCTCGACGAGGCGATCGTGATGTCGCTGGCCGGCTTCGCCGCCATCACCGCCCTCCTGGCCGTCTCGCTGCGTTCGATGCGCCGGCTGCGGCGGGTCATGGCGCCGCTGGTCATCGCCGTGCTGCTGGTCATGGCCGGCCTGGCGCTGGCCGGCGAGCGCATGACCCTGCTGCATCTGGTCGGCCTGCTGCTCACCGTCGCCGTCGGTTCCAACTACGCCCTGTTCTTCGAAAGGGACGCGGGCGACATCGAGCCGCGCACGCTTGCCTCGCTGGCGGTCGCCAATGCCACCACCGTCATCGGCTTCGGCGTGCTGGCAAGCTCCACCGTGCCGGTGTTGAAGGCGATCGGCCTGACCGTCGGCCCGGGCGCGGTGCTGGCGCTGCTGCTCTCGGCCATGCTGGCCGGCAGGAGGGCATCCTGATGGGCACGCCGGAGCGCTGGCGGCCGAGCCCGACCATCCGGGCCAGCCTGGCGCTGCACGCCGGCGCCGCGCTGGTCGCGGCGGCCGCGCCCGGCCTCTGGCCGCAGGCGCTGGCGGCGGTCGCCGCCAACCAGGCGCTGCTGACCGCGGCCGGCCTGCTGCCCCGCTCCACCCTGCTCGGCGCCAACCTCACGCGCCTGCCGCAAGCCGGCGCGGCGCGCGGCGAGATCGCGCTGACCATCGACGACGGCCCCGATCCCGAAGTCACGCCGCGCGTGCTCGACCTGCTCGACAGGGCCAACGCGGGCGGCGCGGGCGGCATGAAGGCGACGTTCTTCTGCATCGGCGAGCGCGTCGCCGCCCACCCCGCCCTCGCCCGCGAAATGGTCGCGCGCGGCCACGCTATCGAAAACCACGGCCAGCGGCACCTGACGATGTTCGCCGCGCTCGGTCCGGGCGGCATGCGGCGCGAGATCGCCGACGCGCAGAAAAGCATCGCCGACGCCGTCGGCCGCGCGCCGCGCTGGTTCCGGCCCACCGCCGGCCTGCGCAATCCCTTCCTCGACCCCGTGCTCGCCGGCCTCGGCCTGCGGCTGGCGAGCTGGACGCGCCGGCCCTTCGACACGCGCTGCGGCGACGTCGACACCGTGCACGCGCGGCTGGCGCGCAATCTCGCCGCCGGCGACATCCTGCTCATGCACGACGGCCACGCCGCGCGCACGCCGGCCGGCACGCCCGTCGTGCTCGACGCCCTGCCGCGCCTGCTGGCCAGCCTGGACGGGCATGGCCTGCGTTCCGTCACTCTCGCCGCGGCGCTCGGCCATGACTGACGAATTCCTCGGCCGCCTGGTCGACCGGGCCAGCCAGCCCTACCGCGCCGCCGGCCGCTTCGGCCACCACTTCGCGCGCGGCAAGCTCGGCCACGACTGCATTTTCCGCGAGCTGCTGCGCCGGGGCGTTTTCCCGCCCGCCGCCCGCTTCCTCGACCTCGGCTGCGGCCAGGCCGTGTTCGCGTCCTGGCTGCTGGCGGCCCGCGAGCTTTTCGAGGCCGGCGACTGGCCGCGCGACTGGCCGGCGCCGCCGGCGGTCCTGTCGCTGCGCGGCCACGAACTGATGGCCGCCGACATCGCCCGCGGCCGCGCCGCGCTGGCCGGCCGCGAGCCGCAAGTCGTCATTCGCCAGGGCGATATCCGCCGGATCGATTTCGGCGAGGCCGACGTGGTGACCATCCTCGACGTCCTGCACTACATCGACCACGCCGGCCAGGAGGACGTGCTGCGCCGGGCGCGGGCCGCCTTGCCGAAGGACGGCCTGCTGGTGACGCGCATCGGCGACGCCGCCGCCGGCCTGCCCTTCCGCCTGTGCGACTGGGTGGACCGCGCCGTCACTTTCGCGCGCGGCCATCGCCTGCCGACGCTCTGGTGCCGCACGCTCGCCGACTGGGTGGCGCTGCTGGAGGCCACCGGCTTCCGGGTCGAGACCGCGCCGATGAGCGAGGGCACGCCCTTCGCCAACGTCATGCTGATCGCGCGGGTGGCGCCATGAGCGCCGGATCGGCGGCGGGCGGGCCATGACGGACGGCGACCTGGCCGTGTTCGTCGCCGGTTCGCTGGCGATGGCCTGGTTCTCGCGCAAGGCGTTGCGCGAGCCCGGCAGCCATGGCTTCTATCGGTTCTTCGCCTGGGTCGGCATCCTGGCGCTGGTGTCGATGACCCATCATTCCTGGGGCCTGGCGCCCTGGTCGCTGCATCAAATGGCTTCCTGGGCGCTGCTGGGCGGCAGCATCGCCCTGGTCACGCTCGGCATGGCGACGCTGGTCAGATTCGGCCAGGCGGGCGCCCGGCGCGGCGGCGGCGCGCTCTACGACTGGGAAAAAACCACCACGCTGGTCACCACGGGCATCTTCGCGCACATCCGCCATCCGATGTACGCCTCGCTGCTGGCGCTCGACTGGGGCGCCTTCCTGCAAGCGCCGTCCCTGTCCGCCGCCGCCATCGCGCTGGCCGTTTCGCTGCTCCTGCTGCTGACCGCGCTCGCCGATGAACGCGAATGCCTCGACTACTTCGGCCCCGCCTATGCCGAATACATGCGCCGGACGCGGCGCTTCATCCCCGGCGTCTTTTAGGGCCTGTTCCCGATCAGCCAGCCGATGGCCCGTGAAAGTCAGCCGTGGCGGCACGCCGGGCCGGCGGGGCCGCCACTTGCTTGACCCGGATCAAACAAGGCGCGGATGATGGGGCCGCCGCATGGTGACTTCCCGGGAGTTCCGAACCATACTGAATAAAAATGCGGATAATAAAGACCAATAGGGAGTGAAGAACGATGAGCACCACCGAAGCCGCCGGCAACGGGAGTTTCGATCTGCTGTTCCGCAAGAGTCCGACGGCCGTGTTGGCGGCGCGGCTGCGGGACGGCTGCATTGCCTACGTGAACGAGGCGTTCCTGTCGGTGTATGGCTACCGGCGGGAGGAAGTGATCGGCCGCCGCGAACGGGAATTGAAACTGGGGAGGAGCGAACAGGAGCGGGCGGAGCTCAACGCGCGGTTTGCCCGGCGCGGCTGTATCAACGACTTCGTCTACGAGTACCGGGATAAGTCGGGCAGGACGGGTTGCGGCGTCGTGTCGGCCATATCGGCCAGCGTCGATGGCGAGGACGGCGTGCTGGCCTTCATGTTCGCCGGCGAGAATCTCGAAGAGACGCAGCGGAACCTGATCGAGGCGGAACGAAGCTATCGGCGGATATTCGACACCATGTCCGCCAGTTGTTTTCTGGCGCGCGTCATCTATCAGGACGGCAAGCCCGTCGACCTCGTCTATCTGCGGGTCAACAAGACATTCGAGAGGATGACGGGCATGGCCGGCGTTGCCGGCAAGCGGCGCAGCGACGTCTTCCCCGGCTGGCTTACGCCGGGAAACGACCCGCTGCTGGACATCTATGGCCGTGTCGCCGCCGGCGGCCGGGCGGAGCGGGTGGAACATTGTTTCGGGGACGCGGGGCGGTGGTTCGAGCTGACCGCCTACAGCCCCCAGCCGGAGGAAATCGTCGTCATCGTCGATGAAGTCACCGAGCGGAAGCGGATCGAAGCCGAGCTGCACGGCATCACGTCGCGGCTGGAGGCGGCCCTGGCCGGCATGGAGGAAGCCGTGCTCATGGTCGCCGCCGACGGGCGCGTCACCGATTTCAACGACGCATTCGTCAGCTTCGGCCGGTTTCGCGACAGGGTGGAGTGCCGGCGGCATCTGGATGAATATCCCGATCTGTTCGAAATGACCGTGTCGGACGGCGTGGTGTTGCCCTTGGCCGAGTGGCCGATATCCCGTGCCCTGCGGGGCGAACACGGCAGGGATGCCGAGTTCCTTCTCAAGCGCAGGGACACCGGCGAATCCTGGATCACGCGCTTCAACTTCGCGCCCATGCGCGATCCGGCGGGCGCGATTCTGGGGGCGGTGGTCACGGCGCGCGACATCACCGAAAGCAGGAGGCGCGACGAGGAATTGAAGGCGCACCGCGAACATCTCGAGGACCTGGTGCGCAACGCCATCAAGTTCACCGATCACGGCCTTGTCCAGGTGGTCGCGAGCCTCGGCCGGTCGGACCAGCGCGAGATCGTCGTCCGCTTCGAGGTGCGCGACACCGGCATCGGCCTGGACAGCGGGATCCAGCAACGGCTCTTCGATCTGTTCGCCCAGGGCGACGATTCGATGACGCGCAAGCATGGCGGCCTCGGCCTGGGCCTGTTCATCGCCAGCAGGCTCATCGCGCTGATGAAGGGGCGCATCGGGTTCGAGAGCGAGCCGAAGCGGGGCAGCGTTTTCTGGTTCGAAGTGCCGCTGTCCCGGATATCGGCGTAGCGCGGGCGCCCGCCCGCCGCCGCGATGAAAGAATGATTACTTCCGGTCGCCGGCGGCGCGCGAGCCATGCAGTTCGGCGACCAGCTTCTCCAGTTCGTCGATGCGCCGCTGCATCGACGCGAGGCGGCCATTGAGGGCGCCGACGTTGAAGAAGCGTTCGTTGGCGGCCGGCGCGTCGAGCCGGGCGGCATAGCCGAGCCAGGACGAGTCGTAGACCCTGACGTTCCGGAAGCCCAGCGTTTCCAGCACCGAAGCCGTTTCGGCGGCGCGCACGCCGCTCTGGCAATACACGATGGTTTCCTTGTCCGGATCGAGTCCGGCGTAGAGCACCTTGAGGTTTTCCGGCGAGGCCAGGGCCGCGCCGCCGTTGTTCGGCACCAGTCGGCGGACGAGCTTGGCGGCCGTCTCGGGATCCTTCCAGTTCATTTCGTGGGGGATGTTCACGGCGCCGGGGATGTGGCCGCCCCGGATGGCGCGCACGTCGTTGCCGGCGAATTCGCCGCCCGTCCGCGCATCGATGATCTGGAGATTGCCGGCCCTGGCGCCGGCAACGACCTCCTCGGTACTGGCGGCCAGCGCGGGACGCTCGGCCAGCCTGACGGCGATGGCCGGAAGCGCGGTGTCGGCGGTCTCGATGGCGCCGCCCGCCGCCTGCCAGCCTTCGATGCCGTCGTGGAAGACGCTGACCCGGTCGGCGCCGAAATAGCGCAGCGCGTAGCGGCCGAAGTGGGCCAGGGCCGACCCGCGGTCCGCGTAGACGATGATGTCCTTGCCGGGGTCGAGGCCGGCCTGGCCGAGCAGCTTCTCGATCCGCGCGGTCTCGATGAAATCCTCGGTCACCGGATTGCGCAGCACGGCGCCGATGTCGCCGACATTGATGGCGCCGGGAATGTGGCCTTTGCGGTAGAGCGGCGTGGCGCGGACATCCCAGACGATGGCGCCGCGCGCGATGGCGGCCTTCACCCCGGCGGCGTCGACGATGGGCGCCGCCGCCTTGGCCGCGCCGGCGGCCAGCAACGTCAGGCAGGTGGCGAGGACGAAAAACGCTTGCAGGTGACGGTGCATCGACGGGCTCCCGGTTGCCAACGACGTTCGATTATCGAGCCCGAAGCAGGCCGGTCAAGTTGCGTTGCGGCAAAAATGGTCATTCCGCCTGCATGGCGCCGCGACTTGGCCGTCTGCTAAACTTTCGACATCGCTTGGTATTGCCCGATCGTGACGCCTTTTCTGCTTTCGCATTTCACCGCCACCAGCTGCATCGGGCGCGGGCTGGCGGCCCATCGTGCGGCGCTGGAAGGCACCGCCAGCGGCCTCAAGCGCTGCGACTTCGAGACCGTGCGGCTCGACACCTGGATCGGCGAGGTGGCCGGCGTCGATGACGCGCGCCTGCCTGCCGCGCTCGCGCATCACGACTGCCGCAACAACCGGCTGGCGATGCTCGGCCTGGAAGCCGACGGATTCGCCGACGCCGTTCGCGCCGCGATCGGCCGGTCGGGCAGGCGCAGGGTGGCGGTCGTCCTCGGCACCAGCACCTCGGGCATCCTGCAAACCGAACTCGCCTACCGCCGGCGCGATCCGGCCACCGGCGCGCTGCCGGACGATTTCATCTACGCCACCACGCACAACACCTACTCGGTGGCCGGTTTCACGCGCGAGTACTTCGGCCTCGAAGGGCCCGCCGTCGCGGTGTCCACCGCCTGCTCATCGTCGGCCAAGGTGTTCGCCGCCGCCGCCCGGATGATCCAGTGCGGCCTCGTCGATGCCGCCATCGTCGGCGGCGTCGATTCCCTCTGCCTGACCACGCTCCACGGCTTCAATTCGCTGGAGCTCACGTCGCCGCGGCCCTGCCGGCCCTACGATGCCGGGCGCAACGGCATCTCGATCGGCGAAGGCGCGGGCTTCGCGCTGCTGGAGAAGCCGCCGGGCTCGCTCGACGCCGACGCCATCCTGCTGCTCGGCGCGGGCGAATCGAGCGACGCCTATCACATGTCCTCGCCGCACCCCGAGGGACTCGGCGCGCGCCTGGCCATCGAGCGCGCGCTGGCCGACGCCGGCCTGACGCCGGCCGACATCGACTACGTCAATCTGCACGGCACCGCCACGCCAAGCAACGACGCGGCCGAAGGCAAGGCGGTGGCCGCGGTTTTCGGCGACGCCGTGCCGATGAGCTCGACCAAGGGCGCCACCGGCCACACGCTCGGCGCCGCGGGAGCGATAGAGGCCGTCGTCTGCGCGCTCGCGCTGCGGCACGGCTTCCTGCCCGGCAGCGCCAACACCGGACAGCTCGATCCGGCGATTCCGATCGACTACCTGCTGGCGACGCGGCGCGGCGACGTGAAGCGCGCGCTTTCGAATTCCTTCGGCTTCGGCGGCAGCAATTGCAGTTTGGTGCTCGGGAAGGCGAGAGGGGGCGGGTCACCATGCTAATGGCCTTCATTGACGGCATCGGCATCCTCACGCCCGGCATCGCCGGCTGGCCGGCGGCGATGGATGTGTTGGCCGGCCGCGCCGCCTACGCACCCGCGCCGACGGCGCTGGCGCCCCCGGCCGTGCTGCCGAGCGCCGAGCGCCGGCGCGCCAGCCGCCTCGTCAAGGCGGCGCTGGGCGTCGGGCTGGAAGCCGTGACGCACGCGGGCGCGGACGCATCGACGCTGGCGACGGTCTTCAGTTCGTCCTCGGGCGACGGCCACAACTGCCATGCGCTTTGCGAGACGCTGGCCTCGGACGACCGCGCCGTGTCGCCGACGCGCTTCCACAACTCGGTGCACAACGCCGCCGCGGGTTACTGGGGCATCGCCACCGGCGCCATGGCGCCGAGCCAGGTGCTCTGCGCCTACGACGCCAGCTTCGCCGCCGGCCTGCTGGAAGCGATGACGCAGGTGACGACATCCGGCTCGCCGGTCCTCCTCGTCGCCTACGACGCCGAGTACCCGGAGCCGATCTTCGCCCGCCGGCCGGTGCCCGATGCCGGCGGCGTCGCGCTGCTGTTGTCGCCGAAGGCGGGCGACCGTTCCATGGCGGCGCTGAAAGTCAGCCTTGGCGACACGCCGATATCCGTGATGAACGATGCCGCGCTGGAGGCGCTGCGTACCGCCATTCCGGCCATGCGGGTGCTGCCGATGCTCGACCTGCTCGCGCGTCGGCGGGCGGGCAGCGTCAGCCTCGAATACCTGGCGCCGCTGCAAGTCGTGGCCGAGGTGACGCCGTGCTAGATCGGGCGTGGATCGCGGCGCATATCCCGCACCAGGGCGGCATGTGCCTGCTCGACGCCGTGACCGAATGGTCGCCCGGGCGCATTCGCTGCGTGTCCGCGAGCCATCGGCGAATCGACAACCCACTGCGCGATGGCGGCAAGCTGGGCGCGGCCTGCGGCATCGAATACGCGGCGCAGGCGATGGCCGTGCACGGCGCGCTGATCGCCGGCGACGACGCGAAGCCGCGCCAGGGCTTCCTCGCCAGCGTGCGCGGCGTCGAATTCCATGTCGACCGCCTCGACGACATCGCGGCCGATCTCGACATCGAGGCCGAGCGTCTGTCCGGCGACGACAACGGTATCCTCTACCGGTTCGAAGTGCGCGGCGGCGAAAGGGTGCTGCTCTCGGGCCGAGCGGCGGTGATCCTGAACGCGGAGGCGGTGAAATGAAGCGGGCATTGGTGACGGGCGGCAGCGGCGGCATCGGCGCCGCGATCTGCCGCAAGCTGGCGGCGCAGGGTTGCGATGTGCTCGTGCATGCGAACGGCAACGTCGATCGTGCCGAGGCCGTGGCCGCCGAAATCCGCGCCGCCGGCGGCAGCGCGCGCGCCATCGCCTTCGACGTCACGGATGCCGAGGCTACCCGCGTCGCGCTGGAACGCGAACTGGAAACCGGCGCGATCCAGGTGCTGGTGAACAACGCCGGCATCCATGCCGACGCCGTCTTTCCCGCGATGTCGCGCGAGAAATGGGCGAGCGTCATCGACGTCTCGCTCAACGGCTTCTACAACGTCACCCAGCCGCTGACGCTGCCCATGCTGCGCACCCGCTGGGGGCGCATCGTCAATATCACCTCGGTGGCGGGCATCGTCGGCAATCGCGGCCAGGTGAACTACGCCGCCGCCAAGGGCGCGCTACACGCCGCCACCAAGTCGCTGGCGCTCGAGCTGGCGAGCCGCGGCGTCACCGTGAACGCGGTCGCGCCCGGCATCATCGACACCGGCATGATCGAGGGCGTGTTCGACGCCGAATCGATCAAGCGGCTGGTGCCCATGCAGCGCGCCGGCAAGCCGGAGGAAGTGGCCGAGCTGGTCGGCTTCCTCGCCTCGGACGCCGCGGCCTACATCTCCGGCCAGGTGATTTCGATCAACGGCGCGATGGTCTGAGCCGGAGGAATCAGGTCCTCGAATCCAGGTTCTATCGACCCGCCAGGTCGAGCGCGACGGCCTCCGCCAGCCGGATGCCATCCACCGCCGCCGAGAGTATTCCGCCCGCGTAGCCGGCGCCCTCGCCGCCCGGATAGAGGCCGCGCGTATTGAGGCTCTCGAAGCGCTCGTCGCGCGTGACGCGCACCGGCGACGAAGTGCGCGTCTCGACGCCCGTCATCAGGGCGTCATCCATGGCGAAGCCGCGAATCTGCTTGTCGAAGGCGGGCAGGGCTTCGCGCAGCGCCTCGACCACATAGGCCGGCAGGCAGGCGGCGAGATCGGTCAGGTGGATGCCCGGCGTGTAGGAAGGCTGCACGGCGCCGAGTCCGGTCGAAGGCCGGCCGGCCAGGAAGTCGCCGACCTTCTGCGCCGGCGCGGCGTAGCTCTCGCCGCCGGCCTTGAACGCCGCTTCCTCCCACCGGCGCTGGAACTCGATGCCGGCCAGCGGATTTTTCGCCGCGTCGCCGGGAAAGTCCTTCGGCCCGACATCGACCACCAGCGCCGCGTTGGCGTTGCGCTCGGCGCGCGAATACTGGCTCATGCCGTTCGTGACCACGCCGCCGGGCTCCGAGGCCGCCGCCACCACCTGGCCGCCCGGGCACATGCAGAAGCTGTAGGCCGAGCGGCCGTTGCCGCAGTGATGCACCAGCTTGTAGTCGGCGGCGCCGAGCAGCGGATGGCCGGCGGCGGCGCCGAGCCGGGCACGGTCGATCAACGTCTGCGGATGCTCGATGCGCACGCCGATGGAGAACGGCTTGGCTTCCAGATGCACGCCGCGCTCGTGGAGCAGCTTGAAGGTATCGCGCGCACTGTGGCCGATGGCCAGCACGACATGATCCGCCGCGATGCGCTCGCCGCCGGCCAGCACCACGCCGCGCACGCGGCCTTGGCCGCGTTTCTCTCCATCGGTGTCGCGCTCGATGTCGAAGTCGGCGACACGGCTCTGGAAGCGGATCTCGCCGCCCAGCGACTCGATCGTCCGGCGCATGTTCTCGACCACGCGCACCAGCCGGAAGGTGCCGATGTGCGGCTTGCTGACATACAGGATCTCGGGCGGCGCGTCGGCGGCGACGAACTCCTCCAGCACCTTGCGGCCGCGATGGCCCGGGTCCTTGATCTGGCTGTGCAGCTTGCCGTCCGAGAAGGTGCCGGCGCCGCCCTCGCCGAACTGCACGTTCGATTCCGGGTCGAGCCTGCCCTGCCGCCACAGGCCCCAGGTGTCCCTGGTCCGCTCGCGCACTTCCTTGCCGCGTTCGAGCAGGATGGGCCGGAAGCCCATTTGCGCCAGGATCAGCGTCGCGAACAGGCCGCAGGGCCCGGCGCCGATCACCACCGGGCGGTTGGTGAATCCGGCCGGCGCCTGGGCGACGAAGCGATAGCGCATGTCCGGCGTCGGACGCAGCCGCGGATCGTCGCGGTGGCGTGCCGCCACGGCTGACTCTTGCGCGAGTTCGACGTCGACCGTGTAGATGAAGTGGATGTCGGATTTCCTGCGCGCGTCGTAGCCGCGCCGGAAGATCGTGTAGCCGGCGAGGTCCGCGGCGCCGATGCCCAGCCGCGCGAGGATCGCCGCCTTCAGGTCCGCTTCGGCGTGGTCGAGCGGCAGCTTGAGTTCGGTGAGCCGCAGCATTCAGACCGCCAGCGCCGCCATTTTCAGCGGCGGCCTGCCGTCGAGGCTGGGGAAGTCGGCCTCGGGCATGATCCACTCGACGTCGCGGATGGCGCGGCCCGCCTTGCGCGCGCTGCGCTGGAGCTGGTCGAGCCAGGCATCGCGATCGACCTCGGCGACATTGTTGCAGCAGATCAGCGTACCGCCCTCGGCGGTGCACAGCAGCGCCGGCTTGAACAGCGCCGGATAATCGTTGACCAGATCGACCACGCCGAACGGGCTCTTGGCGTAGCGAGGCGGATCAAGGAACACCATGTCGAACGTCTGGGCGTCGAGCTTCGGAAACGGCGGCATGCGCTTGCCGCGCACCCGCTCCGGCTGGCCGATGCCGGCAAGCTGGCGCAGCGCGGCGAAGGCGTCGCTCTTGATGAAGCGCGGCCTGAAGCGCAACTCGTTGAGCCGGGCGTTGTCGCGGCCGACCGCGAGGCTGCTCTCGGCGAAATCGACGTTCATCACGAAACGCGCGCCTGCGCTGGCCGCGGCGATGCCGACGCCGCAGGTGTAGGCGAACAGGTTGAGCAGCGACTTGTCGCGGGCGTGCGACATGACGTAGCGGCGGCCGGCGCGCAGGTCGAGGAACAGCCACGGGTCCTGGCCGTCGTGGCGCGCCTGGATGCGATAGCCGACACCCATCTCGTGCGCCACGCGGGGCAGCATCGCCGCCGCCATGCGCTCCGGCGGCAGCGGATTGAGAATGCGCGAATGGGCGCCGCTGCGGTCGTTGTAGACCAAAGTCAGTCCCGGCGACACGCCGAGGTAGTAGCCCTCCAGCGCGGCGAGGTCGTCGGGCGCCAGCGGCTGGTGGAAACTCTGCGCCAGCAGCAGGTCGCCGTAGCGATCGACCGTCAGGCCCGGGCGTCCCTCCACCGTGCCGTGGAACAGCCGGCAGGCGTCGGTCCGCTCGGCGTGAAGCCGGTTCAGGAGATCGGCGCGGGCCGCGAAGGCGGTGGCCAGCAGCGGAACCAGCGGGCCGGGAGTCGGTGTGCTCATCGGCGGCGAGTATATTCGCCGCCCGCTCCGCCAGGGCCGTTCACAATCTTGTGAACAGGCTCTAGCATCGGCGCATGCAACGCAAGACCGCGCAACGCAACACCGCGAACGCCACGCCCTGCCCCTGCGGCAGCGGGAGACCCCTGGCCCCGTGCTGTGGCCGCCACCTCGACGGCGAAGCGGCACCGACCGCCGAAGCGCTGATGCGCTCGCGCTACACCGCCTACGGGCTGTTGCGCGAAGACTATCTGCTGGCCACCTGGCACCCCTCGACCCGGCCGGGGGAGCTCGGCCTTGCCCGCGATACGCCTCCCAAGTGGCTCGGGCTGGAGGTGAAACGCCACGAGCAGACGGATGCCGACCACGCCGTCGTCGAGTTTGTCGCCCGCTACAAGGTCAACGGCCGCGCCCGGCGTTTGCACGAGATCAGCCGCTTCGTGCGCGAGGACGGGCGCTGGTTCTACGTCGGGGGTGAGGTGGCGTAGCCGCCGGCCTGCCGCCACTTGCCGATTCTCGCGGCACCGGCCGCCACAACGGGGGCATGGGCGTGCATAATAATGACCTTTGGGTAGTTTCCACACGGCACCCCGCTAGCTCCGCCCGGCGTCCCGGCCCGCCGCCGGGGCCGGCCGCTCCGGGGCCGGTCACGTCGAGGATGAATGATGTCCACGGAAGTCCCCCGGGAAAACATCGAACAGTTGCTCAAGCAAATCACGATTCCGCCGCGCCCGGCGCTGCTGATCGAGCTCGACCGGGAGTTGGGCGGTCCCGAGCCCGATATCCGGGCGGTCGCGGCGCTGGTCGGCAAGGACGTCGGCATTTCCGCCGCCGTGCTGAAGACCTTGAACTCGCCGTTGTTCGCTTTGCGGTCGAAAATCGGCAATGTCACGCAGGCGGTGCAGCTGCTGGGCATGCGCAACGTTCGCAACATCGTCACCGGCCTGATGCTGCGCAATGCGGTCGGCGCCGGCCAGAACCTGGAACGCTTCTGGGACAGCGCCGAAAAGGTCGCGTCGATCAATGCCTACCTGTGCTCCATCCTGCCCAAGACGCCGCGCGACGAGGCCTACACCTTCGGCCTGTTCCGCGATTGCGGCATTCCCATCCTGATGCAGCGCTTCCCCGAATACCGCGACACGCTGAAGCTCGCGGCGGGCGACGACCGGCCGATGCCGGCCGTCGAGGACGAGCGGCACGGCACCAATCACGCCACGGTCGGCTACATGGTGGCGCGTTCGTGGGGATTGTCCGACGCCATCTGCCAGTCGATCCTGCATCATCATGATATCGACATGATCAACGACAAGGGCGGCACCGTGCCGCTCGCGCATACGCTCGTCGCCATCAATTTCCTCGCCGAACACCTCAACGACACGATGCTGCGCATGCGCCAGGACAGCCAATGGGAGCTTCATGGCGACATGGTGCTCGACTATCTCGGCATCACGCGGAACGAGTACGCCGAGATTCAGGACGACGTGATGGCGCTAGGCGCCTGAGGTCTCGCTCCGCTCCAGCTCGATGGCCGCGGCCAGCAGCGCCAGCCGCGCGACGACGCCGTAGGCGTAGAAGCGGTTCGGCGGCGCGTCGGGCGCCTGCGCTTGGTCGGGCAGGGTGCAGCCGGTGTCGAAGGCCAGCGGCTCGAAACGCATGCCGGGCGCGTTGAGGTTTTCGTCGACGCCGCGCTGGGTATTGACGCGGTAGAAGCCGCCGACCACGTAGCGGTCGATCATGTACACCACCGGCTCGGCGGTGCCGGCGGCGACGCGCTCGACGGTCGGCACGCCTTCCTGGATCATCACCTCGGTGACCTGCAAGCCTTCCTTGCCCACCGCCATCTTGTTGCGCTGGCGGCGGTTGAGATCCTTCACCTCGCTGGCGTCCTTGACGGTCATGATGCCCATGCCGTAGGTGCCGGCGTCGGCCTTGACGATGACGAAGGGCTCGCGGTCGATGCCGTTCTCGCGATACTTGGCGCGGATGCGGTAGAGCAGGGTATCGACCTGCGCGGTCAGGCACTCCTCGCCGGTGCGCTCATGGAAATTGATCTGGCCGCAGACCTCGAACTCGGGATCGATGAGCCACGGATCGATGCCGATCTCCCGCGCGAAGGCGAGCGCCACTTCGTGATAGGCGGCGAAGTGGCGCGACTTGCGGCGCACGTGCCAGCCGGCGGAAAGCGGCGGAATGAGGAACTGCTCGTGCAAGTCCCGGAGCATGTCCGGCACGCCGGCCGAGAGGTCGTTGTTGAGCAGCACCGCGCACGGGTCGAAGCCGTCCAGGCCGAGCCGCCGGCCGCCCGGCCCCAGGCGCCTGAGCGGTTCCAGCGTCAGCGTCTGCCCGTCGGGCAGGTCGAGTGTGGTCGGCGCCGCGATCTCGGGCAGCAGGGAGCCGACGCGCACGTCGAGGCCCGTGTGGCGCAGGATGGCGGCCAGCCGCGCCACGTTCGTCAGGTAGAACTGGTTGCGCGTGTGGTTCTCGGGCACCAGCAGCAGATTCTTGGCTTCCGGGCAGATCTTCTCGATTGCCGTCTGCGCGGCATGGACGCAAAGCGGCAGGAAGGCCGGGTTCAGGTTGTTGAAGCCGCCGGGAAAGAGATTGGTGTCGACCGGCGCCAGCTTGAAGCCGGCGTTGCGCAGGTCGACCGAAGCATAGAACGGCGGCGTGTGGTCGAGCCATTGGCCGCGCAGCCAGCGTTCGATGGTGGTTTCGGCTTCGAGGAAACGGCGTTCGAGTTCGAGCAGCGGGCCGGCGAGGGCGGTGGTGAGATGCGGAACCATCGGGCGAGTTTATTACACGATCGGCTAGACGAGCCCCTCGACCTCATAGGCGGCGAAGTCCTCGGGCAGCAGCGCGTTCTCCAGGCTGCGCTGGGCGAACAGGAAGCGGCCGTCGCAGACGAAGCCCAGCTCGTGCCAGTCGACCTCGTTGAGCTGCAAAGTCAGTTGTCGCAACACGCCGGCGTCGAGGTCGGTTCGATGCGGGAACAGCGCGAGGATGGAGCCGTCGTAGTTCCTGCAGTCGTCGAGGAAAAAGGGCCGCGGCTGGCGGGTCTTCTGGTTGACGTAGATGCGCGGCGCATCGGAGACATGGTGGCGGCGGCCCCATTTCCACCAGTTGTGCTCGTCGAATTTCGTCACGCGGCGCGCCAGCAGGCGCTCCTTGAATTGTTCGAGGTACGGCAACGGAGCATCGAAAATCATGCGCCGCAATTCGCCGGTCTGCGCGGTCTTCGAGCAGACGAAGTCGGCGTTGCCGAGTTCGGCGTTGGCGAAGATGTCGTCCGCGCCCGAGACCGCGCCGACCTTGACCGAGAACACGCTCCTGAGCGGCACGCTGTAGATGCCGTGGGTGAACATGATCTGGCCGGCCGTGCACACCGAGCGGCGGCGGTCGGTCAGACGCCGGCTCATGTTGCCCTTCTCGAAGCGCCAGATCGCGCAGTTGGGCGTCACATCCTCGAAGACGCGCGAGTCGCCGAGATCCTCGAAATCCGTGATGGTGCCCTGGTCGAACAGCCAGGTGTTGAGCCGCGCCGCGCCGGTCGCCTTGAGGAAGTCGCGCGGCGTGATGAAGATCAGCTCGCCGCCGGGCTTGAGGTGGCGCACGCACTTTTCGATGAAGTGCAGGTACAGGTTGGCGTGGCCGTCGAGCAGTTGCGTCGAAAAGTGGCGGCGCGTCGTGGGCAGGATGTCGCGCGCCTTCACGTAAGGCGGATTGCCGATGATGGTGTCGAACTTCTCGACTTCCGGATAGGTGAAGAAATCGGCGTTGAGGGCGCCGCCGGGACAATGCTTCGGATCGATCTCGATGGCCACGACGTCCGGGTAATGCGGCGGGATGCGGGCGACGAAGGCGCCGTCGCCGCAGGCCGGTTCGAGGATGCGGCCCTTGTTGCGGATCAGCGCGAGCATGCGCTCGACGATGGCGGGCGGCGTGAACACCTGGCCGCGCGCGGCGATGTCGCGGGCGGGTTTTTCGGGGGCGCGGCGGGGTTTTTCGGTGGCATTCATGCTTGAATCCTAACCCATGATCCAACTTCGCAACCTCATGCTCGCGCGCGGCGGCGAGCCGCTGATCGAGGGCGCTTCCCTGCAGATCCATCCCGGCTGGAAAGTCGGCCTGACCGGCGCCAACGGCTGCGGCAAGTCCTCGTTCTTCGCGCTCGTGCGCGGCGAGCTGCACGCCGAGGCCGGCGACCTGGAAATGCCCGCCGCCTGGGCGATCGCCCATGTTAGCCAGGAGACGCCGGCGCTGCCCGAAGCCGCGCTCGAATTCACGCTCGATGGCGACGAGGAATTGCGCGGCGTGGAGCGACGGCTGACTTTGGCCGAGGAGGCGCACGACGGCGAACAGATCGCGCTGCTCCACGGCCGCCTGCAGGAGATCGGCGGCTACGCGGCCAGGGCGCGCGCGGCCGAACTGCTGCACGGCCTTGGTTTTACCGATGCCGATTTCGCGCGGCCGGTGGCGGACTTCTCCGGCGGCTGGCGGGTGCGGCTGAATCTCGCGAAGGCGCTGATGGCGCGCTCGGACCTGCTGCTGCTCGACGAGCCGACCAACCACCTCGACCTCGACGCCGTGCTCTGGCTGGAAGGCTGGCTGAAGAGCTATCCCGGCACGCTGATCATGATCTCGCACGACCGCGATTTCCTCGACGCCGTGGTCGGCAACATCCTGCACATCGAGAGCCGGCGCATGACGCTCTACACCGGCAACTATTCGGCCTGCGAGCGCGCCCGCGCCGCGCGGCTGGCGGCGCAGCAATCGATGTACGCCAGGCAGCAGCGCGAGGTCGCCCACCTGCATGCCTACATCGACCGTTTCCGCGCCAAGGCGACCAAGGCACGCCAAGCCCAGAGCCGGCTGAAGGCGCTGGCGCGCATGGAGGAAATCGCCCCGGCGCATGTCGACACGCCGTTCTCCTTCCGCTTCGCCGAACCGGCCGGCATGTCCGATCCGCTCTTGCTGCTCGACCAGGCGGCGGTCGGCTACCGCGACACGCCGGTGCTGGACCGCCTGGTGCTGACGCTGCGGCCGGGCAGCCGCGTCGGCCTCTTGGGACGCAACGGCGCGGGAAAGTCGACCCTGGTCAAGCTGCTCGCCGGCGAGCTGAAGCCGCTCGGCGGCCAGCGCAGGGAAGGGCGCAACCTCGTCATCGGCTACTTCGCGCAGCACCAGGTCGAACAGCTGCGCCCCGACGAATCGCCGCTCCAGCACCTCGTGCGCGCGGAGCCGGGCACGCGGGAGCAGGAACTGCGCGACTACCTCGGCGGCTTCGATTTCCGCGGCGACATGGTGAATGCGCCCTGCGGCCGCTTCTCCGGCGGCGAGAAGGCGCGGCTGGTGCTGGCGCTGCTGATCCGCACGCGGCCCAACCTGCTGCTGCTCGACGAGCCGACCAACCACCTCGACCTCGAAATGCGCGAGGCGCTGACGCTGGCCCTGCAGGAGATCGAGGCGGCCGTGGTCGTCGTCTCGCACGACCGGCATCTCCTGCGCACCACCTGCGACGAACTTTGGCTGGTGGCCGACGGCCGGGCGACGCCCTTCGACGGCGATCTCGACGACTACGCCGCCTGGCTGGCCCGGCAGCGCAGCGCCGAGCGGGCGCCGGCGCCGGAGGAGGCCGCGCAAAAGGCCGCCGGCAAGCAGGCGCGCATGGCCGAGGCGGCGGCGCGAAAGTCAGCCGTGGCGGAACGCCGCTCGCTGCAAAAGGAAGCGGAGAAACTGGAGAAGCAACTGGCCGGCTGGCAGGCCGAGCGGGCGGGGGTCGACGGGCAGCTCGCCGACCCGGCGCTCTACGCCGCGCCGGACCGCGAACGCATGGAGCGCCTGAACCAGCGCCAGGCGGAACTCGCGGAACTGATCGAGGCCGCCGAGACGCGCTGGCTGGAAATCCACGAAGCGCTGGAAGCGCCTTGAAGTGCTTGGGGCGCCTTGAAGCCATGGCCGTCGAGTAAAATCACCCCTTTCGTGCTGGGAGTATTGCCGTGCAACTCGTCTGCCTCGACCTCGAAGGCGTGCTGGTCCCGGAAATCTGGATCGAATTCGCCGAGCGCACCGGCATCCCCGAACTGCGCCGCACCACGCGCGACGAGCCCGACTACGACAAGCTGATGAAGTACCGGCTGGACCTGCTCTCCCGGCACAAGCTGGGCCTGCCCGACATCCAGAAGGTCATCGCCGACATGGGCCCGCTGCCCGGCGCGAAGGCGTTTCTCGACGCCCTGCGCGAGGATTTCCAGGTCGTGATCCTTTCCGACACCTTCTACGAATTCGCCATGCCGCTGATGCGCCAGCTCGGCATGCCGACGCTGTTCTGCCACAAGCTGGAAGCGAACGACCAGGGTTTCCTGGTCAATTACCACCTGCGCATGCCGAACCAGAAGAAGGAATCGGTCAAGCGCTTCAAGGAACTCAACTTCAAGGTGATCGCCGGCGGCGATTCGTACAACGACACGGCCATGCTCGCCGAGGCGCACGCCGGCATCCTGTTCCACGCGCCCGAGAACGTGATCCGCGAATTCCCGCAGTTCAAGGTCACCAACACCTACCCCGAATTGCGCGCCGCCATCGACGAAGCCTCGGCAAGCATCTGACATGCATCGCGACCGCTATTACACGCTGGCGGCCTCCTGCCCGGACCGCACCGGCATCATCGCCCGCGTCACCGGCTTCTTCGCCGAGCACCGGGGCTGGATACTCGAATCGAGCTTCCATGCCGATGACGAGGCCGGTCGTTACTTCATGAGGATCGAGGTCAAGGCCGACTCGCTGCCCTTCATGCTGGCCGAGCTGCGCGAGCGCTTCAAGCCCGTCGCCGACGAATTGCAGATGGACTGGAAGATCACCGACAGCGCGGTGAAGAAGCGCGTCGTCGTGCTGGTCAGCAAGCAGGAGCACTGCCTCTACGACCTGCTGGCGCGCTGGCAGGCCAGGGAACTCGACATCGAGATTCCCTGCGTGATTTCCAATCACGACACCTTCAAGGGCTTCGTCGAGTGGCACGGCATCCCGTTCCACCACGTGCCGGTCACGCCCGAAAACAAACCGAAGGCCTACGCGGAGATGCACAGGCTGATCGACGAGGTGCGCGCCGACACCATCGTGCTCGCCCGCTACATGCAGATCCTCTCGCCCGAGCTGTGCGCCGCCTACCCGGGGCGGATTCTCAACATCCACCATTCCTTCCTGCCCAGCTTCGTCGGCGCCAAGCCCTACCACCAGGCCTGGCAGCGCGGCGTCAAGCTGATCGGCGCGACCTGCCACTATGTCACCGAGGAACTGGACCAGGGGCCGATCATCGAACAGGACGTGATCCGCATCGACCACTCCGATTCGCCCGACGACATGGTCCGCTACGGCAAGGACATCGAGAAGACCGTGCTGGCGCGCGGCCTGCGCTACCACCTCGAGGACCGCGTGCTGGTGCACGGCAACAAGACCGTCGTGTTCCGCTGACCCGGCGTCCGCATGCGCGGAGACCTCATGCGTTGCGATGCCGCTGCTTCCACGCCTCGAACTCCAGTGGACGCAAGCCAAAGCGGACGGCGTTGCCGGCGTGCATGGCCTTGAACTCATCCAGGACAAGCTTGGCAAAGCCTTCCTGATCGTCTGGCGCGACCGATGCGGGTATCGACCGACGAATTGCCTCCACCGTTGCCGGCAGACCGCCCCGGACGATGGAACAAACTGCTTCAGCCAGCGCGGTCCGGTAGCGCAGCCTGAACGTATTGGGGGGGACGAGCTGGCTTCTGACCGCCACGTACTGCTGGCAGGAACGCTCGTAAGCCCAGACGAACACGTCGCGCAACAGCTCGATGCGGTTCAGTTCGTAAACGCCCAGCAGTGCGTCGAGATAAGCGCGTTCCGGCACGTCGATGAACGACAGCGGGCTCAGGTTGTTCCTGATCAGCGGAATATTGGCCGCCAGGCGGGACACCCGCTTGTTCACGTCCTCGAACGGTTGGAGATAGGGCAGATGCACCATCAGGAAGAAGGCCTGCTCGAAGGTGTCTTCGATTTCAGCAGCCATGGCGAGCACGATGCCGAACAATTCCTCGATGCGCTGCGGGAGCGCAATTGGCAGATAAACGCTGCCTCCGATCTCGACCGCCCGGTTGCGCAACCTGCCGCACGCCATCGGGTCGGCAAGCAGGCCATCGGACAGGAGCGCGTGAACGGCGATGACGGTTTCCGCATTCACCGCCAAGCGCCCGGCATCATGGACGAGATACTCGATGGCCGTCTTGTGGTTCAGGATCATCTGGGTCTCGATTGCATCCTTGCCTTCGGCGGCCTCGCCAAACCGGATCAGACGTTCCGTGTCGAGCCGGTTGTAGGTGTTGCCTTCCAGGCGCGACGACGCCCAGGACAGATCGATCAGCAGGCGGTTCAGGATGTCGCGGGCGAAAGTGCCGGCCGGTGCCTGATCGGCCGGGGATCGTCCCAGAATGTGTAGCTGCCCGCGCAATTTGTCGGGTAGGTACCACGTTTTGTTCGGCCGATAAGCCTCCAGGAATTCGATGTTGTAGCCGACGGGGCGGCGCCCCTGGATTGGCTGGCGCACGTAGACCTTGATCTTTGCACCCTCGGGAGAGGTCGGGACATAGACCTCGCCTCGCGCCTCGACTTGAACACCAGGAAGCGCAACTTCCAGAATGCCCGGGATGGGCGCAAGCCGATACTTGAACGACTTCTGCTCTCGCCCGCCTGTGACACGTCCCTTGGCAATCAAATCGGCAAGGCGGCGCTGAAGCGTCCGCCGCGACAGTCCCTGGCCCATGGCTGCCGATATCTCATCGAGCCCTGCGCCGTCAGGAAATCGACCGACGACCCCGGCTATCTGGTCGAACTCCTCTGATCGAATCACTTTTGGCATGGCGCCTCCTTATTTGTCGCGCGACAGAGTATCGCGCCATTTTATCTGGCGCACAATACTGATGTCGCGCCAAATAAATGCTTTTATATGGCGTGGCAAGCCGACACAAGAAAAAATTAGAAACGAGAAAACATGGTCTGAGCTGAACCCGGTTTCCGGTTTTCACAGGCAAGAGGAAAGAAAAAGGGCGCCCGGGGGGCGCCCTGAACCGAGACAATCTCGGAGGAGGAGACTCACAGCATCGCCGCGAACGGATCAGTAGTGGTAGGCCGATTCGCCGTGGGAGGCGATATCCAGGCCTTCGCGCTCTTCGTCCTCGCTGACGCGCAATCCAACCGTGATATCGACAACCTTGTAGCAAACTAAAGCCACGATTCCGGACCAGACGATGGTCGTGGCGACGGCCGTGGCCTGGGTGACGACCTGGCCGACGATGTCGTAGTCCGGGGCGACGGCATTGGCGACATAGTCATAGATGCCCGTGCCGCCGAGGCTGGGGGCGGCGAAGACGCCGGTCAGCAGGGCGCCGAGGATGCCGCCGACGCCATGGACGCCGAACACGTCGAGCGAATCGTCGGCCTTGAGGAGCTTCTTCAGGCCATTGACGCCCCACAGGCAGAGCACGCCCGCCGCCAAGCCGATCACCAGCGCGCCGGCGACGCCGACGAAGCCGGCCGCCGGGGTGATCGCCACCAGCCCCGCGACGGCGCCGGAGGCGGCGCCCAGCAGCGAGGGCCGGCCCTTGATCAGCCATTCGGTCATCATCCAGGACAGCGCCGCGCAGGCGGTGGCCAGCCAGGTATTGACCAGGGCCAGCGCGGCGGCGCCGTTGGCTTCGAGCGCCGAGCCGGCGTTGAAACCGAACCAGCCGAACCACAGCAGCGAGGCGCCGATCATGGTCATGGTCAGCGAGTGCGGTGCCATGGCGACGTTGCCCAGGCCGACGCGGCGGCCGACCATGTAGGCGCCCATCAGTCCGGCGATGGCGGCGTTGATGTGCACCACCGTGCCGCCGGCGAAGTCGAGCGCGCCCTTCTGGAACAGCCAACCGGCCGTGGCGTTGAGCTTCTCGGCGGCCTCGGCGCTGGTGTAGCCGTCCGGGCCCGCCCAGTACCAGACCATGTGCGCCATCGGCAGGTAGCTGAAGCTGAACCAGAGGACGGCGAACAGCAGCACGGCCGAGAACTTCACGCGCTCGGCGAAGGCGCCGACGATGAGGCCGACGGTGATGGCGGCGAAGGCGCCCTGGAAGGCGATGTAGACGAACTCGGGAATCACCACGCCCTTGCTGAAGGTGGCGGCGACCGATTCCGGCGTGACGCCCGCCAGGAACAGCTTGTCGAAGGTGCCGAAGAAGGCGTTGCCCTCGGTGAAGGCGATGCTGTAACCATAGATTGCCCAGAGCACGCCGATCAGCGAGAAGATGGTGAACACCTGCATCAGCACCGACAGCATGTTCTTGGTGCGCACCAGGCCGCCGTAGAACAGCGCCAGGCCGGGGATGGACATCAGCATGACGAAGGTGGTGGCGACCATCAGCCAGGCCGTGTCGCCCTTGTTGGGGAGCAGCGCGATCGCGCTGGCGGTAGTTTCCATGAGCGTTCTCCTTAAAGCGCGGCCGCGCCGGTTTCACCCGTGCGGATGCGAATGCACTGTTCGAGCTCGAAGACGAAGATCTTGCCGTCGCCGATCTTGCCGGTGCTGGCGGCCTTCTCGATCGCCTCGACGGCCTGGTCGAGCAGCTCGTCGCGGATGGCGGCCTCGAGCTTCACCTTGGGCAGGAAATCGACGACGTATTCGGCGCCCCGGTACAGCTCGGTGTGGCCCTTCTGGCGGCCGAAACCCTTGACCTCGGTGACGGTGATGCCCTGCACGCCGACGACGGCGAGCGCTTCGCGCACCTCGTCGAGCTTGAAGGGCTTGATGATGGCGGTGACCAGTTTCATGTCGGCTCCTCGTGGTTGCGTTAGAAGGTCTTGCCGAAGCTCAGCAGCAGGCGGGCCTTGCCCAGGTCCTTGCCGTGGGCGTTGCGGTAAGGCTCGCCGGCGCCGCCGTCGGCATTGGTGTCGACATAGGCCAGGCCGACCGTGCCGAGGCCGATGTCCTTGGTCACGCCGATCTTCCAGTCCGTGTAGGAGGCGTCGCCGAAGCGCTTGATGCGCTGGCGGCCGGCGTGGCCGGTCAGGCCCCAGCCGTCGCCCAGGTCGAACGTGGCGTTCAGTTCCAGGTAGCCGCTGCCGCGCGTCTTCTCGCCGTCGGCGCCGAACCAACCGAAGATATGCTTCGACACGGTGTGCGAGTACTTGGCCGACAGCCACTTCCAGCCCAGGCCGGCATAAACCTCGGTGGTGTCGGCATCGACGAAGCCGCGCGGGTAGCTGCCCGGATAGTTGTAGCGCAGCACGCCGAGGTCATAACTGGCATCGGCGCCGAGGCCGCCCTTGTAGCCGCCATAGACATCGATCTCGACGCCCGAGCTGATGTCGCCCGGCTGGTCGGACAGCCAGGAGATGTTCGAGCCCCAGACGCCGATGTACAGGCCGCTGGCGTGCGCGTAGTCGAAGCCGCCCTGCACGGCCGGCTTGCGGTTGGTCTGGCCGATGCCGCGATAGAGGTATTCCGACGCCAGCGTGAAGTTGCCGGTGAACGGGGCGGGCGCGGCGGCGGCCGGCGCGGCTTCCTCGGCGGTCGCGGGGGCGGCAACGGCGAAGGCGCCGGCGAGGGCGATGGCCGTGCCGGCGATGAGGGTCTTGCGCATGGTGGCTCTCCTGACATGAGTGAAAAGTGACGCATTCAGTAGTGCAGGGAGCGTGCCAAGTCAGATAATCATTTGACAACAGTTGGTTACGGTGGAGTGGGCGCATTCACGCCCTGTTCGCGCACTACGGCGGACCAGGAAACGGGCGAGCCGCACCGTATCGGTGCGGGTTCCGCGTCGAAGCCGCGTGCTAACATCGGCGCGCCACCACGGCTGACTTTCGCTGGCCGTGTCCTTCCCGAATCCGGGGCCTCGCCATGATCGACACCAAGCCGCTCGATGAACTCGCCCGACGCGTTTCCGCGCTGGCCGCCGCGACACCCGCCAGGGATCTCGAACGCAATCTGCGCGCCTTGCTGACTTCGGCCATGGGCCGGCTCGATCTGGTCACGCGCGAGGAATTCGATCTCCAGCGCGAGGCGCTGGCGAGGGCGCGCGAACGCCTGGCGGCGCTGGAAAAACGGATCGCGGAGATCGAGGCCGGCGCGGGCCGGCGCGATGCCGCCCCGCCCGGCGGCTAACCCGGCTCGACGCCGAGCACGGCGCGTTTCTTCCCCGCTCCCTTGGCCTGATACAAGGCGCGATCGGCGGTATCGAGCAGGTTCGCCGGCTTCGCCTGCGCGTGATAGACGGCGATGCCGACGCTCGCCGACACGGGCGTCGAGACGCCGGGATAGGATTGCGACAGCACCGCCACCAGCCGTTCGGCGGTCTGCACGGCATCGTCGCGGCTGGAATCGGCCAGCAGCACGGAAAACTCGTCGCCGCCCATGCGCGCCGCCAGATCCGAGGCGCGCAGGGTGCTGGTGATGCGCTGGGCGGCCTCCCGCAGCACGGCGTCGCCGGCCGCGTGACCCAGTTGATCGTTCACCGCCTTGAATTCGTCCAGGTCGATGGCGAGCACCGCGAACGGACTGCCGGCCCGCTCCGACAATGCCAGCTGGCGCGCGAAGGCGTCCTCGAACAGGGCGCGATTGGCCAGCCCCGTCAGCGGATCGTGATAGGCCTGTCGTTGCACCGTCGCCATGGTGCGCGAGGCCTCCAGGATGGCCGCCCCCACCGCTTCCGCCTCGGCCAGCTGCACCTCGGGCAGCGTGACCGCCTCGCCCTTGGCCACCGCCAGCGCGGCGTCGTTGAGATCGTGCACCGACGCCGTGACGCGCCGGACGATGCCGGCCGCCAGCCACAGGCCGAGGCCCAGCGCGGCGACGGTGCCGAAGCCGACGCGGAAGACCACCCAGAACAGCCGCTGCTCGAGCACCGCCTTGGGCACGCCCACGGCGATCGACCACGACCAGTCCGATGACCGGCTGTACGAAGTGATGATGGCCGCGCCGCGGTCCCCGCGCACTTCGAGCAATCCCTCCGGCGCGGCGGCGATCGCCTCGCGCAAGGCGGGATGCGCGCGGCCGCCGCGCGGGTGGGCGGTGGCGGCGATGATTTCGCCGGCGCCGTCGAGCACCGTGATGGTCCAGCCCGCCGGCGGCTTCTGGTGTTCGAGGATGGAGGCGATGACCGCCGGCCGCATGCCCATGGCCAGCGCATGGACGATCTCGCCGTCGCGGAACACCGGCACCCCCAGCGCCACCAGGGGCTCGCCGGCGACGGGGCCGATGAACAGGTCGGAGAGCGCCGGGACGCCGGTGACGAAGATGCGGGCGATCGCCGGCGGCGTGCCGGTCGCCGGAAGCGGCTCGCCCGGCGGGAGATGGGTGTTCAGGACCTGGCGGCCCAGACGGTCCAGCAGCACGTAGTTCTGGACGACCTGCGAGGCCAGCGCGTCGCGGGCGCGGGCATGGAAGGCGACGAGGTCGCCGCCGATCAGATCGTCCGAGGTGGCCAGCACGCGCAGGCCGGATTCGATGCCGGCCAGTTCGCGGTCGAGCTCGGCGGCGACCTGGCGCGCCAGCATCACCGTGCCGTGGTGGATCTGCTCGCGCTGCAAGCGGTAATGGGCGATGGCCAGGCTCACCGAAACGCTGACCGCCGGCAGGATGCAGGCGGCGACCAGCCAGAGCAGGCTCTTGCGCAGCGAATAGCGCGGCTTGACAACGCGATCGACGCGTTTGGCATGCATGGCACCTCCTGCGCGACGAAATGTGACACAAGCGCCCGCCGGCCAGCGGACGCCAGTGCGATACTATTCGCCTCATGCGAGAAAAGCGATCCGTCGTTTCCGACCGGGCCCGGAGGTACTGAACATGTCAGCGTCGACCGAACTGGCCGCGCCCGCCGCCACGCCATTGCCATCCTCGTTGAGGCAGGCCATCGACGAGATCGAGCGCGAGCACGCGATGCTGGCGGAACGCCTGGCGCGCCTGCGCGGCTTGCTGGCCTGCGTGCCGGGCGAGGGCCGCTGCGAGGTATGCGACAGGCTCGAGGCGATCGATTGCCGGAGCGCCCACACCGAGTTTCTCGGCGAGCTGCTCGAACTCATGCACAATCACTTCCGGGTCGAGGAAGCGGCCATGCGCATGCTCGACGCCACGCCCGCCGAGCACGAAGCGGACGCCGCCCATATCGAGGCCCATGCCGACATGATGGAGCGGGCCGTGGATGTCGTCAGGCTGACCGGCTTGCAGGAAGAGCGCGGCGCGGCGCACAAGCTGATCGAGGACTGGCTGAGCGAGCACATCGCCGGTGACGACGTCGGCCTGCTCGGGCGCTTGCGGCGGGCGACCGCCGCGGCTGGCTAGCCGCCGCGATTCCGGCCGGCTCCGATGTCCCTTGCCACGCTTCAATGCCGGGCGCTGAACGGCATGGCCGCGCCGCCGGTGATGGTGGAAGTGCATCTGGCCAACGGCCTGCCCTCGTTCTCGCTCGTCGGCCTGCCCGAAACCGAAGTCAAGGAAGCGCGCGACCGCGTGCGCGCCGCCATCCAGAACAGCCGCTTCGAGTTCCCGGCGCGGCGCATCACCGTCAATCTCGCGCCGGCCGACCTGCCGAAGGAATCGGGGCGCTTCGACCTGGCCATCGCGCTCGGCATCCTCGCCGCCTCGGGCCAGGTCAAGGCCGACCGGCTCGACGATTTTGAATTCGCCGGCGAACTGTCGCTGTCGGGCGAGCTGCGCGCCATCCGCGGCGCGCTGGCCATGTGCGGCGAGGCCGCCGGCTCGCGCCGCGCCTTCGTGCTGCCCGCCGCCAACGCCGCCGAGGCCGCGCTGGTGCGTTCCGCCACCATCCTGCCGGCCAACTCGCTGCTCGAAGTCTGCGCCCACCTGAACGGCGCGGCGGCCATTGCGCCGTTCGACGCGGGCGGCGTGTCGCCACGGCTGACTTTCACCGGCCATGACCTTGCCGACGTCAAGGGCCAGGCGCCGGCCAGGCGCGCGCTGGAACTCGCCGCCGCCGGCGGCCACAGCCTGCTGATGAGCGGCCCGCCCGGCACCGGCAAGTCGATGCTGGCGCAACGGCTGCCGGGCATCCTGCCGCCGATGA